>DATKGA010000024.1:0-31783 GCA_035510935.1 Acidobacteriaceae bacterium
TGGCCTCGTACAGGCCGAAGATCGCAATCGAGAACAGATAGCCGATAAACAGGAACGGCTCCATGAATGCGAACGCAAGGGTCGAGAAGAAGACCGCGAGAAAGATGTTGAACATTCCCTTCTGCGCATACTTGGTGCAGATCTCCACCACCTTCTTGCTGTCGGCGACCGACGCCTTCTCCACGCTTTCCAGGTTGATGTTTGCCTTGATGAACTCGACCGCGCGGTACGCGCCGGTGGTGACCGCCTGCGTGGATGCGCCTGCGAACCAGAAGATCACTGCCCCGCCGCAGATCAACCCAAGCATGAAGGGCGCGTGCAGCAGAGAGAGTTTATCCACGTTATCGGTCAGTCCGTGGGTGAGGGCCATGATGATCGAGAAGGTCATCGTGGTTGCGCCCACCACGGCTGTGCCGATCAGCACCGGCTTTGCCGTCGCCTTGAAGGTATTGCCTGCTCCATCATTGGCTTCCAGCAGGTGCTTGCAGCGTTCGAACTTGGCGTCGATGTTAAAGTCCTTCTTCAACTCGGCTTCGATGCCGGGAACGTTTTCGATCAGCGACAACTCGTAAACGGATTGAGCATTGTCGGTAACCGGCCCGTAGGAATCCACGGCAATCGTGACCGGCCCCATGCCCAGGAAGCCGAACGCGACCAGGCCAAACGCGAAGACGGCCGGAGCGAGCATCTGGTCCGCCATGGACTGGCCCTGACTGAAGTAATAGCCCATTCCCATCAGGGCGACCATGCTAAGTCCCAGCCAGTAGGCCGAAAAATTGCCGGCCACGAAGCCCGACAATATCCCCAGGGAAGCTCCGCCTTCTTGCGCCGACTTGACGACTTCCTTCACGTGGGTCGATTTGGTTGAAGTAAAAACCTTGACCAATTCAGGTATGACCGCACCCGCCAGTGTTCCGCACGAGATGATGGATGCCAGCTTCCACCACAGTGTTCCGTCACCCAGAGTGGGGATCATCAGGTACGAGACAATGTAGGTCAGGATAATTGAAGTGATGGACGTGATCCATACCAGCGAGGTCAGTGGCGCCTCAAAGTCCATGTCGTCGGAGTCTTTGTATTTCGCGCTGGAGATGGCGGTGTTGAGGAAGTAGGCACCGGCGCTGGAGAACAACATTCCCACGCGCATCACGAAGATCCATACCAGCAGTTGCGCTTGCGTCGATGGTTCCTTGACCGCCAGCAGAATGAAGGTAATCAAGGCCACGCCAGTGACGCCGTAGGTTTCGAAGCCGTCTGCGCTGGGTCCGACGGAGTCGCCCGCATTGTCGCCTGTGCAGTCCGCGATGACGCCAGGGTTACGCGCATCGTCTTCCTTGATCTTGAATACGATCTTCATCAGGTCAGCGCCGATATCGGCAATCTTGGTGAAGATGCCGCCGGCAATACGCAGGGCCGCGGCTCCCAGGCTTTCGCCAATCGCGAAGCCGATAAAGCATGGGCCGGCATAATCGCGCGGGACAAACAGAAGAATGGAAAGCATGATCAGCAGTTCGACCGAGATCAGCAACATGCCGATGCTCATGCCGGCCTTCAGGGGAATCGCCATGATCGGATACGGTTTGCCGCGCAATCCAGCGAAGGCTGTGCGCGAGTTGGCGAATGTGTTCACACGAATTCCGAACCACGCCACCCCGTAGCTGCCCGCGATGCCGACCAGGCTGAACGCCAGAATGATCGGCAATGTAACCGCAATCGGATGACCCTGCACTGGAGCTAGGATGCCGAAGTACAGCGACATAATGACCGCAATGAAGGCCCACAGCAGAAGAATGAACTTGCCCTGCGTCACCAGATACGTTTTGCACGTCTCATAGATCAGCTCGGAGATTTCCAGCATCGTGCGATGGACCGGTGAGTTCTTCAACTGAACATAGATCGCCATCCCGAACAACAGGCCGCCAACGCAGAACAGCAATCCGATCATCAGAAGGGCATGTCCGTTCATGCCGAAAAATTGCACAGTCGTCAAATCCGGCAGAATCAGGTTGGCTTCGCCTCCGCCCGCGCGTTCCGGCTGCGCATAGGCGAGTGTGGGCAGCAGCAGGGCCAGCAGGGCCGCCACAGTCTTGTACTGACGCTTCAAGAAGGTCAGCGAGCCTTCCTTGATTGCGGCTGCGATCTGCGGCAACATCGCAGTTCCGATCTCCGATCCGAACACCTCACGCGCGAACATCCTCGCCACGATAATCGAACACACACTCACGGCAAGAAAACATACCCATGCACTAACAGACACAAACCCTCCCTCATCAACAGTTCAAAATTGGATTTCCGCAATCGGCGTTCTAAGCGCTCCTAGAACCATACTTTCCGACCGTTGCCGATGATACCAGCTACTCAAGCCGGATGGTGTGATAAAGCGCACAGAGTGCGATGCGGCGCGACGGCAGTAGCTAAACCGCATATACTCGCGGCTTTGGCGACATGGCGATGGCCCAGATGGAATCGTAATTAGGGGATGTGACGAGAGTGTTGGAAGGCGCTATATCACACATAAATCATTGATTTATGCCAAACCTCTAGAATCCGGCATCGCAACATTAATGCGGTCCGTCCTGCGGCCAGAAGGCTGCCGGTTGGTTGGGAACCTTCTGCATGGGGTGGGACTTGCCGGGCCCAAGTGGCCAGCGCGATGGAACAATCAGTCGATTCTGGTGATCAGTATCCGGGGAGTGGGACACCGTGGGCGTGGGGAACGGGATGACCTTCGCCAAGCGTCGAGTTGGAACGGCGGTAGAAACAGCGAGCAGCCAGGACGCGGCTTTCTGCAATCCGGCGAAAGACTGATAGAGTGAAGTTCGGGCGCGACGAACGATCGCAAACAGTGCTTCAAGGAGAGAGTTTTTCGTATGACTTTGCCTGGTCATTTTCTGTTCGCTCCGTCGCACCGCATCCACTTCATCGGCATCGGCGGCATCGGCATGAGCGGAATCGCGGAGATTCTGCTGACCATGGGCTATGCGGTGTCGGGCTCTGACCTGCGCAGAACGGCTGCGACCGATCGTCTGGCCGGGCTGGGCGCAACCATTTACACCGGCCACGCGGCGGCCAACGCGGCAGACTCCGATGTCGTGGTCACCAGTTCGGCCGTTCCAGCGGACAATCCCGAAATCACCGAAGCCAGGGCGAAGAAGGTTCCCGTGATCCAGCGGGCCGAGATGCTGGCCGAGCTGATGCGCCTTAAGTACGGCATTGCCGTGGCCGGGATGCACGGCAAAACGACAACCACCTCGATGATTGCCGCGGTGCTGGGAGCGGGTGGCGGCGAGGGCAATCTGGACCCAACGGTGGTAGTGGGCGGTCGAGTGAACGCGCTGGGGTCCAATGCTCGGCTGGGCCGCTCGCAGTACCTGGTGGCCGAGGCGGACGAGAGCGACCGGTCGTTTCTGAAGCTCTCGCCGGTACTGGCCGTGGTCACCAACCTGGACCGCGAGCATATGGACTGTTATCGCGATATGGAGGATGTGGAGGGTGCCTTCGTCGAGTTTATGGATCGCGTGCCGTTCTATGGTGCAACCACAGCTTGCGTGGACAATGCTCTGCTGCGCGGCGTGCTGGAGCGCGTCCACCGTCGCGTCTATACCTACGGCGAATCCGGCGGCGCGGACTTTCAACTGCACGGACTCAGGCAGCCTGGAGCGCAGCATCAAGCAGACGCGCACTGCGATCGGCAATCCAGCTACGGCCACTGGCAGTTTGAGGTCAACTGCCGCGGGTTAATGCTGGGGCCGTTCACGCTGCACGTTCCTGGGCGGCACAATGTTCTGAATGCCACCGCCGCAATTGCCATTGGCGTGCAGCTTGGCATCTCGGCGGAGGGCATTGCTGCTGGCCTCGCCAGCTTCCGCGGTGTCGATCGCCGCTTCCAGGTCAAGGGAACGGTGCGCGGTGTAACCGTGGTGGACGACTACGGCCATCACCCCACCGAAATCCTCGCCACCCTCCGCGCCGCTCGCGATGCAGGCTACGCGCGCGTGCATGTGCTCTTCCAGCCCCACCGCTATAGCCGCACGCGCGACCTGCAGCCGGAGTTCGCCCGCGCGTTCGCGGACGCAGACAGCGTGCAGGTGCTGGACATCTATGCGGCCAGCGAGCAGCCCATCCCCGGTGTCGATGCACCGTCGCTGGTCGATGCCATCCGCCGCACCAACACAGTCTCCGCCGGCGTGTACTTCGCAGAATCGATGGCCGCAGGCGTGGCCGCGCTTACCCACTCCGCGCGCGAGGGCGATGTCATCCTCACCCTCGGCGCGGGGAATGTTTCGCAGGCGAGCGGGATGCTGCTGGAGGCGCTGGGCGCGACGGACGGAGCAAACACGTCCCACGGCACTAGGATGGACGCATGAAGAGGGCACCGGCGACAGGTCGTGTGGAGTGTGCAGTTGGGATTCTGACCGCGATCCTGCTCGCCATGCCTCTGATTGCCCAGGCTCAAACAACGACAGCGCCTACAGCCGCGCCCGTAATGCCGCCGTGGCAGATCGCCGCGGGCGGCAAGATGAAGTTCAGCCTCGTCTCCATTCACCAGGACACCTCCGGCACGTTCAAGCAGCCCAGCTTCGCGTTGAGCGCCGACGACGGCATGCCCCCCACCGATGGCAACTTCCACGCCGACTTTCCCCTGATCGTCTACATCCAGTTTGCCTACAAGCAATGGTTCACCGACGCACAGATGCGCGCCCTTCTGGCCCCGCTGCCCAAGTGGGTGCTGACGGATTCATACGAGATTCAGGCGCGCGCGGCACGCAGACCAACCAAAGACCAGGTGCGGCTTATGTTGCAATCGCTGCTGGCGGACCGCTTCGGCTTGCAGGCCCACTTCGAGACGCGGACGGTCCCCGTCTATCTGCTCACCCAGATCAAACCGGGAAAGATGGGGCCACGGCTGCACCCGCACACACCCGCCTGCGGCACGGCCCAGCCGGTCAAAAGCCCAGCGGTAAAGGATGTCTTTCCGCCGCTCTGTCTGGACAAGGCGCTGATGACGATTCCCCAGGCGGACCATGTCAAGCTCACGGGCTCGCGCAATATGCCTCTGTCGGTGCTGGCAATGTATCTTCCAACCATGGGAGATCTGGATCGCCCGGTGATCGATCGCACCGCAATTAAGGAGAGCGTCGATTTCTCCCTCGAGTTCACTCCGGAGGCTTTCCTCCCGATGGACCCCGGAGCGGACGCCGACACGCCGGTCACTTCGTTTCAGCAGGCGCTGCAGAACCAACTCGGATTGATGCTGGCACCCTCGAAGGCCCCGGTGGACGTTCTGGTCATCGACCACGTCGAACGCCCTATCGATAATTTGCAGTGAGCCACATCTGTCGCGACAGGCAACCTCCGGGTAAATGCCTGTGTCAAGCAGATTTCAGGTGAGTTGCTGAGTGGGTACTCCCCCATATACAGGCGTCCGCGGCCATACCCGCGCGGTATGATTGAGCCTGGCGATTCCTCGCGACCCTTGCTCAGGGCTTGCGATCAGGCAATCTGTTTTCGAGGGGTGACACGGCGGTGCTCGATGCGCCGGAGCAGGATCGTGCCTCTACAGAGGCCAGATTCCCGGGGGAAAGGCGACGAACCGCGGTGACCGATATGCCTTTGCGACGCAACGCCTCCTACGCCAACGGATACAGCGGCGACATGGCCCCGGAGAGTGAGTTTGAGCAGCAATCGACGCGCCCGCGAGTTCACCTAAGCTTCCATGGCGGCCTTCTGCCCAAGTCGCTGTGGGGACGGATCGCCATGAGCTCTGGTCTTCTGTTGCTGGCCGGGGCGGGGGTTGCGGCAGTGCTGGCCGTGCGCAACTTCCTCCTGCACGACGGGCATTTCACGGTCTCCGGTTCGCAGTCCATCCAGATTGCCGGCAACAGCCGCCTGACCACCGCGCAACTGCTCAGCGTCTTCGGCGAGGATGTAGAGCGCAACATCTTCAACATTCCGATGGCCCAGCGCCGCGCCGAACTGGAGAGACTGCCCTGGGTCGAGCACGCCACCGTGATGCGGCTTCTGCCCAACCGGGTGCGCGTGGCCATCGTGGAACGCACTCCGGTGGCCTTCGTTCGCCAGGGCGCGGAGATCGGGCTGGTGGACGCCAACGGCGTGCTGCTCAACCTCCCTGGGCCGGACCTTTCGGGCGCAGGCTCGGACGACTCACGCGGCCAGCCGACCGGGTCAGTTGCGCGCAATGCTCCGCACTACTCCTTCCCCGTGCTCACAGGCCTCTCGGCCCAGGACCCGCTTTCCGTACGCTCAGCTCGCATGAAGATTTATCTGGGTTTTGTGGCGGCGCTGGACGCTGGCGGAGAAAATATCTCGCACCGCCTGAGCGAGGTGGATGTCTCGAATCCGGAGGACGTGAAGGCGATTCTTCCCGATCCTGCGTCCGACGCATCCGGCGCCACGGACATTCTGGTGCACTTCGGCGATGGCAAATATCTGCAGCGGTATCGTCAGTATGAGCAGCACCTGGCAGAGTGGCGTGCGCAGTATCCTAAGCTGGCTTCGGTGGACCTGCGCTACGAGCGGCAGGTAGTGCTGGAGATGCAGCCCGGCGCGGCGGCTGCGGCCAGCGATAGTGCAGCGGCTGGGGCTGCGACTACAACACCCGCAGAAACCGTCGTCGCCGACAGCGCGAAGCCACAGGCGCATAGCGCAGCGGCCACACTCAGAGCGCATGCCGCTGCCGCGAAACCGAAGAACCCGCTCACCGCAAAGAAGTTGACAGGCAAGCCGGCTGCATCTGCCGCGGCCATGCAGGGGGATGCACGATGAATCCCCGGCAGGACAATCTAATCACCGTTCTGGACGCGGGCAGCAGCAAGATCTGCGTGCTGGTGGCGGAACTGCTGGATGGCGTGCTGCGCTACCGCGGTCACGGGATTGAGACGTCCCGCGGCATGCGCAAGGGGCTCATCGCCGAGCTTGGCCCGGCAGCCGAAGCAATCAACAAGGCGGCGCTGACGGCGGAACGCGTGGCGCGCTGCGACATCGAGCAGGTAGTGGTCGGCATCGGCGGCACTCATGTACGCGGGGTCAACAGCCGCGGCGGAATCTCCCTGGGCAGCCGAATGCGCGAGATCACGCGCGACGAGGTGCGCGCCGCTGTCGATCGCGCTCGCTCGGTGGCGCTACCGCCGGACCGCGAGGTGCTGCACCTGTTGCCGCAGGAGTTCATCCTCGACGACCAGGCCGGAATCCACGACCCCATCGGAATGGTAGGCAATAAGCTGGAGGTGAACCTGCACCTCTCCACCTGCTCCGGTGGCGTTGCGCAGAGCGTGGTCACCTGCGCCAATCGCGCGGGACTGGAGGTGGGCGACACCATCTACGAGGGAATCGCGGCGGCGGAGGCCGTACTCTCGGCCGACGAGCGCGAGCTGGGCGTCTGCCTGGTCGATATCGGCTCCAGCACCACCGAGCTTGCCGTCTTCTTCGAGGGCTCGATCGCGCACACTGCCGTTCTGCCCATCGGCGGCGACCACTTCACCAACGACCTCGCCGTCGGCCTGCATGTCTCGGTCGAAGAGGCCGAGGAACTGAAGCGCGTGTACGGAAACTGCGTCGTCACCGCGGTGCCACAGTCCAACGAGATCGAGGTCGGTTCCAACCTGGCCACAGGCTCGCTCAGCGGCGACGCACCCCCCGCGCGTCTGGTGCGGCAGAGATTTTTGGCGGAGATTCTGGAGCCGCGGGCCCGCGAGCTCTTCACCATGCTGCGCGACAACCTGCGCCAGGGCGGAGTGCTGGAAGCGCTGGGCGCGGGATGTGTCCTCACCGGCGGCGGAGCGCTCCTGGCCGGCTTGCTGGACAACGCCGAGAGCCTGCTGCGCGTGCCCACGCGGGTCGGCTCACCGGTGCCGCTCTCGCGCATGCCGCAGGAGCTGTCCAGCCCGGAGTTCTCCGTCGCCATCGGTATGCTGCTCTACACCCATCGCACCCAGGTGCGCCGCGCCAGCGAGGAGCAGGGCCTCCGCGCCAAGCTCAAAGCCATCTTCGCCGGCAGCTATTAATTCTTCGTCCCCGCCATCACAGCAAAGCAGTTGTCTTTGTACCAGCAGTCGACGTCCGCAAACCCTGCGGCCCGCATCCATGCCATTTGTAGTTCCACCGAGGCGCATCGGTCTTCCTGCTTGCGAAACAGAGAGTCGGCGATCTGCTGCTCACTCGCACCGTTAGCGCGCACCTGTTCCAGCCACAGAGCTTTGTAGGTGGCGTCGAGTGTTGCGCTGGGACCTGCAACCTGGTCGGCGTTGATAAAGCGTCCGTTGGGCTTCAGTGCCGCATGGGCCTTGGCGAAGAGCGGAAGCTTGTCTGCGTCGTCGATGTGATGAATCGAGAGCGATGTGACGATGGCGCAAAGCTGCTGAGGCAGCGACTGCTTCAGATAATCGGCCTGGTGGAAGACGACGTTGGGGTCGTTGCCCATGCGTTGACGCGCAAGATCGAGCATCGGGCCTGAAAAATCAATGAGGTGAATACATGCCTGCGGAAAGCGCTGACGGATAAGAACGGTCAGAAGGCCGGAGCCGGCACCGAGATCGAGGATCACCTTGGCGCGCGGTGGGATGAGGTCGATCGCCCAGCGATAGAATGTGTCGCAGCCTGGGATGAGGCGGGAGCGGTCGTTATCGTAGGTAGAAGCAGTGGCATCGAAGACTTGTTTACTGCGGTTCGCTCGCATAAACAAACTATAAGATAATTATATTGATGCTTGAGTTATCATAAGTATAATTTATATACGGATGCTCCACCACTGCAGGATAAGCAGCGCAGCATCACTGAGCGAAGTCCTTGCCGCGGATGAGCGCGACGACGGCTGACAGCGCGGCTACCCACTCCTTGCTCGCGGCCTGCGGGCTATGGCCCAGCGCCTTGACGTACAGGCTCACAGCGTAGCCTTCGCTCACGCCTTCCAGGTCCAGCAGAGCGGGGCGGAGCACACACTCCAGCGCGGCCCAGGGACGGTCCAGCGGAGCAGCCAGCCGCGTCAGCAGGCGCAGCATCTGCTCCTGCCGGTGGTATGAACTGAAGAGCGAATGGTCGCTCCAGATGAGGTCGATGTAGCTGGCATATCCCGCAGGCGCGTCGTCGGGGCCCGCGTCGAGATCCAGTTGCAACTGCTGCAGCTCTGCTGCATCCATCGGCCATGTGTCGCACTTGGCGGTGAAGAAGGGAGAACGCGTCGCATTGAGAGCGCGCAACGCCTGCATCATCGGAGGATGCTGTTCCGCCTCGGTGACTGCGTCAAAGTCTCGCGGGCTGGCGCGTAGATCGACGAAGCCCGTCGTTCCGTCGGAGTTCTGCCATGGGACGACCAGAATCGGATCCTCGGCGGCGCATTCGGCAGACCACTCGGCAAGCATAGTTCGATTATCTCAGGGTGTGGATGCGCTTCAGGCGTGATCGAGGATGAAGCGGAGCAGCGTGGTCTCTGCCCAGTAACCATCGTCTCCGTTGCCGCGGCCGGGCTTGGCGAGGAAGGCGCAGTGGCCGCCGTGTTCGGATTCGAGCAGAGTGATGAATGGGTTCGCAACCAGTGCTGTCCGCGTCTGCGGGGTGAGCAGAACGAAGGGATCGTCGAGCGCATGCAGCACCAGCGTGGGTACATGGATGCGATCCACGACGCGAGCCGCGGAGGCGCGGTAGTAGTAGTCGTCCGCGGAGGCAAAGCCGGAATAGAGCGCCGTGATGCGTTCGTCGTACTCCCGCAGGGAGCGGACCCCGGCGACAAGCCGGGGATTGTACGCACGCGGGAACAGCCTCGCCTTGAACCGGAAGCGCTTGATCAACCTGCGCAGGAAGCGCCGCTCGTAGATTCGGTTTGCGCGCCGGTGCAGGGCGTCGGCGGTCGGCCCAAGGTCAATGGACGGCGAGACGGCGACCACCGAATGCAATTGGCGCGGAGCGTCTGCGCCGAGTTCGCCGGCCAGCTTGAGCACCACGTTTCCACCCATCGAATAGCCAACCAGCGCGACGCTATTAAGATGTTCGCGCTCGATAAAGTGGCGCAGCACAAACCCCACATCGCAGGAGAGCCCGGAGTGGTAGAGCGTGGGCGAAAGCCGCTCCGTGCCGCCGCAGTTGCGCATGTTCATGCGAATCACATTGGCCCCGGCGCGCCACATCTTATTGGCGTTGCCCACCACATACTGCGACTCCGACGAACCCTCCAGGCCATGCAGCAGGATCACGGTGGGGCGGCTCGCGCGCACCGTCAAAGGATGCCAGTGACACTCGCACAATACATTGCTTGCAATCTGCGAGTCGCTGCCAGGGGATACTTCCACCAACTCTGGCACCGGTTCAGGCAGAGCGTTCGCACGCGGCAAAAAATTGCCGGCGATCGTCTGCAGGTGTCCGTTGCTCAGAAACAGTCGCGGATGAAATGCCCGCGCTTCAAATCGTGGGGGTGCTATCGCCTGCATCGCAAAGGCAGCCGATTCGCGGACCACGGAGACCGCATCGTTGTCCGCTGCAATAGGTGCAAGGCCGTTCGACGAATCAACAGTTCTTGTGCCGCTCATCGCTTGCCTGCTCTGCCAACGCAGACGCTGGCCACGGTAAATTCCGCGGCAGCGACCGCATCCGGGACTATGAGAGGGGCGGCAGCGTGCGCGTGTGGGGTCTTAAGCGAGTGGATCAAAGTTGACTCGGAACCCGAAGCACTGCGCCAACGTGCGAGTTCGATCATGAGATTTTGGGGCGGCTACTGGGGTTCGAACCCAGGACATCCGCTGCCACAGAGCGGCGTTCTGCCACTGAACTATAACCGCCATCTAGTTGAATTATAGCATCGGCCTGAGGTCAGTAAATCGCCTTGTACCTGGTGTGGGTGCGGATCGCCTGGGCTGCCCACGCAAACGATCCCTGCGCGGCACGCTGGTTAGCATGCTGCTGCGAGTACGGTAAGATTGAAGAATGTCGGGGCGTAGCGCAGCCTGGTAGCGCATCTGCTTTGGGAGCAGAGGGTCGTCAGTTCGAATCTGACCGCCCCGACCAACACATTTCATTAAGAATCAAGCAGATGGGGCAGGTGGCCCGCCCTATTACTCTCCACAAAACTTCGGGTGCCCCATCCTTCCGCAGCTTTATCGCGGAAGGGTGGGAGACCACGCACTACTACCCGTTGTAGAATCCGGTGCGGCGAGGACTGGTGGCGAGACCGGAAGACTGGCCATGGTCCAGTTGCGTGCATTATGCGACGGGTAGAATGGGTACGGTCGAGATTGAGTCGGAATGGACGGCATGAAGACGAGAAGCAAACACGATGCTGCTAAGTGAAATTCGGTAACACCCACCCTTCGCAAAGAACGCGAAGGATGGGGCACCCAATATTTTGAGGCGTAGGGTGAGAATGAATACGGAAAGGGTGGGCCACCCGCCTAACTAACATCGTCACGAATGCAAGCACCCAGAAGATTACTGCGATAACTCGTGTTCCAGGCGACATTGTCAAAGATCCTTATCCAGAATCTTTCGGCGCTGATACTCATTTACACTCTTCGTCCTGCTTCATCTTGACTGCCCTGTATCTGCCTGCCCGGGAACCATCCCGCGATGGCAAGCACAACAACGGCCGGCTCAATCGGCTGGCGGTAGTCCATTGCGGGATGCGTAATGTAGTACGCCAACGGAAAGATCGCTATCAATATGAAATATGGCAACGCCGCATCGCGATTCTCGCGCCATAGACGGCGAGCTCCACGCAGCATCAGCAACGTCATTGTGCCGCAAAATAATATGTTCGGCAGCTCGAAAGGCTCACGCTGCATATATTCATGGCTGAAGCTCCAGAAGCCGCTCCAGTAATAGACAACTCGACGTAACGAGACATACACGAAGAACAGCGGATGATGGCGGACATAATTGACAGCCAGCGCGTGCTTCTCCGCCAGATACGCCGTCTCTTGCAGGGAGAGATACTTCTGCATCTCCACCGGATTATCGGCCGGGTGCGCATAGGCAGGGTTCGGATCGGATGTATCTCCGAAATTACCCAGATAAAATTCCAGCCAGAAATTATCGCGAACGGGGCAAAGGACATGCAGTACACGGGAGTTGCGCAAAGTCCATGGAGCAATGACGATAAAGACGCCGGCCACTGCCAGAACTCCATGGAACAGCCAGCGTCTGCCTGCCTGCCAACCCTTCCAAAGAGCCAGTAGCAAAAGAAACGGCAGCACCGCGAGAACCGCAGAATTCGACAATGCAGTGAGCCCGTAAAGTGCTCCGAAGCAGATCCAGGCAAGCGGATTTGTGAACCTGTGAATTCGCTGTGCAATGCAGAAGCAGATGGTAAACAGTAGTGTGGTGAGCGCGTACTCCCATACGCGAGCCGCGGAAAAATAAATTGCAAATGGATAGACGGCCCAAGCCAGACATGCAACCCTTGCGCCGCGCATCCCGAGAGAATACTTCGCGCTGAAATACACAGGGATGCAGGTGAGCGTGGAGAACAGGCTGTTAATAGAAAGAATGATGAATCCCGATTTGAGCGAGTAGATGCCGAAGAGGCGAAAAACACCCGCGAGCAGCCAGGTATACAGTGGGGGTACAAGAGCTGTGGGTCCGCTGAATAGATGGTACGGCGAGGTGAATCCGCGCCCACTGGCAAGCGCACGCGCCACCCAGCCAACCTCCCATCCGAACCGTTCACAGTATTTGTCCACATCCGGTAAATCGCGATAGGTAAAGTAAACGACCACCATGCGGATGGCCAGCGAAACCAGCATGATGAGCGGAATCAGATACCGAGGAGTATCTGTTGGTGCGGCCCTTCCATCAACCAGTTCATCCTGAACCGATTCAAATTGTTGGGTCGTTGTGTTCGGCATTCATCCGTTCCAAAGAAAATTCGTTCCAAGCTGAACCCAGCCACACCCCAGGCAATGTATGCTGCATGCGGACGGCAAAGACATCATGATATTTGGGGTCACATGAGGACCCTGGCCGGGAACAGGAGGAAAGCGAAGTTGAGGCTTCGCGAACCAATTCTTATGAGTTGCACAAATGGTGGATAACTGATGCCAGACTACCTGCCATAGGCCCACTGGTCAAGAATCGGTCAATCCGATCGAGGCTGTGGCGCTTTCTCGATGTTTCGCCGTATACAAGCATGTGGGCAATTCGTCACTGCAGATAAAAATGTAGCTGTCAAAGCACCCAATAGTCCGGTGGTCAGCAAGGATGGGCAAGCGCAGTAAACATCTCAATCAAAATTACTTATTGCCCTTCGATTTCAACAGAGTTCCACAAACGATTGGATCTGTTTTGAGAGCAGGGTCCTCAGTTCGAATCGGACCGCCCCGGCCGTCACAATCCATTAAAAATCAGGCAGATGCCGCGATTTCTCCCAGCACATATGCTTGGTCGCTTCTTCGAATGGAGGGGGTTGTGCCCAACAATGGAGCGGCGGGAGGCATAAATGGCGCAGTTAGCCTGGATGCTCGAGTTCATCCGGACATTGTTCAACCGGAAAATGTGCAACAGATGGATGAATATGTAACCTGCAAGTAGCAAAATCCGGGCCTTAAAAAGGTTACAAATTACGGGTATGTAACAAATCGTGACCTAAATCACATACAGGCTTGCCAAATGTCACTAGGGTAGTGTAAGTTTCGTTTGGCTTGGGGCTCTAACCAGCCTCTTAAGCATTTTGAGGACACTATGAAGAAGTTAACCCGCATCGCAACACCACTGATTGCAGTGGCGATTATGACCAGCGTTCCATTCATGACGCTGGCCCAAAGTTCCCAAGCAGGGAATCAAACCCAGAACAGCGCAACCCAGGACTGGAACACGCCGCCTCCAGGAACGGAGCAGGCACAGCAGGGCTATCGCGACGGTATAGAGGCAGCCAAGCTAGACACACAGGCGAAGCGCAAGATCGACGCCAAGTCTTCGCACCTTTATCTGCACCCGCCAGTGAAGGGCACCGATGCAGTGAACACATACCGCTCGGCCTTCCAGTCGGGTTACGACGCAGCCGTCAAGCACGCTTCCTAAGCTGACTGCCGGTGGTTCGTCTGGTCTACGTTGTCGCAAGTGCAAGCATGAGAAGGGTCCCGCATGGGACCCTTTTCGCTGTGCGCGAACTTGGCGGCGGGTTGAGATGCTGCAAGTCCGAAAGGCGATGCGGCTGCGGCGGTTGAATGCCGCGATTAATTTTGTAAAAAAAGCCGCCGGACAAGACATCTCGTCCGGCGGTACGCGAAAAAGCGTTGGATAGAGTTGAACTACGCGTAGTGGCGATCCAGTTCCGAGTATGCGGTATAGGGCAGATCGAGATGGGCCGCTGCCGGCGCCGTCTCGTAGCTCTTCTTGAAGGCAACCTGAAACTTCTGCATCTCTTCCGCGGTGCCGACAGTAACCCGCACATAGTTCGGCATCGCAGCCCACGTACGGCCGATAAAAACATCTTGCTTCTGCATCAGGGCCGAGAACTCGCGCCCTGGACGCTTGACGTCCACCATGAAGAAATTCGCCTGGGATCCGGGATAGTACTTGTACCCACTCTTCTCCATCCACTCCAACGTGCCGGCGCGGATGTCCGCGTTAATCTTGCGCCGGGTTGGAATCAGGGTCTTGTCCAGCACACTGGCGGTCGCGGCATGGGCCGTTCCCATGGAAACCGATCCTGAGCCGTTGCGGCCAACGCTCTGGTCAAGAGTGGAGAGTTTTTCGATCAGTTCCGGCTTGGCAATAAAGAACCCGGCGCGCAGTCCCGCCATGCCGTAGATCTTCGAGAAGGTCCGGGTTACGATGACGTCCTTGTCCTTGGCGACCTGATCGATCATCGAGTCGTCGTTGGAGAAGTGGAAGTAGGCTTCATCGATCACCAGAACAGAGCCAGGGGCCTTGTGTTCAAGCAGCCAGACCAGATCTTCCTTTGGCGTCATGGTCCCGGTCGGGTTGTTGGGATTCACAATATAGTAAGCGCCGGCTTTAGGGGTAGCTGCAGCCATCGCCTTCACATCATGCCGCCCGTCCTTGGTCAGGGGAACGCTGAATAGTTTGGCCTTCATCACAGTGGCGGCACGCGGTCCCTGCTCGTAGCTGGGATCGGCCACCACCAGCGGCTTGTCCGGGCCGATGTTGGAGTAGAGCGCCAGGTCCACCGCGTTGCCCGAACCGGGATACATGCTGACGTAACCTGTCTTTAGATCGAAGGTATCGCTGAAGGCCTTCACCGTCTCGCTCTTCGCTTCCTGATGGTACCGTCCGCCTGAATTGGAATACTGCTGAATAGCTTCCAGTGCACAGGTGGCCGGCCCCAACGGGTTTTCATTCGAACTAATAATGACGGCATTGGCGTCGCGCACCCGCATATCGCCAAAGTCGGACCCGGCGCCGCCGCCCATGCCGCGACGTCGGGCACCTGCCGCGCCTGCTGCTGGCGTCTGCGCTGCCTGGGCGAGCGCATAGTGTGATTGGCCAATGACCGGCAGCGTGGCCGCGGTTACGCCCGCTGCTCCGAATAGTCGCATAAAGCCACGACGGGATACATCATTCTTGGTAAAGTTCATCAGACTCTCCTGTGACACTGGTTGAGGTCGACCCCATAGTTGATGCTTCACCCGTATACAGGGGAAGCTGGAAAAGCTCTGAACTCCGACTGGCTTGCTTCTTCATGCCTTGCAGATTCGATACGTGCAATTGCTAAGGAAAAGATTCCAATGTTGGCGCACGAACAGATCCAGCGCCAACGAATCGTTATGTTGCAACGGCCTTTATTTCATCGTGTCCAACACACTTTTCGGCACCTTCGCCGCAACGTCATATCTCGCGTCCACCAGCTCCGTAATGTCGTACTTCAAGGTGGAGGCAAAGAGGATGGCTACTTCACTGTCAGACAGCTTGTACTTTTCCTTAATCCACGTTGCCAACTGGGAGGTTGCGGTCTGAATGGAAACAGGCACAGAGCCGGATACCCCGAGGGCAATCAGATAGTCCTTGTTTTCGACACGTACCATCCCGCTGGAATCGCCCGGAATAACATCGACGGAAAAGTCAACGTCCATCGAGGTCTCCAGGCCGCTGCCCACCACCTCCCCATCGCCCATGGCCGCGTGGCCGTCTCCCATGCCGAGGAGTGCGCCGGCGTGGAAGACCGGGAGATAGACCGTTGCGCCCTCCTCGATCTGGTTGTAGTCCAGATTGCCCCCCCACGGACCCAGGTCCCCACCGCGATACTGCTGATCTCCTTGCGGGGCGACGGAGATGCAGCCCAGCATCGGAGTCAAAGGTATTTTGTAGTTCTTCATGTGCGTGCTGGGATGCGTAGGCACGGCGTATCCCTTGTCGGGCAGCAGCGTCCAGTCGCCGTCTACCGCCGGATCGTACTGGGCACCGACCAGGTAGGCTTCGGTGGCCGCATGTGCATTGAGGTGGCTCCCCTGATGTGCGGTGGAACGGTTGGTTCGAATCTTAAGCAGATGAACCGCGAGCGTATCTCCAGGCAGGGCGCCCTGAACATAGATCGGGCCAATATTGTCGTCGCCGCCAGGGTGATGTACGCCCTTGGCATCGACGCCACTCGCATCCGTGGTCCAGGTGTGGACAATATCGCCCGGAAAGATTGTGAGATCAGGTTTATTCTTCGCCGAATAGTAACTCTCAAAGGATGTTGGATTATAGGTAATGTTGCGTGGCTTCGCCGGGGGAACTGGAGCGTGAGCCAGCGTGAAACTGACTGGTCCCGCAGCAAGGCCGCCTCCGAATCCACCACCGCCCCCTCCACGTCTGCCGCCCGCAGCAGCAGCCGGGGCCTCCCCACCTAGAACGGGAGCTGCACCAGGGGCAGCAGTTGCGGCTGCCGCGCCTCTGCCTCCACGACCGCCTCCGCCCCCGCCAAATCCTCCACCACCGCCTCTGCCTCCTCGACCGCCCCCAGTCGCAAGGCCAGTGCCGGTACCGGTGAAGCTGCCGGCGGCGAGCGTCCCGGTAGCGCTGCCGGAGGCGGCGCCCTGCGCGTCGGTGAGTTTGATGTCGAGCTTGCCGCCGGTGAGGGTGCCGTCAATCTTCGAGGTCCCCCACATGCCGCTCAGCTTCTCTCCGTCAGCCTTAAGCGTGACCCTGGCATACGACGGTTCTGCCTCGGCGCTTCCACCAACTGTGGCGATCCAGTTGCCGGAAACATCTTGCGCAATGCACATCTGTGTCAATGCGATCGCACCGGCCAGAGCGGCCATCTTCATCCATTGCTTTGCCATCGTCCTGCTCCTGTTCTGCGGATTCTCGATCGCACGAAAAATGCTTTATTTGTTGAGGGTAGCGAGCACACTCTTGGGAATTTTGGCCGCCACATTGAAATGCGGGTCGACCAGCTCCGTGATTTCGTACTTGAGCGCATCGCCAAAGAGCAATGCGACCTCGCTATCGTTGAGGTGGTAGTCGTGTTTGATCCACTCCGCCAGTTGGGACGTGGCAAGCTGGATCGACTCGGGAACCGATCCCGATACCCCCATGGAAATCAGATAGTCCTTGTCTTCGCCGCGTACCTGGGACGTTGCGTACCCCTTGATCACGTCGACCGAGAAGGTGACGTCCACCGATGTCTCCAGGCCGGTGCCGACTACTTCGCCATCGCCCATCGCTCCGTGGGCGTCGCCAAATCCAAACAGCGCGCCAGGATGGAAGACCGGGAAATACAGGGTTGCCCCCGTCACCCATTGGTTATAGTCCATGTTGCCGCCGAAGACCCCGAGGTCCGTCCCGCCCCACTGCTCTTCTCCAGGGGGCGCAACGGAGATGCAGCCCAGCATCGGCTTCAAAGGAATCGTCAGATGGGGCAGCCCGGGCGAAGCGGGCAGCGTTGCGATTCCCTTGTCGGGATACTGGCTCCAGCCGCCGTCGAAGTTAGCGTCGTACTGCGCTGCCAGATTGTAGGCCGGTGTTACCGCGTACTGGTTGAAGCGGCTGCCCTGACGGCCGATCAGCGTGTTCGTCTGGATCTTGATGAAATGCACCACCAGCGTGTCGCCGGGCAGCGCTCCTTCAACGTAGAAGGGGCCGATGTTGGCATCCCCTCCAGTGCCATGGCGAATGGCGTTGGCGCCGGCCTTACTCTGCGTGTTCACCGTGTCGCCGGGGAAGATGTGCAGGTTCGGCGGCTCGGCAGCGGAGTACGTGCCGTACGAGACGGGCGGATCGAAGTCGTACGTCTTGGGTTTGGCCGGAGGAGTCACCGCGCGGCTCAGCTTCCACGTCACGGCGCTCGGAGGCTGCGCAGCTCCCATCCCGCCGCCGCCGATTCTGGCAGCCGGCACCACGCTTCCCGTCCCGGAGAAACTGTCTCCGTCCATCGTTCCGGTGAGCGTGCCCATCGGCTTGCCGCTCGCGTCGGTCAGGGAGATGTCCACCTTGGCTCCCGTCAGCGTTCCCACAAGCTTGTTTGCTCCCCACATGCCACTCAGCTTCGTGCCGACAGCCTTTAGTGCGACGTGGTTGTACTGCGCTGTGTATTGGTTCTGGAACGGGCCGGTCAACTGCCCAACCCAGTCGCCTGAGACCTCGGCGGCCACGCAAACATGGGTGATTGCCATTGCCGCGGCCAGCATGAGTACCTTGATGTGTCGATTGCTTCTCATAGGGAGTGCTCCATCTTCAAGGAACCGAAACGTCTTGGAAGAAACCGTCCTCAGGCCCGAGGACGATTCCCCCGCCGATTTGAGTTAGAACATTATTCTGAGCGCGAGTTGGCAGTTGAACGGTTCGCCCTCAGTGATGCCAGGGTCGCTCGTGCCGCCAATGGTGGTTGTGATCTGTCCTGTGCTTGTCGAGTCGGAAACATTCAACCCCGCATACCGGAGGTCCGTCGCGGTGTTTCCAGATGCCAGCGACGGCTTCGAGAGGTTGACCCAGTTGAAGAAGTTGTACATCTCCCCACGGAACTGACCCTTAATCCGCTCAGTAATGGGGAAGTTCTTGAAGATGGAGAGATCGATGTCTTTGAATCCCGGCGCTCCGTGAATCTGACCAGGCTTGGTGGTTCCGTAGTACGAGGTGAGTGGTCCGGGACAGGAGGGACCAAAGCTTGCGGCGCCAGTCGAGCACCCCGGAGGCGAGATCACCGAGTAGGGGTTGTACCACTGAATCTTGCCATTGACAATCGTGCTTCTGGACGTTCCCGAGAGCCCAGTTGCCAAAGTACCCCCGCAATTTCCATTTGGACAGAAGCGCGGAAGGCCAGTGAGATCGGCACGACCGCCGGCCTCGCCCACTCCCAGCCCGGAGCAGGTAAGGGCGTAGGTATTGCCAGTTGAAGCCGACTGGTTACAGGACCCCGAACCGCTCGCTGTAACGGCTGTGGCGCCTTTGAACAAAATTGTGCCGGAAGTCTGCCAACCACCCGTCACCCACTTGCTGGCCAGCCACGATGGCCCGTGCTTGAAGCTGGGGATAACATAGTCCCAGTAGCCCTTGAGTTGGTTGGTGACGACTGCGTTGGAGCCGTAGTCGAGCGCGGGATTGTTATAGTCCTCGATGCTTCCCGTGCCCTTGCTGGTTGATAGAGCATAGGAAACTTCGGAGATCAGGCCATGCCAGCCTCGAGTCCTGATATAAGCCTGCAAGGCGTTGGCGTCCGACGACCCTAAGCTGGAGGTCTCCGTGATCTTAGCGAAGTTGGGGTATTGGGTGAAGTAGGGCCGCTGGGTCTGCGAGTAGGAGAATCCATTAGTGATCGCCGTGTTGGTGGTGGAGCCATAGCCGGGCTGGTTGAGATCCCAGGAACTCTTCAGGTGACGCCCGCGCTCTCCCACGTAGCTGATCTCCATGATCGCCTTCCTGCCTAAGGCCTTCTCCACGCTGGCCGACATGTTTGTCGTATTCCCCATCGAGTAATTCTGATCCACGGAAGCGATGCTCAGATTGGGGCAGGTAGCCACTTTTACACCCGTGCAAACGCCGCCCGCGCCGTTGTTGGGGATGCTCGTGGCAGGATTGGCCGGAAATATGGAAACATTCGGCACGATGTCTGGAGCGGTAAGCCCTTCGTTATAGAGCGGCCTGAGGCCGGCTGGATTGCCCGCCAAACCGCTAACCGACAACCACGAGCCGAGGGCCGTGGTATCGAAGTACAACCCAGCACCGGCGCGGATCACCACCCCCTTGGTAATGGAGGGGAGGATGGACGGCTGCCAGGAGAAGCCAACGCGTGGAGCGATCTCCAGCGCCGAGGCCTTGTACGGCTCTTTGATGTCCTGACCGACGACCGCTAGACCGCCAGTAAGATCGTAGGGCGTGGCTGGAGTGCCTGGGCGAAAGACCGAGAAGTCCGACTGGTCGTCTCCTGCCGGCGACCAATAGTCCCAGCGCAGACCATAGCTGATGTTCAGCCCCTGGGTGACCTGGAAGTTGTCCTGGCCAAATATGTTGAAGTTATTGTCGGAGACATTGCGGTCGAGGTCGCCGTTGTAAAGTGTGGCTGAGCTGGCCTCCCCCTGGAGGTAATCGGCCAGGGCTTTGGTTTGCGAGTCGAGTGGCGCGCCCTGGAACGTAGTCGGATAGGATGTGCCGTTGCCTCCGCTGGGGGCGTTGTACCCTCGGTTGCCGCTGTAGCTGAAGCTGCCTCGCGAGAGGACGCTGCTGCTGCCCGCGCCGGTGGCCTGCGCGTAGATCTGCTGCCGCCGATACTCGGCGCCCATCCGAAGCTGGTGCTTGCCGAGCGAACGCGATAGTGTCTCCGTGAGATGTCCGCTGAAGTCACGGCGATCCTGGATGGTAGTACCGCCGGTACCGTCGAACCCGGAGATGGAGATGCCCGGCTGACCGTAGGTATCGCCAGGCCCCACGCCAACGATAAAGCCGGTGCCCGCCGCGCCGTTGTTGGGCCTCGCATCGCCGAAGGGCTGGTTGTAGAAGTCCACGCCCATCAGGATCTGGTTGCTGGTTTTGGCGTTGAATGCGGTGTTCAATGTGACCGCTACGTTGTCGACACGCTCAGGCCCGACCTGATAGTACCAGGGGTTCGCGCTGGTGCTAAGCGGGGCCGTTTGTTCGCCAAAGCCATAGTACCAACGCTCGGAAATCTTGTTCTTCGAGTTCAGCGTCTGGTCGAACTTCATCAGGATGTTATTGCTGTACCCGTTCTGATTGGCGCTTGTCGGAGGCACCCAGTTTCCCGTAACCGCTCCCCCGGTCAACATGCCCGGCTGCCACAGAGTGGTGATCAGATTCTCTCCCATGGTGATGGAGGGGTTGGTTGCGGGAGTAACGCCTCCCGCCGCCAGCAGCGCCAGGGCCCTTGTGACATACGCTCCGGAAGGCTCTGTCACCGAATTCGACCCCTGCCCCAGAACGTACTGCTGGCGCTCGTAGTTCAGAAAGTAAAACATCCTGTCTTTCAACATGGGTCCGCCGATGGAGCCGCCGTACTCCTGAAAGTGGATGGCCGGCTTCTTCGGGACGTAGGTGCCCGCGAGTAAATCGGCCGCATTTTGGGCTTTGGTAAACGGCCCCAGGCGGGCAAAGAACTCGTTGCGGTTGTAGTAGTAGAGGGACCCGTGAATGTTATTGGTACCGGATTTAATGCTGAGGTTGACAACCGTGCCGGAGAACCCGCCAGCCTCGACGCCGTTCTGAGTCTCCGCCGAGAACTCCTCGACCGAGTCGAGGGGAAGCAGGGTGCCGGGAATGCCGTCGACGCCGCCCTGGTTGGAGGCGGAACTGTTGCTGAACGCGTCGTTATTGTCCACGCCGTCGATCAGGTCTCTGGTGGTGCCCGTAGTGTTGCCCGGCAGCATCGTGGTCATCTGGCTGAAGCTGCGTCCGTTGATCGGGACGTCCGCAACCTCCTCCTTCGGAAGCGAGAATGTTTTCACCTGGTCGGTTGTATCGAGCGTGATTGCGTTGGCGTCCACTTCCACCGTGGTGGCTGTCGCGGCAAGCTCCATCTTCACGGGAAGGCTGAATATCTGGCCCGCTGAGATGCGGACCTGCTGGACCTTCACGGTCGAGAATCCAGGGAACGCCGCTGTAACCGTGTAATCGCCAAGCGGAAGATCTGTAATGGAATACTCCCCCGCATTCGTTGTGACCGTCTTATAAACGAGGCTTGTCGCGTTATCCGTGACCTCAATATTCACTCCGGGGATAACGCCTCCCTGAACATCGGCAACTACGCCGGATAAACCGCCGCGAAAGGTACTCTGTGCGAATGCAACACTGGAGAGTAGAAAGAGAGCGAGTACTGCCACTGCATTACGCATAGGTAGCCTCCAAAATTCGAGTTATTCGTGGGCGAGCCGGGTCGTTGCTATCCTTATCCTGCTTTAACGCAGATAAAGGAGAAGCTATAAGTTGGGTTAAAGGACAGTTAGTTGACAGTTGGCCCTGCTCCACCAGTTGGCGAAGCAATACTTGATGATTTGGGAGATGTCTTCCTTAGTGAGCTAACTATGACAGGTTTGTCAGTGATCTACAAGGATAGATTTGTAACAAATTGTAACGCTAATTACGGGCTGCAACCGGAGAGGGTTAAGTGCAATAAAATAAATACAAATAGGCACATTCGCGAACTAAACGCCCTCAACACTGCACTTCACGATAAGCCGTGGTCCGCATGATGCCCGGGAGGTGCCCCGACGGCGGCATTGCGCCATCCGGATTGGTGTCAGTGCCCGGAACATTCGTGGTCTGGTTATTTCAATTGCATGCCTCGAATTTATAAATTCATATTATCTGACACGATATATTTTCACTGATAGTACTGACCCGGTCAGGGTCGCTTTATTTAATTTAATATGTCGGAATAAAACTATCGAATTCATATTTCTTCAATTACAATTTATTTTCTGACCTACATAATATGTACACTAAGTTCCCTACTTCGCGGCCACGTTGAATAGCAGCACCTTGTGTCGCTTGGAGACAATGAACAGACGTGCATTTGTCCGCAGAAGCTGCTTGGCCTGCGCAGGTTTGTCTCCGCTGGCATACCGTTCCCAGCGCTTGTGTGCACAAGTCGCCGGCACGCTTCAAGGTCCTCGGGAAAGTCCCGATGATTCCAATGCGGCCCCCTCACTCGGCGATTCAGCATGCAACCTTCCTCATGTACACGTGGATTACGACAGGATAATTCGCACCGTCGTCGGTCTTCGTCCGTATCGCGCCTCCGGATTCGTCGTACGAGCAGAAAAGGTGGACGACACATTGGTCATTCACAACTACGGGCACGGCGGCGCCGGTATTACGCTCTCCTGGGGGACCTCCCAGCTCGCAGTGCAGTTGGGATGCACGGGATACGAAGGTCCGGTAGCGGTGCTCGGATGCGGCGCCGTCGGTCTCGCGACCGCGCGCCTGCTACAGGAACGCGGCTTCAAGGTGACGATCTACAGCAAAGCTCTGCCACCAGACACGACTTCGAATGCCGCAGGCGGAGCGTGGACCCCGTTCCTCGTGGGCGATCCGAAAAAACTAGATTCGCAGTTCAGTCAACAGTTGCTCTTGGCGGCCCAATTCGCACACAAACGCTACCTCACCATGATGGGAGACAAGTTCGGCGTTCGCTGGGTTAGAAGCTACACCATCTCCAGAACCCCCATAGACGAATACAGCGCCATTGGAACGCAGAGCATGTTTCGCAGCATGAGGCCGGAGTTCCGGGATCTGACACCCGCGGAGCATCCGTTTTCCGCCGACTGTGCAGTCAGGCAATTTGACACATTGCTGATCGAGCCGCCCATATATCTGCAGGCGATGATGGACGCATTTCGCGAGGCATCGGGATCAATCGTAGTGAGTGCGGTCGCGGATCGCGCCGCGATTACGCAGTTGCCGGAAAAACTGGTCTTCAACTGCACTGGCCTGGGCTCGAAAGACCTCTTCCCGGATGACGAACTGATGCCGGCTCGCGGTCAACTGACCTTTCTGAAGCCGCAGCCGGAGGTGCATTACGCAGTGTCGCACGACGAGTTGTACATGCTTCCCCGCGCAGACGGCATTGTGCTGGGCGGGACCTACGAGCTGGGGGAGACATCCCTTACTCCCGACAAGGGGAAAATGCATAAAATTCTGGACCGGCACAAGGCGTTCTTTGATAGCTACAGACACGTCAGCTGCTAGGCTGCGGCTTGCCGTTAGGCTCGTTCTGATGTCTTAGGAGGGATCGAACCATGGCGTTGACACGAAGGGAATTTCTTATGCGGAGCGGCAGTGCTGGCGGCTACAGCGCTGCATTCCTCATGATGCAGTCACTGGGGCTGCTGCCGGCAAAGGCTTCTGCCGCATCGGTCGTCAGCGGAACTCCGTCCACCGGCAAAGGGATACGCGTTGCGATCCTCGGAGCGGGCGTGGCGGGTCTGGTAGCCGCGTATGAGCTGGGCAAGCTTGGATACGAGTGCACGTTGCTGGAGTCGCGTGAGCGTCCCGGCGGTCGCCTATGGACGGCGCGCAACGGCACCAAAGTGACGCTCAACGGATATGGCACGCAGACCTGCACATTCGATGAGGGCAATTATCAGAACCTGGGCCCGGGGCGCATCCCGTCCATTCACGGTACCATGCTGGGATATATCCGCGAACTGGGCATTGACATGGAGGTTGAAGTTAACAGCACGCGCAGCAGCCTGCTGCAGGACGACAAGGTGAATGGCGGCAAGGCCATCGTGCAGCGCCAGGCCATCAACGACGCCCGCGGCGAGGTCGCCGAGCTGTTGGCAAAGTGTATCTCCCAGGGATCCCTGGACCAGACCCTTAGCAAAGAGGACCGCGACCGCATCCTCACTTTTCTCAGGACTTTCGGCCCGCTCGATTCGACCAGAAAGTATGTGGGCTCGGAACGTGCCGGCTATTCCACCCAGCCGGGCGCTGGCGATGAGGCCGGGGTCCTCAGCAAGCCGGTCGATCTGCACACTGTGATGAATGAAGGCTTCTGGGAAGGAATGTTCTTTGAAGAGACGTTCGATATGCAGGCCACAATGTTCCAGTGCAAAGGCGGCAACGACCGCATCGCGTATGCCTTCGTCAAAAAGCTCGGCGACGTCATACAGTACAGTGCGCCAGTAAAGGAGATTCGGAAATCTGCCAAGGGTGTGCGCGTCCTGTACACACAGGGCGGAGCTGACAAAATCCTCGAAGCAGACTATTGCTTCTGCTCGATGCCGTTGTCGATCCTCAAGAAAGTGCCGAACGACTTTTCGCCGGAGCACAGGAAAGTCATCGACGATTGCACGTACTCCAGCGCCTACAAAGTGGCGTGGGAGGCGCGCCGTTTTTGGGAGCAGGATTACAACCTGTACGGTGGCCTCTCGTTTCTCGCCCAGGGTTGCACTCCGGTCTGGTATCCCAGCGCGAATCTCTTCAGCCAGCGCGGCGTGCTGGTCTCCGGATATCAGTACAACGAGATTGGAACCCCCTTCGGCAGCATGACTCTAAACCAGAAATTCGCAGAGTCGCGCGCGGCGATCGAGCGCCTCCATCCCGGTCATGGCAAGGAACTGGAGAAGGCGCTCTACATTGGCTGGGGCTTTGAGCCTAATAACCTGGGATCGTGGATCCGTACTTATGGAAAGACTGCGGAGAGCAATAAACCTAACTATGAAACGCTTATCGCGCCGGACGGTCCGATTTACTTCATCGGCGATCATGCAAGCCACATCGTGGCATGGATGGAAGGCGCGGCCCTCTCCGCGCATCGAGCCATCCAGATGCTCAACGACAGAGTGCGATCCACACAGGCTAGTCAGCCGGCCCCAACCGCATAGCACGCATTTTTCCATTCAAACCAAAGACGCGGATAACGCCTTTGAATCAATTGGTTAAGGAATACATAACCTGGTCATCTATGTATTTCTTAATTTTTTCTTTATGCATCTTGCACGACCCGTAGTGTACAAGAGATTATGAGACCGGTCTTAATCATTGACGACGACGTCAGGCTTTGTGATATGTTGAGCGCGTATCTGAAGCACCACGATATTGCGTTGACTGCGCGGCATGACGGTGAGCGGGGCCTGGAAGCGGCGCATTCTGCCGTACATGAATTGATGCTCCTCGACCTGACTTTGCCGAGGATAGACGGGTTTGAGGTGCTGCGGCGATTGCGCACCTTCTCCAATATCTGTGTGCTGTTGCTCTCGGCGCGTGGAGAGTCCGCCGATCGTGTCCGCGGATTGCAGCTCGGGGCAGACGACTATCTTTCAAAGCCGTTCGATGTTGAAGAGCTCGTTGCAAGGATCGACGCAATACTCCGCCGTGGCGTTTCGCGCTCGCCATCCACTACTGCGTTTTCTCCAAAACCAAAGCTGCAGTGCGCGGGCCTTACGATCGACTTTGCCTCCCGTATGGTTCTGTATGGACAGAGCATTCTCAACCTTACAGATATTGAGTTCAGCCTTCTGGAGAAATTTCTGCAATCGCCGGGAGTTGTCCTGACCCGCGAAGAGTTGGTATGCGACGTATTCCAGCGTCCATTTCACCCGCTGAACCGCAGCCTGGATGTGTATGTAAGCCGCCTCCGTCGCAAGCTCCATTCCGCAACTCCACTGGGCAACCGTATTAAGACAATTCGCAGCTCGGGCTATCTCTTCTCGTATGCCGAGCCGAATGATTATCAGCCCGAAGTCTGCTAAGACATCTTCAGCATGGATTGGCTAGCCCATGACTCGACTGTTGCTCAAGATTTTTCTTGCGTACTGGGTCGTCGCCGCGATCATCATTGTGATCGCGGACTCTGAACCCCATCGGTCTATCCACAGCCCCGAACTGAACGATGCGCTTGACAGCGCCCTGGCTATGGATGGACCAATCGTTGTGGATGCCTACGAAAGCGGCCGCTGCAAGGAATTGCAAAAATTGCTCTCCGCTTCGCACGATGGACTGTATCTCGCGACACCGGATGGCCGCGTTCTGTGCGGGGACCCCGGCATCGCCGGCTTGCCGAAGCTGGTTGCGGCCACAGTGAAGCAGCAGAAGCACATGACGGCAAACTACGAGTGGTTTCAACTGTTGGCCACTCCGGTTACTTCGACCAGCGGAACAAAGTATGTGCTTCTCTTTAAGAGCAACTATCGCAGCGCAATTCACTTTTATGGCATGTTGCCCGGTTATACCACCGTGTGCATCTCGTGTGTAGTCACGGTCTTTCTGGGATTGATGATCGTGTTGCCCATTCGCCGGTTGCGCCAGGCAGCAGGGCAAATCGCCATGGGCAGGCTCGATGCCCGGGTGCGTTGGTGGCAGTCATCCGCGAAGGACGCAGGGACAAGAGGCGGCGATGACATTGACCAACTGATCCGTGACTTTAACCACATGGCGGAGCGGCTTGAATCGTTGGCCACCGCGCAGCGGATGTTGCTGCGCGACGTTTCTCATGAGTTGCGTTCGCCGCTGACCCGGCTAGGTGTTGGACTGGGACTGGCGCGGAAGCAGGCGCCTGCAAGCATGCGTGTATCTTTGGATCGAATCGAGAGCGAGGCGGCACGCCTTAACGCGCTCATCGGCCAGATACTGTCACTGTCCCAACTGGATTCGATACAGCGGCTTGATGCGCCCTATAATATCTCCCTGAGTAAATTGGTGGTCGATCTCTTGCCGGATCTTGAGTATGAGGCTGCGCAGAGCCATTGCTCCATTCGCTCGACGATCGCTGCGGAATGCTATGTGGACGGGGATGAGAACCTCATCCGGGCAGCGGTGGAAAACGTGTTGCGCAATGCCATTAAGTACGCATCGGGAAGCGGATTGGTCCACGTCGAGACTGCTCTCGAAGAAAGACAGGGCAAACAATTCTCCACCGTCCGCGTTATCGACAATGGGCCGGGGATACCGGGACATGAACTCGGACTGGTAATTAAGCCATTTTATCGAGCAGACCGTTCGAGACATTGGCAGCAAGAGGGATCTGGGATTGGACTGGCCATCGCCGACCGTGCGGCAAGGCTACATGGGGGGATTCTCGGAATACGCAACAAGCCGGATGGAGGCCTGATAGTTGAAATCTGCCTTCCCGCAGCGGAACAACCACACGCCCCACACTTGGGCGCGACGGAGCACGCTGTCTCATCCTGAAGTCAGATCGCGCGCAGAATATCTGAATCCAGAAGTGCAGCGGTCGGATGGAAAGATGGTGTGGTCTCCATGAACCATCATCAGTGCAGGGCAAACCGTCAAATCAATCGGTAATAGTGGCGTTACTCGGATGCAAGCTTACCCAGAGCAGAGGCCAGCACGCGCACGCCCAGGGCGATGTCGACCGGTGAGGCATACTCGTCGGGCCTGTGGCTGACGCCGTTGCGGCATGGGATGAAGAGCATGGCGATGGGCGCGATGCGCGCAATGAATGAGGAGTCGTGATAGGCGCGGCTTACCATCTGTTTCGCCGCGATGCCATTGGCGCGGCAGACCTGATTGAGCACTTCGACGATGTGCGGCGAGCAGTGGGCAGGCTCGTCGGCATTAACAAACGTCTCTGTGATGCGGACCTGGCGGCGTGCAGCAAGAGCTTCGATATCGCGGCGGACGCTTTGCATGACGCTCTCGCGCCGGGTGGGGTCTGTGTCGCGGATGTCGAGTTGCAGCGTGACGCGGCTGGGAACACTGTTGACCGCGCCGGGATAGACATCGCAGGTGCCGACAGTGGCTACACTGTCGATGACCCCAGTGGCGAGCGTATGGCGCTCGATGGACAGGATGAGCTCGGCGGCGGCGCATAGAGCGTCGCGCCGGTCGGGCATCAGAAGCGCGCCCGCGTGACCGCCGATGCCTTCAAGGGTAAATCGATAGCTTGCAGGTGCGGCGATTGCTGTGACGATGCCGAGCGGAAGGCCTTCGCGCTCCAGCAGCGGACCTTGCTCGATGTGCAGCTCGACCCAAGCGTGGTAGTGATCTGCGGGCAGACGCACGCCGGTGAGCGGACCGGTGAATCCAGCAGTTGCGCGCACCTCGGCCAGCGTCTCCTCTTCACTGCCGCGCTGCGCTCCGTGCAGTGCATCGGCGCGCGCAGGATCGAGCGTGCCGGAGAGGAGGCGGCTGCCTAGGCAGCCGATGCCAAAGCGCGTTGGCTCCTCCGAGGTCAGCAATACGAGTTCGATGGAACGTCGCGGACATGCACCGCTGCGCTGTAGCGCGCGAATGGCTTCGAGACCGCCCAGAACGCCGACCGTGCCGTCGTACATCCCGGCGTGCGGGATGGCGTCCATGTGCGAACCGGTGGCGACTGCGGGCAGATCGGGCTCGCTGCCGATCCAGCGGAAGAAGGTATTGCCGACGGCGTCTTCGCGAATGTCCAGTCCGGCTTCGGTTGCAAGTGTCTTGAGCCACATACGCGCACGCATATCGTCCGGCGTAAACACCACGCGGGTGACGGCGGTGCCTTCGCTCGATGGCTCGATGGAAGAAAAAGTGGCGAGCGTGTTCAGCTCGTCCGTCAAGCGTACGTCGTCGATCTCAATTGTGCCTGGCTTGTCTTGGGCGGCATAACTCGCTATGTGCGTCTGCATCGTTGCCCCTGTGGCTGCGGGAAGATTACGCGATCCGATGGGTCAGTTCCGGCCAGATCAATCTGCCAGCATCATCCGATTGGATGTCGGTTGCAGTCTTTATAGATCAGATATTTTGCAGCGACCTTGCCCAGGGCGCCGAACCACTGCGTGCAGAAGGGCGCCATCCAGATGAAGTCGCCGGCAGTGACTGGATACCAGGCGTCGCCGAGGCGGTAGATGCCGCCGCCTTCCAGCATCAGCAGACCGTGTTCCATCACATGGGCCTCTACCATACTGAGCGATGCACCAGGCTGATAGGTCATCGTGTTGACGGCGAAATCGAAAGCGGGCAGATCGGGCAACAGTGCACGTACCTGTAGGTCCGCATCATTCATCAGCGCGGTAGATGTGACAGATGCTTCGTTTCCAGTGAGCAAGCTGGGTGCCGCGGCTCCTGCGAGTGGTTGGTAGGGCTTCTCGATCACGGCGAGCCGTGTTGCGTTGTGCGCGGTCAGGGTGTGGGGCAGGCCCGCTGGCACATAAGCGTAGCCGCCGGCTGCGAGCGGATGGAAGCTGCTGTCAGTGGATAGATCGACCTCTCCGCACAGTACATAGACGAACCGCTGGGCAGGTGTGGGCCCGAGCGTTCCGCCTGCCTCAAGCTCTGCTGTGTACTGCGTGAACGCCGCGCCGTTGACGGGCGAAACATGGACGATGGCCGCACCGTGCTCGATGCATGGAAGTGGCGTGCGGACGAATGTGTCGGGCGTGAGCAGTAAATGGTCGCTCCGGTTTACGCTGCGCGTATGGCCTAGGTTATGCATGGATGTCTTCCCGCTTTCGTTGCGACGTACCTGTAGCACTACGCTCAAGCATCGCTCTATCATCTCGCAAGAGATGCAGGAACTCCACTCCGGTCGCGAGAGCGGCTTCGATATCGACAGGTAAAACGGTCTCGCTGGGGTGGTGACTGAGGCCACCCGGAGTGCGAAGAAAGAGCAGCGCAGAGGGTACCCGGCGGGCGACGATCATGGCGTCGTGGCCGGCGCCGCTGGTCATCAGGCGAACTGCGTGGCCGGCGCGCGTGGTCGCATCCGCCAACAGCGCGGTCAAATCGGAGTCCATGGCAACAGCCGGCTGGTCGAGCCAGATGCTGTGAGTGACGGTCACCCCGCGCGCTGAGGCCGCAGTCTGTGCGGCATCGAGAAAATGGGCGATGGCGGAGTGGCGAATCTCGTCCCGCGCATGGCGCACGTCGAGCGTAACGACGGCGTTGCCCGCGATGACGTTGCTTGCGCCGCCAATCGTCTCCAGCTTGCCTGCGGTTGCAACCAGGCCGTGGCGTCCATTTGCGTAGCGCTCAACCTCGACGATCCAATGCGCGGCTGCGGCCAATGCATCCCGCCGCAGGGGTCCCATGGGTGTTGTGCCCGCGTGGTTCGCCTGTCCGGTAAAGATAAGCTGCATCCGCGTCTGTCCTGCGATGGCATGGACGACGCCGAGCGAGAGGCCCTCGCTATCGAGCACAGGGCCCTGTTCGATGTGGAACTCGACGTAGGCGCATGCGGAGTCGTCGACGACAGTTGCGGGCAGTTCAGCGGGGTCGAGACCAAAGTGGCGAATCGCATCGGCGACACTGACTCCGTTACAATCTGTGCGCGCGAGGGTTGCCGCGTCTAACTCTCCTATCAGCGCGAGGCTGCCCAGGAACGGCTTGGCGAAGCGCACTCCTTCCTCTTCGGAGAAGCCGATGACTTCGATGGAGAAAGGAAGTTGCGCAGCGGAGGGCAATCCTGCGCGCACCTGCTGGATGTAATCTTCCACTAACGACACGCCCAGCACTACTCCGAGGACACCGTCGAACGCGCCGGCATCGGCAACCGTGTCGAGATGCGATCCAATAAGAATGCGTGGCGCGCCGGGTGCCTCGGCAGGCAGAACTCCGCGCAGATTACCTGCGGCGTCTATACGGACCTGCATTCCTGCGGCCTTCATCCAGCCGCTAAGCAGCGCGTGGACGCGATGCATCGACGGCGCGAGGAAGGTCCGTGTGGTCTCGCCTTCGGCTTCGCTACAGAGCGCAAGCTCGCGGCACCGGGCAATGATCTGCTGTGCCCTGGATAGCGTAGCGTAGCTGCTTGATTCGCTCAAGACTTGCGCCTCACGCGAGCTTCGATGTGCCCGGCAGGCTCATCCGTGGGGACGAAGATCTGGTTCGGGTTGTCCTGCCCAAAGCGCGAGAGATCGACCAGCAGGCAGTGCTTGTTGGGCATAATAATGTCGATCTGATCGACCTCGGCGACGCCTTCGAGCGCGCTTCTTCCCATCGCATACAGCGTCTGCTGTAC
>DATKGA010000025.1:0-12295 GCA_035510935.1 Acidobacteriaceae bacterium
GAGCATCGGGTGACTCCGGACCAGATGCTAACTATGCTAGATGCCGGTGCTTCGCGCACTCAGATCGAGGACGCCTTGGCCGTCTGCTTTGCGTTCGTGGCTCTGTCCCCATGTCACCTCGCTCATGGTGCGGATCGCCGCCAACGGCGCGCGCAGCTCGTGAGCCGCATCTGCGATAAAACGCCCATTTGTCGGAATGCTTGTTCCAGCCGGACGATGGTTGAACCCGCCCGCCGACTGTCCCAGTGAATAGCATGTTGTCTATTCTCCGATCATGTCGCTATTGCCGTTGTTTCCTCCATCTCAGCCATCTTGGGTGGATTTGTCAGGGCCGCCTCTAATGATTGCTTCGAGCTCCTCCCTGGTTAGATCTTTTGCTGTCCGATGCGGATTGAACGGAGAACTCCGTTGCTGTTCTGCTGCCATCTCGAGTGCCTGCTGGTGCAAAGCGACCAGCAGACGTGTTGCCGGAAGATTCCCGGAGAGAGCCTTGTTTATCCTCCCACCACTCTCCTTACTTTTTGACGATCCTCTTCCACTTCGCCCAGCGTTTACGCTGCGCGTCGCCGATCCGCTTGCGTGCTTCCGCGCTCATAACGTGCTTCTTCCTCGGGCCGCGCTTCGTGGCAATGTGACCGTTCGATCCGGTCAATAAGGCCCGGACCTGCCGCAGACGAGCGATCTCGCCGTCGAGTCCGGCAATGATGCCGCAGCATCGCCAGGCCGGCGGGCTGGGATGCTGGTCCCACATACTCCGCTCCTGGGATGTGGGCTTCCGTATAGAGCATGTGGGAGCCCACCTGAAGAATGATCGAGGCGGGATGATCGGAGGCCTGCAACGTGCGATTCAGTTCCCCCGGCTCGATCTGTCGATCCCCGGGAATGGCCAGCGCAGAGTTAGAGGGGACCGCGAATTTTGCCTGAGGTTCAAGTCCCATTTGCAATCGGTATGGCATTGTGACAGAAAAGAGGTTGATGCAGTGCGTCAGATCGCCCCTCCAGCCAGGGCAGAACAGCGTCCCGTGGGTGGCCGAACACGATATTCGATCAGCACCACAGAAATTGTGACATCCTTTGCACCCATTTAACCGTCAAAGGAATACATGCCGTTTTGCGGCATGTATCCCGCCGTACCATTTCCCCGGGCCTGGAATTTAGCGGTTCACCCATTTGAATGCTTTGCGTCCAAGACGGATAGGCTCTTCATGGCGAAGCCTTGTGTTCCTCGGGTTAACGCTTGCCGTGTTTACCTGGGGCCTGCAGTACAAGCTTTCTCTCTACAATTCTCCGCATGACGCTTCCCGCCAAATTCCTCAAGCCAAGCTCTTGTCCCGGAACGAGCAGGCAATGGAGCCCGACAGTCCGCTGACAGGCACTGCGAAGGCTGCCCTCAGACATATTTCTGTAGTTCTCCCCGCTGTATTGCTGTTCTTCTGGATACGGTTGAACCTCTTCCGCGAAGCCGGATGCGCTGGAGACGGCCCGGATGGTAGTCGCCCGCGGCGGGTGCGCTCATTCGCAAGTTTGAGTGCTTTCTTTTTCCGACCTCCTCCTGTCGCGATTTGATTTTTCCCTTTATCTCGGGTGCAAACCGTTTGGGCCAATAGTTGGGGGCCAACGGTGTGTTCCGTGTCCGGGACCGTGAGTTCTGAATTCGCGGCCCGATCCTTCAAATCCTATAGACAGGTGCGTCCAGAAAACATGCGAAGTCGACTCTCCGTCATTCTTGTCGCGGGATTAGCCCTTCCGACGACGATTGCTGTGGTTGGCTGTAATTCCGGCGGCAGGAGCTCGAAGGCGGACGCTGCGGAGAATCCGTCTGCCCAGGTTGCTGTTGTCCAGCGCGGCAACATCGACCAGGTGCTCACTCTGGCCGGACAATTCCAGCCCTACCAGGTGGTCGATGTCCATCCCAAAATCTCTGGCTTCATCCGCCACATTTATGTCGACATCGGCGACCGCGTGCACCAGGGGCAGACCCTCGCCGTCCTCGATGTCCCCGAGCTGAAAGCTCAGCTTTCCGGCACCGTTTCCGAAGTCGCGCGCAGCGGCGATGAAATCGTCCGCGCCCAGCATGAGGTCAAGCGCGCCGAATCCACCCACTCCGCCATCCACGCCGACTACGACCGCCTCCTCCAAACGTCGCAGGCCCAACCGGGCCTTGTGGCGCAGCAGGAACTCGACGACGCCCAGGCCAAAGATCTCTCCTCCGCCGCCGAAGTCGACGCCGCCAAAGCCGCCCTGGCCGGAGCGCAGAAGGGAATGGAAGTCTCCCAATCCGACAATGAGCGCGTCAGCGCCATCGAGGACTACACCAACGTCGTCGCGCCCCTCGACGGCGTCATCATCTGGCGCTACGCCGACACCGGCGCCCTCATTCAGTCCGGCGTCGGCTCCAACAGTCAGGACCTGCCCATAGTCAAGCTCGCCCAGAGCGGAGTGATGCGTCTCCGCCTGCCCATTCCCGAGTCCTACGTCCGCTATGTCCGCATCGGCGACACCGTCAAAGTCCGCGTCGACGCCCTCGGCCGCTCCTTCACCGGCACCATCGTCCGCTTCACCCGCGAGCTCAACTTCGAAACCCGCACCATGGAAACCGAAGTCGACGTCGCCAACAAAGACCTCACCATCGACTCCGGCATGTACGCCAATGCGCTGCTGCGTCTCAACCACGTCGACAATGTCCTCACCGTTCCCGCTGGAGCCATCGTCCTCCATGGCGACCAGAACCAGGTGTACGTACTCAACAGCAACAACCGCGTGCACATCCGCAACGTCCAGGTGGGCATCCGCGGCAATCAGCTTGCGGAAATCCAAAGCGGCCTCAACCCAGGCGACCGCGTCATCCTCGCCGCACAATCGAAATACGCCGAGAACGAAGCCGTCACGCCAGTCGTCGAAAAAACGCCTGCCTCAGAAACAGCCCCACAATCCGGCGGCATGATCGACATGAATGCGGAGACTACTTCCGCTAACGGAGGCGCGCAGTAGATGCCGACGTTTGCCCTCCGCTTCCCGTACTTCATCCTCATGCTCTGCCTGATGGTCTTCCTCATTGGCATGGTCAACCTCTTCTCCATGCCGGTGGATCTGTTCCCCGACATCGACATGCCCGTGGTCGTCGTGGCCACCTTCTACAACGGCATGCCCCCGCAGCAGATTGAAGCCGACATCACCAACACCTTCGAGCGCTTCTTCACCCTCGCTGCCAACGTCGATCACAGCGAGTCGCGCTCTCTCACCGGCGTCAACCTCATCAAGATTTACTTCAAGCCCGGTACCGACCCCAACGCCGCGCTCTCGAACGTCGCGAACCTTGCGATGGCCGACCTCCGCCGTCTCCCGCCAGGCACCTTGCCACCCGTTGTCCTCGGCCTAACCGCCTCCACGCAGCCCGTCTGCCTCGTCACCCTCGAAGGCAAAGGCCTCAACGAAACCCAGCTCAAAGACCTCGCGCAGTTCCAGGTCCGCAACCAAATTTCCAACGTCCAGGGCGCCTCCGTCCCGCAGCCCTACGGCGGTACCTACCGCCAAATCCAGATCTACGTCGACCCCCTCAAGATGGAGGCTCGCAACCTCAGCCTGCAGGACGTAGTCCAGGCCGTTAACAGCTCCAACCTCATCCTCCCCGCGGGCGACGTCCGCATCGGCAGCAAAGACTTCAATATTTACGCCAACAGCCAGTTTCCCGACGCCGAGTCGATGAACCAGATGCCGCTCAAGTCCGTCGGCAACGGCTCGGTGCTCGTCGCGGACATCGGCCACGCGGTCGACGCCGGCGCGCTGCAGTACAACATCGTCCGCATCGACGGTCAGCGCTCCGTCTACGTTCCCGTCTTCAAGCAGGGCGGCAACAGCAACACCATCACCATCGTCAACGGCATGAAGGATGCCATTAAGCATCTCGTCGACATCCCCGCCTCCCTCAAAACCGCCGTCGTTTTCGATCAGTCTCTCTTCGTCAAGCTCGCCCTCAAACAGCTCGTCAACGAAGCCGTCATCGGCCTCGTCCTTACCGGCCTCATGATCCTGCTCTTCCTCGGCAGCCCGCGCGCTACCGTCGCCGTCATGCTCTCCGTCCCCCTCTCCGCCGTCGCCTGCCTGCTCATGACCAACATCTTGGGCGGCACCATCAACACCATGATCCTCGGCGGCCTCGCGCTCGCCTTCTCCCGCCTCATCGACAACGGCGTCGTCGTCCTCGAAAACATCTTCCGCTACATGGAACTCGGCGAGCCGCCCCGCATCGCCGCAGAAAAAGGCGGCAGCGAAGTCTCCCTCGCTGTCCTCGCCGCCACCGTCACCACCTCCATTGTTTTCCTCCCCGTCGCCGCGCTCTCAGGGGTCAGCAAGTACCTCTTCACCCCGCTCGCCCTCGGCGTCGTGCTCTCGATGTTCGCCTCCTACGCCTTCGCCATGACCGTCGTCCCGCTCTTCTGCGCGATGTTCATCCGCCCGCGCAGCCCATCGCACCACGCACCCGACGCCCCAAAACCAAAACGCCGCATCGGATTCCAGCCCATCGTCGACAGATTTAACTTCCACTTCATTCGCATGGTGAATGGGTACGAGAGTCTCGTCCGCCGTTCGCTCTCCCGCCCCGGCATCACCACCGCCGGCATCCTCGGCGGCGTCGCTGTCCTGCTCCTCATCACCTTCCCATTCCTCGGGCGCGCCTACTTCCCGCGCACCGACCCCGGCCAGTTCGTCATCAACGTTCGCATGCCCAGCGGAACGCGCCTTGAGGTCAGCGACCAGTACATCGCCCGCGTCGAAAGAATCATCCGCGAGGAAGTCCGCCCCAAAGACCTGGGTATGGTCGTCTCCAACATCGGCGTCTATCCCGACCTCTCCTCCATCTTCACCTCCAACGCCTCCATGGACACCGCCTTCGTCCAGGCCAGCCTCAAACAGGATTCCTCCATCGGCAGTTACGAATACATGCAGCGCGTCCGGGAGCGCCTCTCCCGCGAGATGCCCGAACTCACCACCTACTTCCAGGCCGGCGGCCTTATCGACGGCGTCATTAACCAGGGTCTGCCCGCTCCCATCGATCTCCAGGTCAGCTCCATGGACATCAACGGCGCCTACGCCCTCGCCGAGCAGCTCGCCGCGAAGATTCGTACCTTCCCCAACGTCAGCGGCACCTACATCCCGCAGGATGTCAACTATCCGGGCCTCGCCCTCAATATCGACCGCGAGAAAGCCAGCCTCATCGGTCTCTCCGCCAAAGACGTCGTCGACAACGTCATCACCGCTCTCACCTCCGACGGCATGGTCGCGCCCAGCTACTGGATCGACCCCAAAAGCGGCAACAACTACATGGTCACTGTCCAGTATGCCAACCGCTGGATCGACAACATGTCCATGCAGGACTTCGAGAACATCCCCCTCCGCGGCACGCTCCCACCCGGCTACACGCCCCTCGAAGAAGGCCACTCCGCCTCTGACTCCGCTCCCAGCATGTGGACCGGCTCCCACAGCGTCGGCTACACGCCGCTCAGCTCTGTCGCGAATATCAAGCTCATCAACACGCCCACGGAAGTCGACCACTACCAGATCCGCCGCGTCATCGACGTCTACGTCGCCACCAAATCCGAAGCCCTCGGCCAGACCGGCAAGCGCATTCGCAACCTCATCGCCAACACCCCCACCGACCGCAACACCCGACTCACCCTCCGCGGCGCCGTCGTCAACATGAATGAGGCATTCCAGGACTTCGGCATCGGCCTCATCATCGCCGTCGCTCTGGTTTACCTCGTCCTCATGGCGCAGTTCACCTCCTTTGTAGACCCCTTCATCATCCTCATGGCTATCCCCCCCGGCATCGCCGGCGTGGTCTTCCTTCTGCTCATCACCGGCAGCACGCTCAACATCATGTCGCTGATGGGCACCATCATGATGACCGGCATCGTCGTCTCCAACTCCATCCTCATCGTCGACTTCTCCAACCTCCTCCACTCGCAGGGCATGCCGCTGCTCGACGCCACCGTCGAAGCCTGCAAGATGCGTCTCCGCCCCATCCTGATGACCTCCATGGCAACGCTGCTCGGCATGATCCCCATGGCCCTTGGTTTTGAAGCCGGCAGCGAGCAGTATGCGCCCCTCGCCCGCGCCATCATCGGCGGCCTCGGCGTCTCGGTCGTCGCCACCATGTTCCTGGTGCCCGCCGTCTACCTCATGATCCACGGCCGCGTCGAGCGCCGTGCCGCAGCCGCCGAGGGAGCGCTCTAGAATGCCAAGTTTCGCGCTCCGCTATCCCTTCTTCATCATCATGCTCTGCCTCATGGTGGCGCTCGTCGGTGTCGTCAATCTCTTCTCCATGCCGGTCGATTTGTTCCCCGACATCGATATGCCCGTCGTCGTCGTGGCCACCTTCTACAACGGCATGCCGCCCCAGCAGATCGAAGCCGACATCACCAACACTTTCGAGCGCTTCTTCACTCTCGCCGCCAACGTCGATCACAGCGAGTCCCGTTCCCTCACTGGTGTCAGCCTTATTAAGATTTACTTCAAGCCCGGCACCAACCCAAACGCGGCCCTCAGCAACATCGCTAACTTAGCCATGGCCGACCTCCGCCGTCTCCCGCCAGGCACGCTGCCTCCGGTTGTCCTCGGACTCACCGCCTCCACCCAGCCCGTCTGCCTCGTCACCCTCGAAGGCAAAAACCTCAGCGAGACGCAGCTCAAAGATCTCGCCCAATTCCAGGTCCGCAATCAAATTTCGAACGTCCAGGGCGCCTCTGTCCCGCAGCCCTACGGCGGTACCTACCGCCAGATTCAGGTCTACGTCGATCCGCTTAAGATGGAGGCCCGCAACCTGAGTCTCAACGACGTCGTTCAGTCCGTGAACAGCTCCAACCTCATCCTCCCCGCGGGTGACGTCCGCGTCGGCAGCAAAGACTTCAACATCTACGCCAACAGCCAGTTTCCCGACGCGGAATCCATGAACCAGATGCCGCTCAAGTCCGTCGGCAACGGTTCTGTCCTCGTCGCCGACATCGGCCACGCCGAAGACTCGGGCGCCCTGCAATACAACTTCGTCCGCATCAATGGCCAGCGCTCCGTCTATGTCCCCGTCTTTAAGCAGGGTGGCAACAGCAACACCATCACCATCGTCGACGGCATGAAGCAGGCCATCCGTCATCTCGTAGACATCCCCCCGTCGCTCAAAACCGACGTCGTCTTCGATCAGTCCGTCTTCGTCAAGCTCGCAATCAAGAACCTGGTCAAAGAAGCCACCATTGGCCTGGTCCTCACCGGCATCATGATCCTGGTCTTCCTCGGCAGCCCGCGCGCCACCTTCGCCGTCATGCTGTCGATCCCGCTCTCGGCCCTCGTCTGCCTGCTCGCAACCCACGTCCTCGGCGGAACCATCAACACCATGATCCTCGGCGGCCTCGCGCTCGCCTTCTCCCGCCTCATCGACGACTCAGTGGTCGTCCTCGAAAACATCTTCCGCTATATGGAAATGGGCGAAGCCCCGCGCATCGCCGCGGAAAAAGGCGGCATGGAAGTCTCGCTCGCCGTCCTCGCCGCCACCTCCACCACGTCGATCGTCTTCTTTCCCGTCACCTTCCTCTCCGGGATCAGCAAGTACATCTTCACGCCCCTCGCCCTTGGCGTCGTCATCTCCATCTTCGCCTCGTACTTCTTTGCGATGACCGTGGTCCCGCTCTTCTGCTCCATGTTCGTCCGCCTCCATCGTCCCGCCGGCGACGAAACCGAGCCCGACACAGGTCGCCCCTCCTGGTTCCAGCGCGGCGTCAACAAGTTCAATGAATACTTCCGCCGCATGCTCGACCAGTACGAAGCCCTCGCGCGCCGCGCTCTCGTCCGCCCGCGACTGACCGCCGCCTTCATCCTCGCCGGAGTCGGCGTCGTCCTTCTCGGCCTCTTTCCGTTCCTCGGCCGCGCCTACTTTCCGCGCACCGACCCCGGCCAGTTCGTGATCAACGTCCGCATGCCTTCCGGCACGCGCCTCGAAGTCAGCAACGACTACATCGCCAAAGTCGAGAACATCATCCGCTCGACCGTCCATCCCGCCGACCTCGGCATGATCGTCTCCAACATCGGTGTCTATCCCGACCTCTCCTCCATCTTCACTCCCAACGCATCCATGGACACCGCCTTCGTCCAAACCAGCCTCACCGAAGATCACGCTCTCGGCAGCTACGCCTACATGCGCCGCGTCAACGAGCGCCTCTCCCGCGAGATGCCCGAGCTCACCACCTACTTCCAGGCCGGCGGCCTCGTCGATGGCGTCATCAACCAGGGCCTGCCCGCCCCCATCGATGTCCAGATCAGCTCCATGGACATGGACAACGCCTACGCTCTCGCCCAGCAGCTCGCCGCAAAGATCCGCGCCTTCCCCAACGTCACCGGAACCTACATCCCCCAGGACGTCAACTACCCCGGCCTCCAGCTCAACATCGATCGCGAGAAAGCCAGCCTCATCGGCCTCTCCGCCAAAGACGTCGTCGACAACGTCATCACCGCCCTCACCTCCGACGGCATGGTCGCGCCCAGTTATTGGATCGACCCCAAAAGCGGCAACAACTATATGGTGACCGTGCAATATGCCAATCGCTGGATCCAAAACATGACCATGCAGGACTTCGAAAGCATCCCCATGCGCGGCATCCGCCCCGTCGGCTACAGCCCGTTCGAGGACGCCCTCCAGGCGGCCGACACCGACCCCGACCAGTGGATCGGCTCCCATCGCACCGGCTACACGCCGCTCAGTTCCGTCGCAAGCGTCCGCCTCATCAACACACCGACGGAAGTCGACCACTACCAGATTCGCCGTGTCATCGACATCTACGTATCCACCCGCACTGAAGCGTTGCAGGGCGTCGGCGCGCAGGTCCAAAAGCTCGTCGCCGACACCCACCCGCCACGCAACACTGTCCTCCATCTCCGCGGCGCTGTCGTCAGCATGAATCAATCCTTTAAGGAATTCGGCCTCGGTCTCATCATCTCCGTTGTCCTCGTTTACCTCATCCTCATGGCTCAATTCGCATCGTTTCTCGATCCCTTCATCATCCTCATGGCCATTCCGCCTGGTCTCGCTGGCGTCGTCCTCACCCTCCTCCTCACCGGCAGCACCCTCAACATCATGTCGCTGATGGGCGTCATTATGATGACCGGCATTGTCGTCTCCAACTCCATCCTTATCGTGGAATTCTCCGGCATCCTCCACAACCAGGGCCTGTCGCTCCTCGACGCCACTGTCGAAGCCTGCAAAGTCCGCCTGCGCCCCATCCTCATGACCTCCCTGGCTACTCTGCTCGGCATGATCCCCATGGCCATCGGACTCGAAACCGGCTCCGAGCAATACGCACCGCTCGCCCGCGCCGTCATCGGCGGACTCGCCGTCTCCGTCGTCGTCACCGTCTTCCTCGTTCCCGCCGTCTACCTGGCCATCCATACATGGCGCGAACGAAAACCTGGCGAGCGCGAAGGAGCCCACGCATGAGCAAGTCCCTCACCCTCGCGACCGCCGCCCTCTGCTCCTGCGGATTCCTTTGCGCCCAGTCCACGCTGCCCGCCGCACCCGGTCCGCAGTTGCTCTCGTCGCTGCAGCAACAGAGTCCCGCGCCGATGCAGGAAACGCCGGCTGTCGGCGCCGCACCCGCGAATCCCGACAACGCCGCCGCCCCGCCTGCCAACCTGCCCCAGCTCACCCTTGCCCAAGCCGAGCAGATGGCGATCCGCAACAACCCCCGCATCAGCGTCGCCAAACTCACCGCGCTCGCCCAGCACGAAACCACCATCGAAGCGAGATCCGCCGAGCTCCCCACGGCCAACGCCGTGGCCACCGCCGTCGAGGCCGAAGAAGCCAGCCGCCTCTCCGCCGGATCCCTCACCGCCTCACGTCTCCTCCAACACGTCGGCGGCGGCGCCAACTTCACCCAGCTCATCTACGACTTCGGCCACACCCACAACCTCGTCCTCTCCCGCAAGCTCGAAGAGAAGGCCTCCAACGCCAGCGCCCTCGCCACCACAGAAGAAATCGTCCTCGCCACCGACCAGGCCTTCTACGACGCGCTCACCGCGCAAGCCGAGCTCAACGTCGCCAAACAGACCGTGAGCACACGCCAGACCACCCAGAACCAGGTCGGCGAAATGACGCGCAACAAACTCAAGTCGACCCTTGACCTCAGCTTCGCCGACGTCGACCTCTCCCAGGGACAGCTCCTGCAACTGGACGCGCAGAACAACGCCGACGCCGCCATGGCCGCTCTCGACGCCGTCCTCGGCCTCGACCGCAGCGTGCAATACGCGCTCGTCGAGGATACGACGCAGCCTCCTCCTCCTCCTCCCACTGCCGCCGAGCCCCTCATCCAAACCGCGCTCCAGCAGCGGCCCGATCTGCAGTCACTTACCTACGACACCCAATCGGCGCAGAAATTCGCCCGCGCCCAGTGGGACCAGCTCCTGCCCTCGATCTCCGCCGCCGGCACAGCGGGTATCATCCCGGTCCACCCCGGCACCTACTACATCACCAACTGGTGGGGTGGCATCGGTGGCAACATCAGCATCCCCATCTTTAATGGCTTCCTGTATGTCTCAGAGGCAAAAGAAGCGCGCTATCGCGCCCAGGCAGCCTCAGAAAACAGCCGCGACCTACGCGATCGAATCGTTCGGGATGTGCGCACTGCGTGGCTGCAGGCAAATATGGGCTGGCAACGCATGGTCGTGACCGCCCAACTCGTTAAGGAGGCCAATCTCGCCATGGATCTCGCCTCGACCCGCTACAAGCTGGGCCTCAGTTCCATCGTCGAACTAAGCCAGGCGCAGCTCCAGCAGACAAGCGCGCAGATTCAGGACACCAGCGCTCGCTATCAATACCGTCTCTCCCTCGCGACTCTTAACTATGAAATTGGTGCGACTCCATGAAAGGCGTCGCTGATATTGAGGAGAGAACCAGTTGCTGAGGCTCCATCCATGATTAGGCTTCGGAGAGAGAAAACAGGAAGACGTCAGAAGAGCACATCGGATTTCACCTCCATGGCAGTGGCATTGGCTGCGGCATTTGGCATCGGTGCATTCCAATGCGCCGAGATCATTTACGACGACAGCAGAGACGCAGGAATTCCTGCCAATCCCGGTGCTGGCATGTGGCGAGTTCACATGGGATGTGCCTGCGTTGGATGTGCAGCGTTTGTAATTGCCCTGTTTTGTCTCGAGCGTTTGGGAAGGGGCTCGATGGTCTCGGCGTTGCGTTCAACTATCCCATGGTTGCCACTTATTGCGCTTACAGGTATAGCTACGGCAATCCATATCCCGATGTACGTTGTAATACCTTTGATTATTCTCTATGGCCTGTGGGCCTACCGCCGAACTCTCGCTGTGCGCTGATGACTGTTCCTGAACCAGCTTCATGCGGGACTCGACTGACATTTCGCAGGAGGCGCTGCGGTAGCAGCGCCGAGATAGAAACTGCGATGGGAACAACAGACGGAGGCTGCGGCAATAGCGGTGATGAGGACGCTGGGTGATACGCAGGCTGGTGGCGGAGGTATTGCGATGAGGCAGCTACAAAAACATCACTAAGGAAGGTCTCTCTGTGACCGCAATCACGATTAAACGGATTCTCTTTGCTACCGACTTTCTTGAAAGCTCTCGCATTGCGCTTGATTATGCCGTAGCTCTTGCACATCATTTTCAGGCGAGCTTAACTATGGTCCATGCTCTGGTACTTCCCGAACCCGCTATCGAGGCAGAGCTAGCTCTTCACGGACCCTGTATGACGCGCAAAGCAGCAGTGGACAGGCTCAACGCCTTTGCGGCCGGCGTTCGACGGACCGGACTGACGGTAGAAATCTTCGTCGAGGACGGCGTGCCGTACAAGGTCGTTCTGGACGCTGTTCAACGTCTCCAGACTGATCTCCTCGTGCTTGGGGTGCATGGCATCCACCGCGGCCTTGAACATCTACTCATCGGCTCAAATACAGAAAGAATTCTCCTCACCGCAACCTGCCCTACCTTAACCGTCGGTCCTCATGTTATGACTGGGATTGATCTGAAGCTCCATCTTGATAAAGTTCTGTACTTTTCTGACTTCACTCCGGAAGCCGCGTGTGCCGCTCCCTATGCGCTGATGCTTGGAGATGCGTTCGGCGTGCCTGTAGACGTGTGTCAGCTTCTTCCCATCGTCGCGGAAGGCAACCCAAGGCTGAAGGAAGAGCTCGCGAGGGACTACTGTGCGACTCTGAGGCGCGTTCTCAATGCTGAGGATTCGGATTGGTGTCTGTCGGCCTATCAGCTGGATCGAAGCGTCCTCCCTCCC
>DATKGA010000026.1:0-3224 GCA_035510935.1 Acidobacteriaceae bacterium
TAGCGAATTGGAAGGCAGCCCTGAAAAGGCCGGGCTTCCACCCATAGGGAGCTTAAAGTCGAAATTTGACAGGAAATCGGAACGGATTCAGAATCCTCGAGTCATCTGGTCCTGAGCTTTGGCCCGGGATGATGACTGAAAGGGGTAGCATGTACCAGCCGGCAGAGACGAGAAGGGCCGACGAAGAGCTCAGAATTCTAGCTGCCGTTAAGCTGCCGTTAAGCGAAAAATGGGTGCTAAAAAGCCGGCTTTTCGGGACTTCGCCCAGAGGAAGTGCCCTGTTTTCTTAACGACTTACGCGAGGTTCGGTAAACTGCAAAACCTTTATGCGCCGGTTCGATCCCGGCCCGCGCCTCCAACTTCTCTCCCGTTTTTGTTCTGATTCAATCCGTTACAAGAAAAAGCCAGTTGGTGCGTGTTCGCGCTCCATCGGTGAATATCGGTACGGTATTCCTCTAGGACCTCCGCGCTTCGGTAGGGCTGTCCGCATTGACGGGAGAATGGGCATCCGCCTATAGTTCTCTCGCTTCAGGAAATACAAGCCCATACCCCCAAAGCTCGTTCTGAAAGGTTGCTGTCATGACCAAAGCAAGGACCCTCTTCATATCCCAGTTTCTTGCCCTGGCAGTTGTCCTGACGTCCTGTGCTGCGGCGCAGCAGGTCGCCAAAGTCACAATCAGTTCCCCGGTCACCCTCACCGACAACGGCACTAGCTGGACGCTTGATAACGGCATCGTCAAGATCACCGTTCCCAAGAGCGATGGCAACCTGTCGGAGGTCATCTATCACGGCATCAGCATCCTGGGACACGGCAAATACTGGGAGCAGACGCCCGCCGGAACTATTACCGCAAAGGTGACCATTGACCCATCGACCAACGGCGGCGAACGCGGCGAGGTCTCCGTCAAGGGCGTCAACCCACGCAGCATGGACATTGAGACGCGTTATACCCTGGAGCGCGGCAGCAGTGGCTTCTACACCTACGCCGAGTACATTCACCCAGCCTCGTACCCCTTCGTACACGTGGGTGAAAACCGCTTCATCCTGGAATCGATGAATCCTACCTTCGATTGGCTCTCCGTCGATAAAGACCGCAACATGCTCATGGCCAGCGCGCTCGGAGGTCCCGGCGGTCGCGGCATCACGATTCACGCCAAGGAGCAGAGCATCTACACCTCCGGCATCTATAAGAACTCTGTCGAGCACAAGTACACCTACAACGCTCTGATGTACAAACTACAGGCGTGGGGCTGGTCCAGCACCAAAGACCACATCGGCGTGTATTTCATGAATCCATCCAACGAGTACATCGGCGGCGGCCCGGAGAAGCTGGACCTGATCGACCACCTGTCTTCCACCATCCTCGATTACTGGACCTCCGGCCATTACGGCGCGGGCGACAACACGGAGATCCCGGCCGGCCAAGAATGGAAGCGGGTCGTCGGCCCCATCTTCATCTACTTCAACCGGCTCGACGGCGCAAAAGACCCGTCGCAGTCAGACCTCGCGAAATTCACGGCCAGTTACGGCAGCGGTATGCCGGCCGTCCCCACCATCTGGCACGATAACGCCCTCACTCTGTGGAATGACGCGGTCGAAAAATCGAAGGCGGAGAAGGCCGCGTGGCCCTTCAGTTGGGTGGATGGCGTCGACTACCCGCACAAGGACGGGCGTGCTACCGTCAGTGGGCAACTCGTGCTCGACGATTCGCAGGCTGCATCCAAGAGCCTACCGAACTTGAATGTTGGCCTTACCCATGCGAACTTCAAAGGGTCCGAAAGCGGATATACGCTGCTGGCGGGCAATGGCGACATCGTCACCTGGCCGCATGACGGCAACTACTACCAGTTCTGGACGGAGGGAACCACCGACGGCAGATTTACCATCGCCAACGTGCGGCCGGGGACGTACACCCTGCACGCATTCGCCAATGGTGTGCTGGGTGAATTCGCCAAGGCAGACATCTCTGTGGAGGCAGGCAAAAAGATCGAACTGGGCAAGCTCGACTGGCAACCGGTCCGCTACGGCAAGCAGGTGTGGGAGATCGGCTATCCGGACCGTACGGGAGACAAGTTCTACAAGGGCGACCATGACAACTATTGGTTGTGGGGCTGGGGGCTTCGCTATGCCGGACTCTTCCCCAACGACATCACCTACACCATCGGCAAGAGCGACTACCACAAGGACTGGTTCTTCCAGGAGGTGCCCCACTCCACCACCACCGCCTGGCTGAATCCCGCTGCCAAGGATCCCTACAACCAGCGCTTCGGCTGGGTAAATATTCCGACTGACAACAAAGATCCGTGGCCGCAGTGGGGCCAGGGCCGTGCCACCACCTGGACGGTCAAGTTCAACATGCCCACGACATCAAAGGGGACGGCTGTGCTGCGTGTGTCACTGGCTGGGGCAGACGGCGGTGGCAATCGTGCCCTCGGCGCCGGGGGACAGCGTGCCGGAGGCGGAGCCTACGTCGGTGCGGATACGCAGGGCGGACTGATCATCGGAGTCAACGGACAGACCGTCGGCGCCATCCATCCGGTCGCGACGAATGCTCTTCGGTACAACTCCAATAAGGGGGTGTGGTACCAGTACATCCAGAAGTTCGACGCCTCTCTGATGAAGGCTGGTGAGAATCAGATGACGTTCACGGTTCCCGCAGGAGACGTTACCACCGGAGTTGTATGGGATTATGTGCGTCTGGAGTTGAACGACGGCAGCAAGACTTATCCGGTTCCGCCCGACAATGCAAGTCAAAGGCCGGACTATCCGAATCTGCCATAAAGACCGATACTGTGCGGCGTCCACGATCTAATGTCAGGTAAAGAAGGACCAGCATGAACTGCCTATGGCGCTTTATATGACGACCGCGATTCGGTTCTATTTCGAATTTCGTTTGCAACAACGATGATACGAAGCTGAACTAATACGCCACTAGCTTGACGGACCCAAGCAGGCCGGATGTAGCAGCCGGTGCGGTTGCAGCGCGGCTTGCACTGACCGCAACTACAGGTGTCGCTCCGGGAGCGGGCGCTGTCGCAGCCTGTCTCCTCCGTGCGCCCGGAACAGTCGGAGCCACCGCTGCTGCTGCCGCGGTTGCATCAGGCGTCGCGGCCGCTGGCCTGGCTTGGGCAACGCTGGCATACACTTCGATGTTCAGGTCGTTCGTGCCCGGCTTCAGGTCGCTGGTCACGTCCCAGCGATAGGGCTGGAACGATCGCGCGCCC
>DATKGA010000027.1:0-12247 GCA_035510935.1 Acidobacteriaceae bacterium
GTGCCACCTGGCCATGAGTAGGTATTTGGCGCGTAGCCTGCGACCTTGTACTGATACTGACTTGCGATGACCTGGCCTTCGACGTTCTGTCCCTGCATGGGTGCAGAGCAAAGCAGAAGGATCAGGACCCCCAGGAGTTTCTTCAGTGTAGATTCCGGTATACGAGCTCGCCCGCAGTCGCGGGATCGGCAATATATGTCAGCTCTTCTGGTGGTGACGGAAACGCGGCTACCCATTGCGGCGGCGGCTGATTCGCGGGTGGCTTGCACGGCTCCGCAAGACAGTCCACAACCCACTTTGTCTCCTGCAATGCGACGTCGATGAGCGATAGACCGGGCTCCGATTGGCAGGCGAACACCGGATCACCCAAGCATCCATCGCACATTGGTTGCATGACCGCATACCGCAGCGGGCCACAATGCAGGTCGGTAGGATCAAACGAATACGTCTTGTGATCAAACTCCCAGGTAGACTGTCCCTGCACTTTTGGGCACAGCAATGCGATCGCCAGAAGAGCGAGGAGGAGTTTGCGCAAGATGTTGGAGGGCTTAGCGAATCACCTTGACGAGGTAGCTATTCCCTCGCTGGCTACTGCCACGTTGGCATTGAGCAACTCTACGGTGTTTTGGAAGGCCCGGACAAGAACTTCGGTCGGGATGTCTAGGGGATAGACCGACCCTGAGCGCGCCATGCCTGCCATCACGCAATCCGCAATCATGTCCAGCACGTCAATCAGGTTCACGTCACTAGGCACCCCGTCTGGTTGCAAAAGGTGATGCCGGTTGATCTTGCGGTGCGCGTCCCACCACTCGGTTTGCTTGAACCCGGTCAGGAAGTCGCGGTGAAAGCCGTCGATGTCGGAAATCTTATCTAGATCGTGATATTTTGCCCGCTCGGCGATCAGGAACCGAAACAAGTCCAAGGCTGCGCGCACGTCGTGAATGTGCTGGATGCTGCTTTCGAGCAGGGTCTCCTTGCTGGTGTTCGCGAAGTCGCAAGTTCTGGTGTCGGCAGTGGCGCTCTTATTGATTGTAATCATGGGAATCCGTAAGATCCGGTTGGATTGTCTTCGCAGATGATGTCGTATGTCATCGCCGTGCCTGAAGGATGGACCACCGTAATTCCCCCAGCCGATACGGCCGTCACCTTGGAAGTGTTAGCCAGAATTGAGGTTGCGCCTGCATTGATAGCAGCGCTGTCGCCTGTGCTGCGTGCAAGCTGGCACGAACCATTAATGGTCATGGTCTGAATCCCCACCGATTCAGTTGTGACCGCAGTGTTGATCTGAAAAAACTGGTCGCCCATATATCCGAGGAAGCCCAAAGCCCTGAGTGTAGTCGAGCCCGCACCAAGAAAGGTCAGCACGCCCGCTCCAGCCGAGCAAATCTGATTGCCTGAACCATCGGTCGAGTTTTGGAAGATGGCGTTGCGCCCCAGAAACGTGCGCGTCTCCCCACCGACTAGAGAGTTGATAAAGCAGTTTGTTGCTCCTCCGATTCCCGCGGTGCCAAGCTCTGAGTTGCCCTCCATCCGCGTATCGACTACGTTCTGCAGCTCGATTTCATACTGCTTGGTTGCAGGCGCTATCGGTGGCGAAGTCGTGAAGTAGTTGTTGATCACGTTCGCCCCAGCCGTATTCAGTGCCGAGCCCGCGCCTGCTTCACCGAGCACGATCTGGTGCGGTGAAGCTTCGAAGTAGTTCCCATCGATGATCGTGCCCCGCGAATGCATATCGTAGATTGATCCGCCGTTGGGGCTGGTGCCGCAGTGCTCTAAGTCGTTGTCACGATAGCTGTTGTTGAGCGATCCGGTCAAGCCGCCTGGGTTGCTGTTGCGGTCATTCCAGATGCACCAGTTGCTGTTGACCACAATCTGGTTGTCGTGGATGTGCATCGCGTTCGGCGTGAAGATGTTGGGGCCCGATCCGGTAGAACTGCAGGTATAAGGGTAGGACGCGTTGCAGATGGTCGGGATCAGGTGAATCCCGTTTAGGTTATTCGTGATCAGGTTGTCGTAGATGTTTGAGCTGTTTGTGCCCTCAACCCTGATTCCATCTCCTGCCGCGAATCCCTGGATCAGCATGTTGCGAATTGTGATCCGGTTGGTCGGATACGTATGGATGCCGCTGGTTGCCGACGCTGTACCGTTGACCTGAAAGCCTTCAATGATCAGTTGCGAATCGCCGGGTCCATTGGTGCCAATTGGGGTAACAATCGCATCATTTGTGCCCGTATAGCTGATTACCGTGCCAGGAGAGCCGGTCAACTTGTAGGTGCCGAAGATGTTCAAGGGCAGCGAAATAGACGTTGTGTATGAATAGCTGCCGGCCGGAATGTAGAGTTCACACTGACTGCCGCATGACGCCAGCGCCGCGGTGACCTTCGCGCCCAGGTCGAGATAGCTGGCGAAGCAGCTCGACTCAACGTTGACCGTTCCATTCACCGAGCACGAGGTCGTGTTGCCCATGTTCGTTACGTTGTACCCACCAAAGTCGAGCGGTCCGGAGATACTCTGCGGTCCATGATTCAGGGGCTGCGAAAGGATCGGCATTGGGTAGATCACCGTCCCATTCCATAGCGGGGCCCCCGCCGATACGTTCACTGTGCCAGAAAGCCCGCCGTTGAGTTGCCATGCTTGCGGCCATCCTGGATAAGCGTTGCCGCTTGAGCTGGTCAATGAGACGTTGTAGCCCTGATACGGAATGATGGTGTCGTTGAATGCGATTGTGCATGGTGACGTATTGCTCCCTGGTGGATTAGCTCCTGTAACCAGCGGGACAGATTGCGTGTATTGTGCTGTCGCGCTGGTAGTGGTGCCCTGCAGCGTCTCTGCACCGCTTGCTGTGCCAATGTAAACCTTGATGCCAGTCGCATTTGCCGGGAATGATACGGGTGGCGACACTAAGATCGATTGCAGGGTTACCGTCTGGATTCTGAATTCAGGGGACGGTAATGACTCGCCAGCAGAATTGTAAAACGTGTACTCGATAAAGTAGATGCCACTGGGCAGCGTGCTGGTTACACTGGTCGTTGTGGTCGGGAATTGCAAAGGGTTGGGCAGGCCTACGACTGTGCCATCTGTGCTGGTATAGCACTGACTTGTTAGCTGGGCGATGTTGCCGGTGCCGACAAGCAGACCGCTCTGTTGCAATTGGAACGTCAGGGTTGCATTCTTGACCGGCAGACCGGATGGTCCCTGTAGGGGTCCGGTCACAGTTCCAGCGAACGCGGTCGATGCCACTATAATCAGCAGTGCAAATAGGAGTGTTTTCAATGGAGAACAAGAAATATCACGAGGTTGCGTTTGGCCGCCTGAAATACAGAATCGCGCTAATTCCGGAAAACTCTCCACTGGCCAAGCTGGATTACCAAGCGGGACATTTGTGCTGGCATTCTGGAGACCAATCCAATGCCCCAAGACCGGCGAGATGGTGCATCCAGCTCAAGACGACTTCGAGTTTTTAACCCAACGGCAACTTGACTTGAGCGACTACAGACGTAAGTAGCCATATCTTCAAACCGCCATACTCCATCTTCCCCAAGCCAAAGCCCATGTCCCTTGATGCCGATCCGACTCACTTGGCGCACGCTGCTACGCTGCACTGAATCAACCCCGCTCTCTTCTCTACCAGCAGCGCTTGCGCGTTCTGCTGCAATTCGTCATGCTTTGCGGCATCCTCGTTGTCCAGAACGCACATGGCTCCTAGCCGAAACGCTTGAAACGCTACGGATGTGTCTCTCGGACCCCACCATCGGCTACCCAGAGCTAGACCTTCTATGCCCAAGATGCCAGCACGTTGGTAGCGCTCGTGCAGACCTAGTTTCTCGACGCCTTCAGGGAATGGCATTTGAAGCCCTATCGCGTCGGCAGGTAGGTCAGTGGCCAATGCGATGCGCCATGGAAGGCTGCGAAGCTCGTCGACCAGTGGTCGTAATCGGGAACGCCAGTACCACCAGCGAAGAGCTACGATTGCAGCTCGTGGACGCGAGCATACCCGAGGACTTTCTTTGCGCAAAAGGCCACCGGATTCGGAAAATGGTTTAGTCTTCATACTTCAAAACTACGGTGTTTCGTAGCTTCGAAATACTCATTGAGTACGCGCATGGCCCTATCCAATGCGGCCCTATCCAATGCGGCGTGCTGGCGAGATGCGAGGGGCAGATCATAGGGGTTGACGATTACATCGCTATGCCACCCACCGATCGGTGATAGAAAATAAGCCGTGGTTGATGCGGCCGCAGATCCGGCGAGCAGGGAGAGGAACGAACGGCGATTCAAAATGGCTGCCCCCTCCAGGTAATCTCGTATCCCTTCTTGCGCCACTTATCGACCACCCGGATAATTATCTGGGCCGTCGCGAACGATCCGAGCGCTACCCCAACGAAAAAGCTGACTATGCAATCCAGGTGATTCATGTGATGTTCCCACATAACACGCGGCGCGCATCCTCAAAAGAATCAAACTGGGCGTGCTGGACGCCGCCCCAATAGAACGGGTTTCGCACGAACCAGAGGGGCAACCTTTCATGCCTGTAAAGGGTTAGCTTGTCGTCATTGACGGTTCTCATGGGTACTCCCGATACAGATTGGGCATTTTGGCGACAGCCTTTTCCAGTAGAATCTGGGCCACATTGCCGATTGCGTTCATTTGCAGCGACAAACAAGTGCTTCCGCGCGGCTCCGCCTCGATATCCGCCAAGATCGCATCCAAGACGTAAATGTTATCCCCGGCGGGAGGCTTCAGGCGATCTATATAGCCCTGCACCTTTTCGGGCAAGGGTGCGTCTGGATCTTCACTCACGCATGCGCTTTCTTGGCTTCGGCTTCCTTCCGCAACCATTCATGATCAGGTGTTTCAGCTGGTACGCTGCCACCATGCTCGACCGTGCCGACATTGTCTGCTGGGTTCGGAGATGTGCTCTGTGCAGGCGGCTGGTTGGCGATCACGGGATGCTCAGGCTGCCTGAGCGATGCCCACACGGGATGCTCAGGCAGCCCTCCAGCATGGCTCGCTTCAGGGGACCATGAATTCGCAGTCTCATCTGCTTCCGGCACAATCGCCGTGCCATCGGAATAGACATTCTGGACCACGCTGCCGGTATTGCCGTCGATGATTTGTGTGTCCAAATCCTTGCTTTCCAGATCGCGTGCATGCCCCTGCGCATCGCCCTCTTCGGCGAACGAGGAATCGTAAACGTATGGTGCGGATGAATTCACTCGTGTCTGCACCCGGTAGCGCGCATATGACAGCGGCGGCTCTTCGGCTGCAGTCGGCGGCACAACTTCGGTTTCATAGCCGGCATCTTTGAGCGTGCGGGCGCGCGCTTTGGCTTCGGCTTCAGTCGCGTGGGTGGAATCGAGCGCGTGGTGCTCAAGGCTTGCAAACTTGGACTTAGCTTTCACTTGGTAGCGCTTGGCAATATGCTCTTCCGAGCCGCTCTCCAGCTGTTCAAGGGCTGCCCAGGTGGATTTGCTCATAGTGATTGCGTTCTGCGGCTCAAGCTCGTCGAAGCGGACATTGAAGCCGCGGTAGATGTGTGGAGTGACATGTGACATGGATGCTATTCCCTTCCTAAACGTATTGAATCGCCTAGATTGTTCGGCTTGTTGAAGTCTTAGCGCGCTGCAGTCGTATTAGAAATCGATTAACGGCTTAGAGCCGGTGCAAACCGCCCCCGAAAAGTAGCCAAAGGATGAGCAGCAGAATCAAAATTCCGCCTATTCCGAACCCTCCACCGGCGCCGTAGCGGCCATAGCCCCAATAGCCACCACCACCTGCGAGGAGTAGAACCACTACCACGATGATTAGCAGCATTTATGCCTCATTTCGGCTCACTCAATTTGTCCAGCCGCGTTCACTTTGATGCCGTAACGTTGGCCGTGAGCAATAGCCATCTTTCGCTTCAGCTCTTGAAATGAATCCTCAGGCGCCCACTCTGCACCGAACTGCTCACACATTTGGCGCGCTAGCTCCATATCCCACGGGCTAACCTCTCCGATATCTCGGCCGTCGAATTTCATGGTCCCTCGACCGACTTCAGCAGCATTTTTGCCTCATTTCGAATGTGCCCGCTTACAATAGCGCCATTCTGTCAAAGTATGCTCTGGTCGCGTATTGCCGCAGCTCGCGCAAAGACCGGTATCGCATTTATTCACAACGTCGGAATCATATAATGCGGCCCCCTGCGCGCGATCTTCCGCTTCAGCTTGGCGCCTGCCGTCCTTTACGCCTTGCTGGTGGCCTAAATCGTATGCATCCATCTGCGACACGGCACGAACCGCACGATTCATGACCGCCTGCGTATAGCGATCCAGCAAGTTGCTGCAATGTGGAAGCAGATCCCGCAACTGCGCACGAGTCAGCCTGTATTCATTCTCGTCGGTCTGGCATGCGATCGATTTGTCTGTCAATTGCTTGTCATCTACCCTTAGCGTAGCTGCCACCAAACAACACCTATGCCCCCCAGAACCGCACTCAGTGCCACACCGAAGACCACTCCGCGCCACCATCCCCTGCACCACCCACGATCATGCTGCCGCTTCACTGTGCTGTTCATGCTTGCTATGGTTGCCCACGTAAGCCGGCGGTTGATATCTGCATTGACCCTGTCGCAGGCAGCCACAATGGGCAGCGGGCCCAGATCATCACCGTAGCCGTGCAGAAGTAGCCTCATCGGTGGCCCTTCACTCTAACGCATTGATAATCGCCATCTTGCGGCTTGGTTGCGTCGACATCTTCCCAGCCTGAAAGGTCGACGGTGGTGGCTGTAAAGGTTTCCTGGCCTGTGGTGACTCCACCAATAGTTGCTGGTCCTTGCGTAAAGGTCGCTGTGATCCCCCGGTGGTAGCGCTGCGTCTTGAATCCATCGGGACACGAAGGGCGCATCGGAATCACATCAGGTATGCCGTCTGCCCAGGAAGCTTGGTAGATCGGACCGGATTGCACGGTGATCTGAGCATGAAGCGCGGGTACAAACATCAGCGCGATCGCCAGCAGAATAGGTTCCATAATCCCTCAAAAATCGGGCCGCCACCTTGACCTGACGGCCCATTGCGAACGTTGTAACCGTGCTGGGCTGTTTCTTGACCCACCGATGGTCACCACGTTGCAGGATCTCCCTGCAGACCATTTGCCCAGCACGGAGCTTGTTAATTCCTGCAAAACCTGTTCACCACACACGCAATCACCAGCGCTGCCACAATCGCAATCGGCCACAGCGGCCAGGGGATATGCGGATCAGGTGCCAATTCAAAGCCATACTCGTTTCTCGGCATGCCCCACCAATCGCCCTCGTTGCTCCGGTAGAAGGTGTACGGTAGATCGCCTATTAAGCTCATGGCTGAGGCACTTCCTCAAATCCGCTATCCCGATAGCAATTGCGCTTGTAGTCATACGTGCGACTAGACCTAGCCGCGCTGCTTTCCAGATGCAAATCAGGCCGCTCGATAGTAAGGCGGAGCGGACCGTGCGAGCTTCCATGGCGACTTGGCCGCGGATCATAATCGCCGATAATGACGTTCAGCGTCGGGTCTGCTCTTTGCAGCCAAGCGATGAGTTCGGCGACTGTCATTAAATAATCCTCCACCAAATCCGAACACGAGCAAAAGCGTTGAAGGCGGTAGGCGGCTATATTCCACGCGGCGAATTCCAACTCCGTAGCGCGGGCCGCTTACCGTTTACAGTGGGCCTGATTGGATGCGCACGACCCGCAAAGTCCATGGCGCAAATCCATCCTCAAATGGGCGCTTCATCGCCTAAGTCCTGCAACCAACTGCATCACGCTAAATCCGCCACTGTCCACCTTTGCCCATGTCTTTTCATGTGTCCAACTTGCGATCTTATGATGCAGCCCAATCCACGTTAACTCCCCGCGATCCACCAAGATGTCGACTTGCTTGCGACTGTAATGCCGATGGCTTGTGCTGGTGCATCTGTGCCCAATCGTGACATCGTGAAACCGCTGGCTTTCTGCATCAGACATCACGCATATACGCTTGGGCGGCGGTGTGTGGCTGACAACAAACAGCCGCTCGTGCCGGTTGAGACTCTGGGGTGAATGGTCTCTGCATCTGAGCCTGATACGCTTTAGTTTGCGACGTTCCCGTGCGTTCAAGGAGACGACTCCGCTCTACTCGCTTTGATTGAGATTACCGGCTCTCAACTGGCATCCCCAGTCGCATTCGCTGGGCATCATCAGCAAATTGTCGTGGACCACGAAGAAGCCCAGGAGCCTACCTCGCTCCGGCGTACAGGCAGCTTCCGGCGTGGTCTCGATTCCCGTTGTAGTCCATGAGGCAGCCTTGCGCACTACTTTTGTGCTGGGCCGGTTCGCTTTGCAGAACGCGTAGGAAGCCCGTAGCGCTTCATTTTCTTCCACAAGGCTGTTTTCCCTATGCCAAGCACTTTCAGCGCGTCCTTGGTGCCACAGCGCTCGACGGCGGCTATAACCGTGCGTCGCTCTGCTTCGGCAATCGTCATCAGCGGCCATTCCTGCAACATGGGTTTCGGCTGAACTACCTGCACCGGCCAGTGTTGAATCTCGCGGTGAAGAGGTTTGCCACACCGCCGGCACTTGGGGGAGGGTTCTTGTATGCATTCGCAGGCTGGGCAACGAATCATCGGCGCCGCTCCCAAAGTTCCCAGCCGTGCTGGTTGAAATTGCTAATCAACGCCATATTGACCGCTCCAAATGGACCCAGAGCCGCAATAACTGCGCAGATTCCCACATCGTCCCTGGAGTGCTCCTGCAGAATTTCCCAGTCGTGAGTGTTGCGATAATCGCAATATGCCATCATGGTGCCCCACCCGTAGAAACCACACGCAACCCAAATAGCTACCCCAAAACACCACCTGTAGACAACCAGCCGACCCACTGTGGACAAATCGCGACACTGTGTACAGGGTTTCATTTTGCCTCCATTGCTTTGGGTGCCACCAACCGAATCGTGTGGCCAATAGCACGGAACTCTAGATGTTTGCCTGAAGCGAGCTTATCGATCTGCTCAGCTGTCAGGCGAATAACCCACACGTCTGCTGGTTTCATGGCTTGCGCTTTCCCGGTTTCACCGATTGCGGCCGAGTTTCATGTCTGCATGCTGCGCACAGCCATCGTTCCTGCGCTTGTGGGCCTGCTTTTACGCGATAGACGCCAGCAACTGGCACCTGACATCCATGGCAAACGTAACTTCCGGCAAAACCACCGTTCTGCTGTGGCGAGCTGGCACCGCTGCAACGCACCGCTGACCATAAGCGATCGGGACCACCAACCCACGCCGCTTTGATCTCTGGCTGAATTGCGTTTGGATTCTTTTCGTATGTCATTCGCCAGCCGCCTTTGCTTTGTGGTCGCTGCCAATGAGCACAGGTTGCGGTTTCTTGCCCGGTTCAGGTTGACTGTATCCAGCACGCCAAGCTGTGAGGCACTGGCAGTCTTTCGCGTATCGCTCGAGCTTGCCTTGGTAGCTCGCCCAGAAGAACATCTGCCCTCCGCAACAGGTGGTGCCGTTACCGGGCTTTTGTGCACCTCCGCCAGTTTCACGCTCGCAGGGTATAAACTTCCCACGCACCCGCGCCGCTGCCTGCTTCTGCTCTTTTTCGCTCTTGGGTATTCTGTCTTTCACTGTTCCCACTCCTTTGGGTCTTCCGTGTAGCACTTGTCGTTAAACCACGTTGCCGGATAGGGGATAAACCTTTGCTCCTTGTGGCCGGCAGGACTAGCGGCGTATTCCATGACACGCGCGCGCAGGGCTTTGACTGGGTCCTCGTCGTCGAGGTTCTCCAGGGCTTTCTTGATAGCTTTCTTTGCACGCTCAGGGGATTTCTTGCGGGGGTACTGCTGGTAAATGCTCTCTATATCGCTCGGTGTAAATCGCGCAATAGTACTTATCTTTGTAGATGAAGATGAAGATGAAGATGAAGGGGTTGGAATTTGCTTAACCCCAGTGGTTGGATTTTGGTTAAGCAAAACAGGGTTTCCACCCTTTTTACCCGCCTCGGTACGCACTTTTCGGATGTTTTCGTCCCTAACCATGCGTCGGCACATGATCGCCCCACTATTTGGTTCAACGCTTGCCACCCCGGTGGTTATCAGGTTGCTCAAAGTTTGGTTAACCACATGGATATCCAAACCGAGCAATCTGGCCAAAGACTCGATTGGCATCGGCCGGCCATTGAGCACCAACATCCCGCGGATATCTGACTCGTGCATTAGCATGAGCATCTCGAACCAGATGCCGCGGTCATGGAACGTCAGGGACTGTACGCCGATGTCCTTACGCCAATCGCCTGGGTAGAACTGCAATGCGGGGAGCTTGCCCACCTAGCGCACCTCCCCGAAGTCGAATACGAGACGCTGAGCGTAATCAGCTACAGTTGCACTGAGTTCGGGTGGAATTGTCGCTACGTTGGCCGTCTGTGCTTTACGCTGTGGAGATCCGCTCGAAGATGACAGCATTGCGAACTGCTTTCGCCTAATCCGGCGCTCCTCAATCGACAAAATCTGAATTGTCGTGGACCCTAAGTCCATCCCCTTTTTAATCCCTTGGGGCATTAGCGGCGGTACGCCAGAACCCCATAGGTAGAACGGTCCGCAATGGTGCACCGCATTACCCACGAACTGCTGCGCTGCCCTAACGTTTTCCATCACGTATGGCACGCCGCTAGCTTCACAGATAGCCCGCGCGTGATTGAACAGCTTGATGCCAAGCTCTGGATATGGCGGATTGGGGTGAAAGTGCTTCATGCCGTGCACGCTGAATTGCTCACATGGAGTCGAGGCGCACACGAAGTCAAAATGCCGCAGGTGATGCGGCTGATAGTTGAGAATATTGTCGAGCTTGAACGTGAAGCCTGGTGGGATCTCAGGCGGGGCAACCAGGTCAACCCCAGTGCACTCCCACCCGCGTGCTAAAAAGGCCTTGGCCCAACCAAGTCTTCCCGAGCAAAGATCAAGCATTTTAGGAATGGCCACAGCTTTCCCCTATGTGTAGCAGGGGCAGATTCGAGGCTGAACCGGGGGGTCCGCACTCAAAAACCTGTCCCTGCACAGGAGCGCCGTTGGCAGGCGAACAAGCTGAAGCTGATTCACCATACACCAAATCGCGCGGCTATGCCGTTACCAGCTAGGTGCGGAAATGTGGGAAAAATAGTTTGAAAATAAGTGTTGACATCTCACGGTGATGTGGTAATCTATTCCTGTAAGCAAATGGAGCTGACATGCCAACCGAAATCAAAATGACCGCAGCGCAAGCAAAGAAGGTGACGGCCGACATCGCAGCCCGCGTAGATGCTGCCCAAAGCTCCTATACCGTGGCCAAGGATGCGCACTTCGCGATTCCTGGAAATTTCTTCGATACGCCAGGATCAACATTGGATGCGATGACCGCCGCATGGAAAGAACTGCAGTCGGCAATCCTTGAGGCAAAAAGGCTTGGCTGGGCCGTTCGCGAGTTTGGCACGCTGACCGTAACCGATCACCCTCAGTATTCCAGCGTTGAGTTCGTATCCAAGGCCGAGGCGCGGAAAGCGGCACAGAAAAATGCAGATTGGCGCGCTTGGGAAAACAGCAAAGCGTAAAGGAAAGGCAAACGAATGACCGATCAATTCGAACTCGTTTTCGCAAACTCTGCGATGCAGGATCGATTCCCGGCTTATCGTCGCTGGCACGCCTCGATTGCCAGCGCCAACAGTGAATCGAACAGAGTCATCGACATACTGCTTAACCCGAATTATGGCGTCCCGGCACACTCGGTAAATCCGGTGATCTATGGTCCGGGCTTGGATGATGCTGGAATGCCGGTCGCCCGGTGAATTGCCCTAAGCCCAAACCCAAGCCGATACTCGAGCAACCGTCCATTCTAGCGGGAGACGCAAAATAAGTGTTGACATCTCACGGTGATGTGCTAATCTATTCATGTAAGCAAATGAGCGGCAACGAAGCCGCAGGAGATGCAATCATGACCAGCAGTAAATTTCAAATCGGCGACAAAGTTTACAGCAGCTTTTACGACCGCACCGGCGTGGTAATCGCACATCTAAACCCAGTTATGGGCATTCCGACCGTGCGCATCGAATATGTGACCAAGACCCTGGACACGCTCCAGCCGGTAACTCTCTTCTGTGGGCTGATGGAAGACGGGATCGTTCTAGCGGGAGACGCAAAATGACAACAGCCTACATCTACAACCTGACCACAATGGACGTGCATGTGATACTCACCGGCAGCCAAGCAAAGATTGAGGCCCCCTCC
>DATKGA010000028.1:0-21763 GCA_035510935.1 Acidobacteriaceae bacterium
GGAGAGAGGAGGACGCACCAACGCGTGGTTCGGTCAGTTCCGCCGACTGCTGGTTCGCCATGAGCATCTGATCGCTACCTATAGAGCCTTCTTCTACCTCGCCTGCTTCTGGATTACCCTGCGCAGGTGTTTATGAAACACGCTCTAGGGAGAACCGGTGCGGCTGGGGATGAACGTCTGGTGGTACTCGTCACAACTGGCGACGATGGCGGTTGAGAGGATGGCCAGAATCGAAGACTCGAGGCGCCATGCGATCAGGGTTGACGGCCCGCGCAGGGTGAGTGTGTGCAGCCACGCGCGCAGGAACGTAAACGCCACCAGGCCGTAGCCGACGAAGTGGCCAGTCTTGCGCAGGTAGTGGTGGTAGAGATCCCAACTGATGTCGTTGATATGGCCAATCCAGCGCTCGACGATGGGCCGCAGCCAACTGCTGGTGTTATTTGAGGAGAACGAGCCTGTAGACTCGGTGCAGATGATTGCGACGGCGATTGCCGCAGGAGTCCAGACCTTGAACCACCAGAGCCAGCTTGCTTCTGAGGGCTGCGGCGGCATGGGCTTGTAGAAGAAGACTGGACGCATCAAGTTGAACCTTCAGCAAATACAGAGTTGAACCTTCGGCAAATACAGATTCGCGGGTTCATGGGCGATTACTCCGCGTGGTAGTTGGGGGCCTCGCGGGTGATGATAACGTCGTGGACGTGGCTCTCGCGCAGGCCGGCGTTGGAGATGCGGATGAAGTGAGCGTTGGCCTGAAGTTCGGGGATGGTGGCACAACCGAGGTATCCCATGCCGGAGCGCAGGCCGCCAACCAACTGGTAGACCATGGCTTCCAGCGGGCCGCGGTGCGGCACGCGGCCTTCGATGCCCTCGGGGACGAACTTGGCGAGACGGTTCTGGCCTGTGGTCTCACGCGCGGTGAGCGAACTGCGCTCGGCGCTGGCGGCTTCTGTCATATCTTCCGCGCTTTGGAAGTAGCGCTCGCCGGAGCCCTGCGCCATGGCGCTCAAAGAACCCATGCCGCGGTACGCCTTGAAGCTGCGCCCCTGGTAGAGGATGGTTTCGCCTGGGCTCTCGTCGACGCCGGCAAACAGCGATCCGATCATGACGATGTTGGCGCCTGCCGCGATGGCTTTGGTGACGTCGCCAGAGTACTTGATGCCGCCGTCCGCAATGACCGGTATCCCATGCTTTGCGGCGGCTCGCGCGGCCTCCGTGATGGCGGTGATCTGGGGCATCCCGGCTCCGGTGACCATGCGCGTAGTGCAGATGGAGCCGGGGCCTATGCCCACCTTGACGGCGTCCGCGCCGGCGTCGATCAGGGCCATGGCGCCGTCGTAGGTGGCAACGTTGCCGGCCATCAGGTCAACATCGGGGAACTGCTTCTTGACCGCGGCGACGGCGGCGAGTACGCGCGAGGAGTGGCCGTGGGCGCTGTCGATGGCCAAGGCGTCGACGCGCATTTCGATGAGGGCAGCGGCGCGCTCCAGGAAGTCGCCGGTGGCGCCGATAGCGCCGGCCACGCGAAGGCGCCCCTTGCTGTCCTTGGACGAGTTGGGATATTTCAGCTTTTTCTGGATGTCCTTGACGGTGATGAGGCCCTTGAGCTCGTAGCTGTCGTTGACGACCAGCAGCTTCTCAACACGGTGCTGGTGGAGGATGTGTTCGGCTTCCTCCAGGGTGGTGCCGACGGGCACGGTAATGAGGTCGGTCTTGGTCATCACGTCGTCGATGGGGATGTCGGTGCGGGAGACGAAGCGCAGGTCGCGGTTGGTGAGGATGCCGACCAGCTTGCGGTTGCGCGTTACCGGGACGCCGGAGATCTTGAAGCGGCGCATAAGATCGAGCGCGTCGGAGATGGGCTGCTCTGGGGTGATGGTTACGGGATCGACGATCATGCCGCTCTCGGAGCGCTTGACCTTGTCGATCTCTCCGGCCTGCTGCACGATGGTGAGGTTGCGATGGACCACCCCAATGCCCCCCTGCTGGGCCATAGCGATGGCCAGACGCGACTCGGTGACCGTGTCCATGGCGGCCGAGATAAGCGGGGTGTTGAGAGTAATACCGCGGGTGAGCTGGGCCTGGGTGCTGACCTGGGTGGGTACCACCTCGCTGTAGGCTGGGACCAGCAGGACATCGTCGAAGGTAAGGGCTTCGGGGATCGGGGAGGAGATCATAGTTTCCGTTCTGGCTCGCGGCTATGTGGGTTGGCTTTTCGCGGCGGGTTTGGTTGATTGTAGAGTCGAGCGGGTGTGAGAGCAAATGCCAGGGGTCGCTCGATGGCAGGAAGATAATGGGGCCGCTGGCGGCAGGCTAGCATCCGACACACTTCCGGAGGCAAGCCGCTATCGCAACGGGATTGAACTTTCGTCGCGATAGGCGTATCTTGGAAGAGCGAACAAGTTTGTTCCGCTGTTCGATTAAGAGCCGTGTGCGCACCGGCGAACCGACCCCGGCCAGCTAGCTGGCCGGGAACCCGGGAAATGGCGGAAGAGATGAGTGGGCGAAAGCCCACTTTTTGTTGCTCCAAAGACGGTTTGGCGATTATCGGCTGCATACTATACAAAATGCTGGCTGAAAAGGGTTTATGGCATTGCAGATGGAGGAGATTCGGCGGCTGGCAGAGCGGGTTGCCGCATCTCACCATCTGGAGATTGTAGGGGTGGAGTTTGGCGGCGGTGGAAAGTCGCGAGCTCTGCGAGTTTTTGTGGAGAAGGATGCGGAGGAGCGTGCCAGGTTGAAGGCGCGCGCCGAAGCTGGCGAAGTTGAAGATCTGCCGAGAGGTGTTCCGGTGGAGCTGCTGAGCGGCGTGACGCATGAGGATTGCACGGCATTTGCCACGGATTTTGGCACGCTGCTGGATGTGGAGGATGTGGTCCCGGGAGCGGAGTACACGCTGGAGGTTTCGTCGCCGGGACTGGAACGGAGGCTGACACGCGCTGAGGATTTTGCGCGGTTTGCCGGGAGTCTGGTAAAGGTGAAGACGTTTACGCCGGTGAACCAGAATCGGCTGTGGACGGGAAGGCTGATGGGAGTTGCGGACGGCGTGTTGCAGATTGATGTGGCTGCGGTGAAGCAGAAGGGCAAAGCAAAGAAAGCTGTGGTTGCGGACGTGCTGCAGATTGAGTTGAAGAATGTGGAGAAGGCGAATTTATTGGCAGAGATTTAGGAGCAGGTTGATGGCGGAAGAACAGAAGCAGATTCCTCCGCTGCGCTGCGGAATGACAACAAGATTCTGAAGGTGAGTGACGAGTTATGGCGAGTGTTTTATATCAATCGATCGAGACGTTGAGCCGGGACAAGGGCATCGAGCCCGGGATTGTGGTGGGCGCGGTGGAGGATGCAATCGCGCTGGCGACGCGCAAGTATTACAAGACGCAGGAAAACATGCGCGCGGAGATGGACAAGGAGACGGGCGAGATTCGCGCCTACGTCTTCAAGACGGTGGTGGAGGGGCCGGAGCAGGTAGAGGACGAGATCAACCAGTTGACACTGGAGCAGGCACGCGCTCTGGCGCCCGAGGTGGAGGTGGGGGGCGAACTGCGCTTCTACAAGGACACCAGCCCGCTGGGCCGGATTGCGGCGCAGATGGCGAAGCAGGTGATCTTTCAAAAAGTCCGCGAGGCGGAGCGCGACACCGTGTTCCTGGAGTACAACCACCGGGCGGGCGAGGTACTGAATGCGACGGTGAAGAGGCTGGAGCCGATGGACGTGATCTTCGACCTGGGCAAAGCGGAGGCGCGGATGCCCAAGCGCGAGCAGAGCCGGCTGGAGCAGTTTGCTGTAGGCGAACGGGTGCGCGTGGTTCTGCTGCGTGTGGACCGCGCGGCCAAGGGGCCGCAGGTGATTGTAAGCCGCGCGGCGCCGGCGCTGGTGCAGAACCTGTTTCAGAGCGAGGTTCCGGAGATCTACGACGGGACCGTGTCGATCAAGGCGATTGCGCGCGAGGCGGGCGAGCGAACCAAAATTGCAGTGGTAAGCCGGGACAAGGACGTGGACCCGGTGGGCGCGTGCGTTGGCATGAAGGGAATGCGCGTGCAGTCGATCATCCGCGAGCTGCGTGGCGAGAAGATCGACATCATTGAGTACTCCGAGGAGATCACGACCTTTGCGGAAAAAGCGTTGCAGCCGGCGAAGGTGAGCCGGGTGTCGATTACGGACCTGGCCGAGAAGCAGATTGAGGTGATCGTCGACGATACGCAGCTTTCACTTGCCATAGGCAAGAAGGGGCAGAACGTGCGGCTGGCGGCAAAGCTGCTGGGCTGGAAGATCGATATCAAGAGCGAGGAAGAGAAACGCCAGGAGGTGGAGCAGCAGATGCAGTCGATGGGCACTGGCCCAACCACTCCGATCGAACAGATTCCCGAACTGGGCGATGCGATTCTAGAGAAGCTGATCGCGGCTGGGATTACAACAGTCGAGGAACTGGCAGACATGACGCCGGAGCAGTTGGAGGAGATTCCCGGCATTGGAGAGAAGACGCTGGAGAAGATCTCGGTTGCGGTACGGCACTACTTCGGCCAGTACGAAGAGGGCGAGGAGCGACCGGAAGCTATCCCTGTGATCGAGGAGAGTTCGGGCGAGAAGACACCGGAGGAGATTCTGAAGGCGGAGGCGAGCGAAGCCGGAGATGCCGAGGAGGTCAGCGATGTGTCGGTCGAGGAGATTGCGGACGCGGAAGAAGCTGCGTCGCTGAGCGATGCGGACAGCGACGCGGACGCCCGCGAGGAAGCGATTGAATTGCAGAACGACGCCGTTGACAGCCTGGTGAACGAGAGCCAGGAGGTCAGCGACGAGGGCGTTGAGACGGATGAGCACGAACGTGGCTAGCGGTTCGGCTGCGCACAAGAACGAGTTACCCGGGTCGCAATCGGCGGTTTGGCCGATTGTGATTTCGGGGATAATAGAGTTGGATATGATTCCTACTTCGATGAGGCTGATATGAACAGCTAAGCGCGCAGAGGAAATGAAAAGGGACGGATGAGCAAAGTTCGAATCAACGATCTTGCACGAGAGCTGGAAGTCAAGAGCAAGTCCATTCTGGATGCTCTGACAGCGGTTGGCGTCACGGAGACTAAGACGCACTCCAGTTCGATCGAGGCCGATGAGGCCGAAAAGGTGCGCGGCTACTTCAGCAGCCGGCGCAGCGGCAGCACTGTAAGCAAGGCTGCGACGGAGGCCAAGCCGATCTTCAATCTGGCCCACATCTCGAAGCCGGGCGATGCGGCTCGGCTGATCCTTGAACGCAAGCTTGCCTCCGAGGAGGCGCGCAAAGGGCCGCGTCGGCCAACTACGTCTTCTGTTCCAGCTACTCACGACGTGGTGGCCAAGGCCGCGCCGGAGGTTCAGCCTGTACCTCTGGCGAACGAACCGGTGGCAGCAGTTCCAGCGCCCCGGCGGATTGTGCCACAACCGAGGCAACAAACCCAGATTGTGACTCCCGCGGCGCCGCCTGCGATTGCGAGCAAGCCTCCCGTGGGGCCTGTGATCGCTCGTCCGCCTGTGGTGGTTGCTCCCCCGCCCTCTTCCCAAACGACACCTGCACGGCCTGCGGCGACCTCCCAACAATCTGGCGCACAGGCCCTGGCACCCGCGGCGGCGAACCGTCCTGTGGTATTCGCTCCCACGGTGGACGCTACAGCGGCTGCCAAGCGCGCAAGGCCTGCCACTGCTCCGGTTGCCAGTGCGCCTGGTGCGATACCGGTTAACGCCGCGCCTGCGGTTGCCGCCGGTACAGCAGCTTCGGCGGAATCGCGTGGGGCTTCAGCGATGGCGGCTTCCGTAGTTGAAGTCACGCCCACTGTGGTGGACAACGAACCGGTTGCGGAACCGGTAGAGTCTGCGGCCAGCGCTGCAGTTGCCGAGCCTCCAGTGCGAAGGGTTGTGATGCCTCAGACTGGGCCGCGACCGATCTACCAGGCTCCGGAAGGAGCAGCGCGCGGCATACAGCGCGGACGTCCCATCTTCGAACGCCCGCGCCCGCAAGCTCCGGGCACCCCAGGTTCGCATCCTTCTTCGACGATGGCTCCGGGCGCACGACGGCCCATGCATCCGACACGCACGTTCCCGACGGGGACAGGCGCGCCTGGGCGTCCTGGCTTTACGGCGGGCGGCCCACGGCCTGGCTTTGGCGCACGTCCGGGCGGTCCAGGACTACCCGGCGCGATGCCGGGACCGGGTGAGACGCCGAACGGGATGAGGCCAGCTGCACGCCCCGGACAGCGGCGCGGAGGGCAGCGCTACGAGAAGACTAAGGAAGGCCCGATGAAGGGCTTCCAGCCGCCGCCGCGCTATGGCGGGGCACACATCCCGCAGGAGCCGCTGCCGATCACCAAGACGATTACCGTCACCGAGGGGATCAGCGTGAAGGACCTGGCTGAGAAGCTGGACGTGCGCGGCAAGGACCTGATTGCAACCCTGCTGATGAAGGGCGTCTTCGTCACCGTAAACCAGTCGCTGGACGGCGAGCTGGTAAAGGATGTGGCGCGCCAGTTTGGCGCCGACGCCACGGTGATCTCGGTGGAGGAGCAGTTGGAGAATGAGGCCATCGAGGGCTTCCTGGAAGACACTACGGGCATGGTGGAGATTACGCGCTCGCCGGTGGTGACCGTGATGGGCCATGTGGACCACGGCAAGACTTCGCTGCTGGACGCAATCCGGTCCACCGACGTTGCGGCTGGCGAGGCAGGCGGAATTACGCAGCACATTGGCGCATACAAGGTGAAGATCACCAAGCCGGACTCGCCGGCGTTTGGGCGCGAGATCGTATTTCTGGATACGCCGGGCCATGAAGCGTTTACCCGGATGCGCGCGCGCGGCGCCAAGATCACCGACATTGTGGTGGTGGTGGTGGCGGCCGACGATGGCGTGATGCCTCAGACGCTGGAGGCGATTGCCCATGCCAAAGCGGCGAATGTGCCGATCATCGTGGCGGTGAACAAGATCGACAAGCCAGAGGCCAATCCAGACCGCGTCAAACAGCAGCTTGCGGACCGCGGACTGCAGCCCGAGGCATGGGGCGGATCGACGGTGTTTGTCGATGTGTCGGCCAAGAAGCGTATCAACCTCGATCTGCTGGAGGAGATGATTTGCCTGGTAGCCGATCTGGCCAACCTGAAGGCGACGCCAGACCGTCCGGCGGTGGGTACGGTGATCGAAGCGAAGCTGGACCGAGGACGCGGCGCGGTTGCCTCAGTGCTGATCCAGAACGGAACGCTGCACACCGGAGACAGTTACATTGTGGGCAATACGTTCGGCAAGATCCGCGCCTTGTTCGACGATCGTGGGCGCCCGATCACAGAGGCCGGGCCCGCAACACCGGTTGAGATTCTGGGACTGGAAGGAATGCCGGACGCGGGCGATACGTTTCTGGTGATGGCGGACCGCGACAAGGCCAAGGGCATTGCCCAGTACCGCAAGATGAAGGAGCGCGAGGCGCAGTTGGCAAAGAGCTCTCGCGTGTCGCTGGAAGGCTTGGCGGAACAGATCAAGCACGCCGGGATGAAGGACCTGAACCTCATCGTCAAGGGCGATGTGCAGGGCTCGGTGGAGGTGATCGCCGAAGACCTCCAGCGGATGTCGACCGAGAAGGTGCGGGTGCGCGTACTGCACTCCGGCGTGGGCGCGATCACGGAGTCGGACGTGCTGCTGGCGTCTGCCTCGAACGCGGTGATCATCGGATTCAACGTGCGGCCCGACCGCAAATCGACCGAGGTGGCCGAGCGCGAGAACGTCGAGATTCGGCTGCACTCCATCATCTACGAGTTGCGCGACGAGATCGAAAAGGCGATGTACGGACTGCTGGACCCGGTGTTCAAGGAGAACTACGCAGGCAAGGCTGAGGTGATCAACGTCTTCAAGATCACCAAGGTTGGGCAGATCGCTGGATGCCGCGTGACCGATGGTGTGATCACGAGGGCGGCGCAGGTGCGCGTAATGCGCGAGGGCGAAGAGGTTTGGCGCGGCAAGATCGGATCACTGAAGCGCTTCAAGGACGACGTGAGCGAGGTGCGTCAGGGCGTGGAGTGCGGCATCGACCTGGCCGGCTTCAAGGACATCCGCGTAGGCGATGTGATCGAGTCGTTTACCACGGAGAAACTGGCCGACGAGCTGGGACAGAACTCGATTGCGGCGCGCAAGGCGGAGAAGTCCGCGAAGGAAGCGGCCGCTGCAGCCGAAGCCGAGGCGGCGGCGGAGGCCGCAACAGAAGCCAACGCATAGACGAGGTTCGAGGAGTTGCAAGCGAAGAGAGGCTGGGAGCAATCCCGGCCTCTCTTCGTTCCACGTATTACCAGTACATCACTTCGCGTTCATATCGCCCTTCATGGTGACCGGATCGACAGGAATGGACGCATGCTCGTGGGCGATGAGCCAGTGCCCATTGACCTTCTTGTATCCGTCGGTGACCCGCACCGTCATCTCCATCTTCTTGCCCTTCTTGTCGGTCAGGTATCCCTTTTGAAGGCTGTGACTGAAGGCAACGTTTCCTCCTGTCGTAATGTCAAGATCGTTGATGCTTAAGTCTGCCGGTCCGGGATACATGGCGAAGGTGTCCTGCCAGTCTTTGCGGTAGGCGTCCGCGCCTGCATACTGTAGCGGAGGAATCACGTCGAAGGCGACCATGGTTTGGTCGGGCACATAATAAGCCATGATGGCGTTCACGTCCTTGGCCTTGAATGCCGCCGCAAACCCGTCCTCCAACGCCTTGATGTCGGTTTGGTCCTGCGCGCTGGTATCGACTACGGGTACGGATACGGAGTTGTTGCAGCCGGCGCATGCAACCAGCAGCGCTACCAGGAGAATCTGTCTTACTTTCATTGTGCGTTCCTCACTTTCATGATCTCTTGCGTAGTTATGGATTGAAGTTCGGGGCCAGATGCTTCGTGGGTGCAGATGACATGGGGCTGAGAGCCTCGGTGGCCAGCTGCATGAAACTCTAATGTGGGGTATCCGCTATGCCCGGCGGGTGCAACGAAGGTATCACAGATGAGTGACGGCTGCGAAGAAGCAGGGGCGAGGTTCGAGGAATTGGAGCGAGGATTGTTTTGCGCGGGTGCTGTATTCTGCGAAGAGATGTTTTCGACCTTCAAGATGGTGTTGGTGTACGTGACGCTGGGGGGACTGGCGGGAATCTTCGGGATTCCCTACTCGCTGGTGGTGGGCAATATAGAACTGCTGTATCGAGTGGTGGCGCGGCGAATCATTCCCCTGGGGCTGCGCGCGGGCGGGATCCGGGTAGAGGTAACGGGCCTGGAGAATGTGCCCGCGGGGGTGAGCTGCATCTTTCTGTCGAACCATGTGTCGAACCTGGACCCGCCGGTGCTGTTGCCGGTGCTGCCTGGCCGGTGTTCGGTGCTGCTGAAGAAAGAGCTGATGTGGATTCCGCTGCTTGGGACGGCGATGCGGATGGCCAAATTTGTCCCAGTAGGGCGGGCAAACAAACGCGAGGCGGCGCAGGCGAGTATTGCCGCGGCGGAGGCGGCGCTGCGTTCGGGGCTGCATGTTCTTTTTTTTGCCGAGGGGACGCGCTCCGAAGACGGACGGCTGGCCGGATTCAAGCGCGGCCCGTTCTATCTGGCAATGGAAACGCGTGCGCCGGTTGTGCCCATCGCCATCTCCGGTACGCAGAGGATGATGCGCAAGCACAGCGCGGCGGTGACTCCGGGAGTGGCGAAGGTGCAGATATTGCCGGCGATCGATTCTGCGGGATACGCGACGCGCGATGACCTGATGAACGCGGCGCACGCTGCGATTGCTGCGGCGCTGCCCGAGGATATGAGGCCGCTGTAGCTATTTAACGATGGCGTTGAAGCCGTCGGCGAGCACGCGCTGTTGCATGGCTACGGCTTCCTGGCGGTTGGCGAAGGGGCCGATCTGGACGTGCAGCAGCTTGTCCTGGGGCTCGTGGTGGACACTGACGCTGTAGCCTTTTTTCTGCAGAGATGAGGTGAGAATATCGGCCACATCCTGACTGGAGACAGCCGCAATCTGCACCATGATGGTGCCTCCGGGAGAAGTTGCAGGTTGCTGATTGCCGGGCGCGGGTTGTTGGTTGCTGGTTGGCGGCTTGTCGCCCACGATCATGCCATCGGCTGCGGTTGCGGCGTTCTTTTGCGTAGCGGGCGGCGGCGTGGGTGCAGCGGGTGCAGCTTCCGGCTGGACGGACGGCGCGACGGAGTTATCGGCCATGGGTTGGGGGGGGGGCACATCGGGCTGGCTGGCAAGGCTTCCGGCAGCGGGCTTGGCGGAGCCGTTGCTGGAAGCATCCGCACTCGCGGCTGTGCTGTCGGTAGTTGCGGCCTGGGCGGATTTGCGGCCCATGGTGTAGCCGAAGCCGAAGAAGCAGGCACAAACCAGCGCCAGCGCGAAGAAGATTCCGAGGATTGCCGGCGCGCCGAGCGATATCTCACGCTCGGCGCCGGAATCGGACCGGTCCGGGTCACGCGTGTAGCCTCGGCTTGGCGGACTGCCCTCGTCGTCGAAGAGACGCTGTGTCACCCTCTACTCCTTTGGTCCCGCATCGGGGGTGGCTGGCGCGGGGATGGCCGAGGTGGCAATAGTTTTGTTGAAGAGGTTGATCAGTTCCATGGGCAGCGGAAAGACGATGGTAGTGTTCTTCTCCACGCCGATCTCGGTCAGCGTCTGCAGGTAGCGCAGTTGCAGGGTCATAGGCTGGGTGGCCATCAGCGCGGCAGCATCGACTAGCTTCGCGGCGGCGTTAAACTCGCCCTCGGCGTGGATGATCTTGGCGCGACGCTCGCGTTCCGCTTCCGCTTGTTTAGCCATCGCGCGCAGCATGTTCTCCGGCATGTCGACCTGCTTGACTTCGACCGAGACGACCTTCAGGCCAAAGGGCGCAGTGTGGCCGTCGATGATGACCTGAATGCGCTGGTTGAGGCGGTCGCGGTGGGCCAGCAGCTCGTCCAGATCGACTTCGCCGAGGACGGAGCGCAAGGTTGTCTGTGCAAACTGCGAGGTCTGATAGACGTAGTTGGAGACCTCGATGACTGCCTTGACCGCATCCACCACGCGCATGATGATGACGGCGTTGACCTTCAGGGTGACGTTGTCGCGGGTGATCACATCCTGCGAGGGGACTTCCATCGCCTCCTGGCGCAGGCTGACGCGGACGATCTGGTCGATAGGGCGAAAGACGAGGATGATGCCGGGGCCGGAGGCGTCGTGTCGGACGCGGCCAAGCCGGAAGACGACGGCGCGCTCGTACTCCTTGAGAATTTTGATGGAGTTGAGGATGTACAGCAGGACGATAGCAATGGCGATAAGATACGGCATGGAATCGGGCATGGGGCAGACAGCTTTCCGGCTGTGGAAATTTCAGCAGCCGAAGTGATTGTAAATCGAGCGAGGGGTGGCGGGTACGAATTGTTGGTGCGATAGGGTTTACGGGCAGGATTCGCGCGGAAGAAGGCTAATCATCGCAAGATCGCGATGAATGGGGCACACGTCTACTCCGCGGATTGGCCTTTGCGGGGGCGGCGGTTGGATTGCAGGATCTGCTTGCGCATGCGGAGGGACTTGGGGGTGACTTCGACCAGCTCGTCGTCAGCGATGAACTCGATGGCTTGCTCCAGCGTGAGATTGCGGAAGGGGACGAGCCGGACGGCTTCGTCGGAGCCGGAGGCGCGCATGTTGGACATTTTTTTCTCGCGCACGCAGTTGACGTCGAGGTCGTTATCGCGCGAGTGCTCGCCGACGATCATGCCCTCGTAGACCTCGGTGCCCTCGGCGACAAAGAGCGTGCCGCGGTCCTGTAGTCCATCCAAAGCATAAGCGGTGGTCGTTCCTTGGCGGTCGGAGATGAGCGCACCGGAGACACGCTGGGGAATCTCTCCCTGATAGGCAATGTGGCCGTCGAGTATGGCATTCATCACAATGGTGCCGCGTGTCTCTGTGAGCATCTCGGACCTTAGCCCGATGAGGCCGCGGCTGGGGATGCGGAACTCCATGCGGACGCGGCCCGATCCGTGGTTGGTCATCTTGGTCATCTCGCCCTTGCGCGGGCCGAGGCGTTCGATGACGGTGCCGACGAAGTTCTCCGGGATGTCGATCATGAGCTGCTCGACTGGCTCCATGAGCTGGCCGTCAATTCGCTTGGTGACGATCTCCGGCCGGCTGACCATCATCTCGAATCCCTCGCGTCGCATGATTTCGATGAGGATTGCGAGTTGCAGTTCTCCGCGGCCGAGGACCTTGAAGGAATCGGGAGAGCCCGTCTCCAGCATCTTGAGCGAGACGTTGGTGAGCAGCTCTTTTTCCAGGCGGTCGCGCAGGTTGCGCGAGGTGACCCACTTGCCCTCGCGTCCGGCAAAGGGCGAGTTGTTGACGTTGAACTGGATGGCAATGGTGGGTTCGTCGATGACGATGCGAGGCAACGGCTGCGGGTTCTCCACATCGCAGAAGCTCTCGCCGATAGTGATGCCGGGGATGCCGGCGATGGCTACGATGTCGCCCACCTGGGTCTCTTCGATGTCGATGCGCTTGAGGCCGGAGAAGCTGAAGAGCTTGGTGATCTTGTGCTTGCTGAAAGTCCCATCGACGCGCGCGACGTTGTACTCCTGCCCGGTGCGCATGGTGCCGTTGAAGACGCGACCGATGGCCAGGCGTCCGAGGTAGTCGGAGTAGTCGAGGTTAGTGACGAGGATCTGTAGTGGGCCTTCGGGATCGCCCTTGGCCACGGGAATGGTCTGGATGATCTGCTCGAAGAGCGGCTGCAGATCGGTGCCGGGATTGGCGAGATCGAGGGTCGCGGTGCCCACCTTGCCGTTGGTGTAGAGGACGGGGAAGTCGAGCATGTCCTCGTCGGCGTCGAGGTCGATGAAGAGGTCGTAGACCTCGTCGAGCACCTCCTGCGCGCGCGCATCGGGGCGATCGATCTTGTTGATGACGACCATGGGCGTGAGCTTGGCTTCGAGCGCCTTGGAGAGAACGTAACGCGTCTGCGGCAGCGGGCCTTCGGAGGCGTCGACGAGCAGGACGACGCCATCGACCATCTTGAGGGCGCGCTCCACTTCGCCGCCGAAGTCGGCGTGGCCCGGGGTGTCGACGATGTTGATCTTGTTGCCGTGGTAGTAGAGCGCGGTGTTTTTGGCCATGATGGTGATGCCGCGCTCGCGCTCCAGATCGTTGGAGTCCATAACGCGCTCGGCGACGGCTTCGTTGGCTCGGAAGGTGCCGGACTGACGCAGCATGGCGTCCACCAGCGTGGTCTTGCCGTGATCGACGTGGGCGATGATGGCGATGTTGAAGATGGGCTTCAGGGCCGGCTGTGCGGCAGGCTTGGCGGTGGATTGGTCGCTGACCTGTTCGGTCGCTGGGGCGGAAGTCTCTGGGTTCGGGATGGTTTGGGGGCTGCTCACTGCGGAAGGTTTTCCAGTCTGTACGCGTTGGGATAGGGCCGAAGGGCGAAAATGCGCGTCACCTTTAGTCTATCGCATAGCGACGCAGAGATGCCGTGGGCGGACGGATTTGGAGTTGTAATGCTGTGACGAGTGGAAACAAAAACGCGGCACACCCTGCGGCGGCCGCGCAACTTTTCATTCTTCAGTGATACCCAGGTCGGTGCTACACGTTCCTCTACTTCCGATTGGAGGCTCTGAGGACTTCGAGAAGCGCTCAGAACCTCCTCCGTCGGGAGGCGGATTGGTTTGCGAGCATTGGCCCTGCTTCGCAAACCGGAGATTGGTGAGCCTTGGCCCTGCTTCACCAACCGTAAATCGATGTGCATAGGCCCTGCACACCAACCCTGAATCAGTAACTATCATCCCCGAATTGCACGGGGGTACGATGTGACCTGAATCACAGGTCTTTGGGTGGTTGCTGCAGGCTGTTTGGCGGTAAATTGGCGGGACTTGCGGATGGGAGATTGTATCTGACGAAGCGTTGAGCGTTACCAGAGGCCCCAGGCGCGGGAGATGTAGTCGGAGAGGGTCATGGTGATGAGGACCAGGAACAAGAAGAAGCCCGCGGCGACCGTGGCCTTGATGAGGTGTGACTGATACTTGACGTGCATGAAGAAGAGGATGACGATGACCGCCTTGGTGCAGGCGATGCCCAGCGCGATGATGGGGTTGAAGACGCCAAGGTCGATGTTGGCGGCCACCACGGTAAGCGCCGTGCCAGCAAGCAGCGATACGAAGACCAGGGCGTACTGCGCCGGCGTGACGATGTGGTGCGAGGCGTGTTCCGGGTTGGTGACGTTCATGGCATCGTGGTAGTGCTGCTCAGCGTGTTCGGATTGGGCTTCGTGGGCCATCGCGTATACCTTCCAAAGTTCTAGTGCGCCAGGGGATGACGGTTGATGAGGTAGAGCAGGGGAAACAGGAAGAGCCATACGATATCGACGAAGTGCCAGTACAGGCCGAAGTTTTCTATGGGCGCGACGTACCCCGCGGTAAAGTCTCCGTGCTGCGCGCGCGCCAGCAGCCAGAAGAGGAGACCAATGCCTATGATCATGTGCAGGGCGTGCATTCCGGTCATGGCGAAGTAGAGGAAGAAGAACATCTGGGTCTTCTGCGCGGCGTCCGGAGCAAGCGGCTTTTCGCTGAGGCCATAGGCCGCCGGATTGATGAACTCCGCCACATCGAAGCTGGCACCTGGGATGTGGTGCTTCTCGTACTTCTCGTGGTACTCGACGGCCTTGATGCCGAGGAAGGCGAGGCCGAAGAGGATGGTGAGGATGAGGAAGACGACCAGCATGGCCTTCTTGCGCACCTCGGCCGCCCAAACCGCCAGCGCCATGAAAAAGCCGGAGGTGATAAGGATCGCGGTGTTGGCCGCGCCCAGCGGAATGCTCAACTGGTTGGATGCGGCGACGAATGCGTCGTAGTACCAGTTGCGGTAGAGCAGGTAGGCGAAGAAGAGCCCGCCAAAGAACATAATTTCTGTGAGCAGGAAGAGCCACATGCCGAAGCTGCCCGCCTCACGCTGTTGCTCCTCGGTGGCGAAGTGATGGCGGTGCTGCGGCACAAAGACGTGCTCGTGCTCTTGCCCGGCTGCGTCATGATCGGCGTGCGGATTTGCCATCGCGCTATCCAACGTGGGTCACCTCGTGTTGGGTCTTATGCTCCAGCCACTCGTAGTCGTAGGCTTCGTGATCCATGATTGGGATCTCGGGGAAGTTTTCGGTCAATGGCGGCGACTGGGTCTGCCACTCGAGGCCGGTTGCCTGCCAGGGGTTGTCGCCCGCGATGGCCCCATACTTCAGCGACCATGCAAGGTAGAGGACGGGCAGCAGATAGCCCACGCCAAGCACGGTGGCCCCGGCGGTGGAGAGCACATTGAGCACCTGAAACTCCTGCGGATACGCATGATATCGCCGCGGCATGCCCAAGTAGCCAAGGATGAACTGCGGCATGAAGGTAAGGTTGAAGCCGATGAACGTAACCACGGCGGCAAGTTTGGAGAGCGACTCGGGATACATGCGGCCGGTCATCTTGGGCCACCAGAAGTGTATGCCCGAGAGGAAGGCCATCAGCATTCCTCCCACCATCACAAAATGGAAGTGGGCGACTATGAAGTAGGTTTCGGTGAGCTGAATATCCATCCCTAACGACCCGAGGAAGACTCCGGTCAGCCCGCCGATGGTGAACAGGCCCATGAAGCCGAAGGCATAGAGCATGGGCGTCTCGAAGGTGATGGAGCCTTGCTGTAGAGTGAAGCACCAGTTGAATATCTTGATGGCCGAGGGCACCGCAACCAGCATGGTGAGCAGAGAGAAGACCAGCGCCGAGTAGTTGGAGACGCCCATGACGAACATGTGGTGCTCCCAGACGAAGAAGCCGAAGAGGGCAATGGCCACCGAGCTGAACGCGACTGCCGTGTAGCCGAAGACGCGCTTGCGGCTGAAGGTGCTGACCACCTCGGAGATGACGCCCATGCCGGGCAGAATCATGATGTACACGGCGGGGTGCGAGTAGAACCAGAAGAGGTGCTGAAACAACAGCGGGTCGCCGCCCTTGGTGGGGTCGAAGACACCGATACCGACCAACCGTTCCAGAATGACCAGGACCAGGGTGATGGCCACCACCGGCGTTCCCAGCACCATCAGGATAGAGGCTGCGTAGTGAGCCCAGACGAAGAGCGGCATGCGGAACCAGGTCATCCCCGGGCAGCGCATGCGATGGATGGTGACAATAAAGTTGAGCCCAGTAAGGATGGAGCTGAAACCGGCGATGAAGATCGCCATCGCGGTAGTGACCACATGCGTGTTCAGATAATGGGTGGAGAGGGGCGCGGTAAAGGTCCATCCCGTATCGACTCCACCCAGCACCAGCGCGGCCAGGGTAAGCGTTCCGCCCGCCACATACAGATACCAGCTCAGCAGATTGATCTTGGGGAAGGCCAGGTCGCGCGCGCCCACCATCATGGGGATGAGGAAGTTACCTATGGTCGCAGGCACCGACGGCACCAGGAACAGGAAGACCATGATGATGCCGTGCATGGTGAAGAACTTGTTGTAGGTATCCGATGAGACGAGGTCGGGCTGGGGCGTAAGCAGCTCCAGCCTGATGAGCCCGGCAAACGCTCCGCCAATGAAGAAGAAGAACGTGATGGAGATGATATAGAGGATCGCGATGCGCTTGTGGTCACCAGTAAGCAGCCAGCTAAGCAGGCCGTGCTCCGCGTTGATGAAATTCTTCTTCGGCAAGGTCGCGCTGCTCTGATCGGGCAGGTTGAGAATTGTTGGACTCGGTGCGCTCATGGTTTCACCACCCCTGACGCCGGAGGCGCCGCCTGGTCGGATTGCGATGTGGTCAGTGTCTGTTGCACGCGATCATTGCTGTTGAGGTTCTTGAGATACTCCACCAGGTCGATCAATCCGTCTTCGCTGATCTGTCCCTGGTAGGTGGGCATGATGGGGGTGTACCCCGACGTGACATGCTGCGATGGATTCAGGATGGCGTCGCGCAGATAGGCGTCATTCACCAGCACCTGGGATCCGTTGGTCAAAAGCAACTTCGATCCGTAGACGCCTGCCAGGCTGGGACCGCGCGCCGCTGCGTTGCCGGTGTGGCAGGCATTGCAACCCATGCTGGCAAACAGGCGCTCACCATTCTGTGCCAGCGACATGCCGCTGGTGGACTGCTCGGTCCACTTCTTGTAGTCGGCGGGCGAAAGCACCGTGATGGTGCCGATCATCGCAGAGTGGTTGGTGCCGCAGTACTGGGTGCAGAAGAGGTGATACTCGCCCGGCGTGGTGGCTTCGAACCATACCGTGCTGTAGCGGCCCGGAATCACCTCGCGCTTGATGCGGAAGGCAGGAATGGAGAAACTGTGGAAGACATCCTGCGAGATCATGGTCAACTGGATGGGCTGGCCAGTGGGAACATGCAGCGCGTCGATCTCGTGCTGGCCGCCGGGATGCTCCGCCTTCCACATCCATTGCTTGCCGACAATGTAGATGTTCATGGAGTTGACCGGTGGATTGTAAATGCGGAAGTAAAGCAGAGCCCCCCAGACGAAGCAGATAAGGAACAGGCCCAGGGGAATGATGGTCCATGTGGCCTCAAGCAGCGTGGAACCTTCAATCTGCGTGGCCACCGGATGCACCGCCTTACGGTAGCGGACGGAGAAGACCACCAGAAGGGTGGCCACCAGGAAGACCCCGACAAACGTAATGGCGAGCAGGAAGAAGTACAGCGCGTCCATGTAGGGCGCGATGGTGGACGCCTCGCTGGGAAAGAGCGCGGAGGCGTTGAGCCACTTCACCAGAAACTGCCATAAGACCGGACTAATACCCATCGTTACCCTTTATCTTCCTTACGCCAATCGATCAAATCGTGGTTGCGGCCAAGCTGCAGATCACGGCGAAACATTAAAAACATGAAACTGCCCAGGCTCACCACGGTCATCATGCCGCCCAACTGGACCACTCGCGCCACAATCAGGGAGTGCCGGTTGGTCTGCGGATCGTAGTGGTAGCAGTAGGTGAGGATGTTGGCGACCGGCGAACCGATCCGGTTGCCCGAAGCCTCGATCAACCCCAGCAGGATGTCCTTGGGCGAGTACTCAACGCCAAGGTAGTACTGCGCCAGACGGCCTTGGGTCGTCACCACTTCGATGGAGCTGGCGTGGGCAAACTGGTCCAGCTTGCCGTCCGGCCCAGGAACGCGGACGTAGCCAAAGCCGGTTGCGTCGGAGACTGCATCGATGGCAGTCTGTTGCCCGGTGAGGAAGTGCCATCCGTCTGCTGTCTCGGGGTGGCCATAGCGCTTGACGTAAAACGCCTTTTTCTTCGCGGCGATCTGCGGCGTCTCGCTGGGGTCGATGCTGATGATGACGATGTTGAAGTCCTTGCCCGGAGTAAGGTGCACCATCATCAGCGCGCTGGCCAGGCCGTCCATCTCCTCCGAGCACAGCATGGGACAGTTGTAGTAGACCAGCGAGAGAATCGCGGGGCGCTTGCCGAAGTAATCACCCAGGCGCACGGTCTTGCCCGTGTCATCGACGAACTGCGCGTCCATGGGAAGCATCTGATTCAGGCGCTGGGTGACGCCCACCCGCTGCAGCACCTGGGGCAGTTGGTCGCCAGTGTTTTCTCCCGCCTGCTTATCGCCGTAACTGGAGACCTGGGCAACGGCGGAGGCAGCCAGCAGTGAGCAGGCGAGAACCGCTGCGCCGCCTTGCAGGATCGTCCGCCGAATTGTCCGCCAGTACCTCATCGTCTGCCTTCTCTCACTCGTGTCCGTTCTCTACCGTCTGCGCATCTGCGCCTTCATTTCTGAGGCGTCGTGCCTGCGTTCGCAGAGGTCTCCGCCGCGCCGTAGATCATCTTCTGGTGGCGTACCTCAATCACCGTCTGCTCAAAGCCTGTGCGTGCGAAGCCTGAGGTCAGCGGCGTCTGAATCTCCGGTTGCACAGCATGCGCGACAGAATCCTTGGTAGCAGATTGGTTGGCAACTGGCAGCCCACGCTGCGCGATCAACTCCATGGCGCGCTCGATGGGGATGCGAATGGTCCCCGGCTGGCCGTCGACCAGGCTGTAGTGTTCCAGCAACATATCTTCTCGCGCATGCAGGTCCGCGGTGGCCTGGTTGCCGTCGTCCATATCCAGCCGCGGCTCAGGAAATGTTCCGACGATCTGCTGCAACTGTTTCTGCTCGATCTCCGGATTGCTGGCCAGGTCCTTGCCCTTACCTGCGGGCGGAACCGCGCCCGATGCGATCTGCCACTTGGTGGCTGGCCCATCCTCCTTCTGCCACTCGGCGTTGATCATGCGCCCCATATAGAAGCAGAAGAAGAAGAAGACAAACACGGTGGCAAAGAGGCCCGCAAGGAAAATGGCCACGCCGCGCACGTTAACATCCGTGGTCTCGTAACCCGGATGTTCGGCATCGACCGGCGCGCCATGCACTGGCCTGGTCTCGCCCTTGGCGTTGTTGCCCTTTTTGTGGCCGTCAGTAGGCATGTTCAGGCTCCAGAATCTCTTCCAGGTGAGGATCGTTGGTGCTGACCAGAGGCCGCTTCCTCAACTGCGTGATGTAGTATGCGACCCACAGGGCGAGCAGCGTGACGGGCACGGTGATGTAGGCCAGCATTCCAAGGTTTCCCGCGATGTGCAGGTTGCCGGCCGAGTCGGAGAAGTTGGGTTCAATCAGCCAGAACATGTCGACCAGGCGGGCGAAGATCATGAAGCAGGTGATCCAGATCATCTTGCGCTTGTTGCGCTTCAGGTCGCGAGACAGCAGCAGGCAGAAGGGGATCAGCCAGTGGCATACGAAGTCCAGGGTGCAGATGGTCCACCATCCGCCGTGAATGCGGTTGAGATACCAGGGAATCTCGTCAGGAAGATTCCCCGACCAGATGATGAGGAACTCTGCGAACGTCAGGTAGATATTGAGCATGACGAAGGCGAAGAGGAACTTGCCCAGATCGTGCTGCTCGGTAGCGCGCAGCAGGGTCTTCATCGGCTCGTAGCGCGACAGCAGAATCACGCTGAGAATGCTCAGCGCAAGCACTGCATAACCCTGCGCGACAAGGAATTGCAGTCCCCAGATGGAGGAGTACCAGGTGACATCGAGCGACTTGATCCACACGATCGCGCCCATCGTCATCAAGATGACGTAGATCAGAATGCCCGGCCCGCTGAGGTTCTCAAAGCGTGTGCGCCATCGCTCATAGCTGGCCTGGGTGCCGCTCAGAGGATCGGCGTCGCGCTCCAGCGACCAGCGATTCAGCAAAAACATCAGCGTGAATAGAACCGCATAAATGATGCAGTACTCCACAATCATGGCGTGCGGATTCAGCATGGGACGCTTGAAGTCCGCCGTCAGCGCCTGCTCGTGGGTAATCAGGTGATTCAGATAGGCGTTGTTGGTGGACGCCGCATCGGGGTAGCGAACCCATTGATACAGATAACCACCGATCCGCGGCAGCAGGATGGGAACGAACAGCAACGCCACCAGCGGCAGCGTGCGCGTCATCGCCTCCAGCGGGCGGCGCAGCAACAACCCCCATTTACCTCCCGTTACATATTGCAGCATCAGCAGGACAAGCGCGCCGCCGGCAAAGTTGAATGCGGTCATGTAGCCCATCAGGTAGGCGCGGACGATGTGGTCCCAGCCTCCATTGACGGTTGCGAACGGCAGCGTGAGCAGAGCGAAGACAACCGCCACTACCAGGGAGCGCCTGCGCCACGCCAGCAAAACATCCGGCGCGTCCAGCGACACAGGCAGCGCCCGCGGCCCGTGATCAGCCCGCGGCCCGCCGTGGGCGTGTGATCCGTGCTCTCCGTGTTGTTCGTTTTGCGATGACATTGGTTTGGCCTTGGTGATAAATCGTTCTCTATTGCTTGTTCGTGTTTGTGGGTTGCGCCGCTGGATACTTGCCATTGGCACTCGGAGGCAACTCAGCGGGGATGCCGTTGTCCTGATTGTTAGGCGTTCCGTAGATGGCGGTGGGCGGAAGCCCCCATTCGTTGGCGAAGTTCGTATCGGTAAAACCCTCGCTCTCGGAAATGGTGGCGAGCGACTCGATGCGCGCACCCGGCGGCGCATCCGCGGGCTTCGCATCCTGACTTAGTTGCAGCGCCTTGATGTAAGCGACGATGGCCCAGCGGTCCTGCGGCGCGACCTGTGCGGAGTAGTCCGGCATGGCGCCGTATCCGTGCGTCATCACGGTGAAGAAGTGGCCCAGAGGCGCCGCCATCAGGCGCGCGGTGTGGAAGTTACCGGCCGGACGATAGCCGCGCTGGACGATCATTCCAGCGCCATTGCCCACGCGCGAGTGGCAGGGCGCGCAGTAGACGTTGAACCGCTCCTGGCCGCGCGCCAGCACTGTACCGGTCACCGCAAAGGGCATCGCATTGCCCTCCTTGCCATCGACAAGGCCGGTGTAGAAGTAGGCGTCCTCGTGCAGTTGTCCACGGGCCACGGTGTTGGCCACCTGCGGCCTCGCGGAACGTCCGTCGGCAAAGAAGCCGGTGCCGCGCTGCGGGATGAACTTCGGTTGGTCCTGCATGTCCTGGCGACAGCCTGCAAGCAGGCCTGAGGCAGCCAACGCGCAGAGTGCAAGAACGCTGCGCGTTCTGTTGCCTCGAACCTCGAACCGTGAACCTTGGACGTGTCTCACAGCTCCACCTCCACGACGGAGACCGGAGCGAACTTCTCCAGAAATGCGCGCGTCTCGAGAATGGAAAACCGTGGATCTTCTGCTTCCAGGCAGAGGAAGAATTTGTCGGTCGACGCACCATCGCGGAAGTTGGGCGCATTGAAGAGCGGATGGTAGAGCTGGGGCAGACCGTTCAAGG
>DATKGA010000029.1:0-39337 GCA_035510935.1 Acidobacteriaceae bacterium
ATTGGCTGTTGACGGTCACCCCATCTGTATTCATCAGTGTCTTCCAGGCATAGGGGTGTTCGTAAGCAGAGTACGCGACTCCTCCGTAATAGAATGGAACGCCGCCCGGTGTGAGGTAATCCGGCTCATACGCGGTGTCGATCGACGCATAGTAAGCCACGACTTTATGCTCGTTCAGAGCATTGGTGAAGGTTGCATCGAAGCTCAGTTCCTGCGTGCCCTTGATCTTAATGGTCTGTTTGAGATTGATGTCACTCTGGGTGAACATCGGAGTCCGTTTTACATACGCATTACCGACCGTAACCACGCCTGTCTTTGCGTTCTGCGAAACGTCTACCCACTTTCCCCGGCCTTCGGGGTACACCGCGAACTGCCCAAAATTACCGCCTCCAGCGATGCTGTAGCCCACATCGACGAAGCTTTGCTGCGGAGTGCCACTGTAAATGTCCTGAAAGAGGCCGAGGGTTGTATTGGTCTTGTGGCCCTCATCCATGGTGTAGTAGGCATATCCCTTGAAAGCGTTGGGACGATCGAGCGGCAGCTTGCCGCCGTCCGATTGTCCGTATGCATTGAACGAGAAGTAGGTCTCGTCGAAGGCACGGCTGTTGTTAGGTGCATTTCGTCCGCCGCCGCCGTCCGCTTCATCGGAACTGGTAAGACCGTTATAGTTGCCACGGAAGCTGCTGTAGGTATACGAGAGCAGGCCTGACCAGTGATTGCTCATTGCCTTGTTCAGGCGGAATTCCAGGCCATCGTAGCTGCGTGCCGCTGGCGGGTCTGGTGGGCACGCGGCGTAGGAACTAGTCCCCGTCGCGCAGGTGGCGTTGATGGCATTCCCGCCAAAACCAGGATTGACGATGGTGAATATCTCATTGCCCCCCGAGTCGAAGAGAGCTGCATCTTCGATCACATCGTCCAGCCTGCGGCGGTCCCAGCGGGCTTCAAAGGCCAGCCCGTGGGCAATCTGGTAGTCGTAGCCGAACACCGATTCATGCTGACGGTATGGCTTCAGTCCGGGCGTGACGCCTTCCGTACCACGGTTGTTGAGGCTCTCGATAAAGGTGAGGCCCGCGGGTGTCGTGCCGCCACCGAAGTTAGCGGTAGTTGCATTGCAATAGCGGAAGTTGCTATCGAATGCCACGTTCACATTGGTAAGCGGGTCGGTGCTCAGGGCGTATGCGCAATTCTGCCAGTACTGGCCGCCAAACGAGCCGATTGCTACGTTCAGCTTCATCATGTCGGTGAAGGATCCGTAGCTCCCGAAGATCTTCGATTTGCCGTTGTGCATGGGGTCCCAGGCGAAGCCCACGCGGGGAGCTATCTTATCGCCCCAGCCGAAGTTAATTGGTTTGCTGGGGATGCCCGCCGCATTGTTCTCGCTGGGTACAAACTCACTCTCAACCCGTAGACCGTAGTTGATGGTCAGGCCCTTGCCGATGGTCCAGGAGTCCTGCCCGAAGATCGCGTTGTCGTAGCTGGTGGCCTGTCCCTGCGTACCGTAGTCCTGGACGATGACATAGCCGTACTTTCCCGTGCAGTTGGGATAGCCTGCAGCAGTATAGGCGGCATTCTCATACTGTGGTCCGTTGGCCGCTACAATCGCTGCGCAGTTGGCAGCTCCGGTGGAACCGGCGGCAAAGTAGTCCTCCGCGCCTCCCGGGAACACCTCAACGAACGGAGCGTTCCAGCGCTGGTAGATGTTGTTGTTCAATCGAGTGAGCTGATAGCCGAACTTGAAGTTGTGCGTCCCGCCCCATCCGCTCTTGAACCAGGCAGCATCCTGGTCGAATTGGATGCGCTTGTCCGCGTGGTAAAGGGTATAGGTCTGGTCGCTGGGTATGTTGAAGTTTCCGTTCACCTTCTGGAGATCGGCCGGGAGCGGAGCGCCGTTCACGTCGGTCCCACCCACGCCGCTGCCATACCAGTCGAAGATCACTCCGGTCGTCGGATAGCCAAAGTCATGATAGTTGGCGAAGAAGTATCCATAGCGGCTGGTAAGCACCAGCGAATTGGACGCCGTATAGTCCAGTCCGAAGTTATACGTCGAGTTGGGAGCTGAATAGCCCAGCGAATGCTCGAAAGCTAAGGGGTTGATACTGGCGCTTGTGTTGTAGAGCCCGTGGACATCGTCGCCATTAGGAAGAGTCTCGCCGGTCTGGCGCTGGCCCTGGTCCAGCACCGAGGCGAAGACATGGATCTTGGACCCAATCGCTCCATCCAAACGAACGTTGGCGTAGTAGGTATGGGTGTTCTGGGCGAAATTAAGCGATCCAGTCGCGCCGGGGAAGTTGCTGGCCGCAAAAGTAGGATTGTAGGTTACGGTGTGTTCTTCATCCGACCACTCCGGCGAGAATGCCGCAAACAGAAAGAGCTTGTCCTTGAAGATCGGCAAGCCGACCCGGACGCCGGGGAACATATCGCTGGTGTGGTAACGCTTGGGCTGGTACTGCTGCCACGTTACATCGGTCGTGGGCGAGAATACACCGTTCGGATCGTAGCGCGGTTGGGCACGCGGCGATCCATTAAACATGCCAGCGCTTGCCATCATCCAAGCCGCGCCGTGAATCTGGTTGGTCCCCTTGTCCATGATGACGTTGATCACACCGCCCAGTGCGCCGCCATGTTCGGCCTGGATGCCGGAGGTGTCCATGACCATCTCCTGGATGAAGTCGAACGGCACATTGGTGTGCGAGTAGCCGCCGATGAGATCCGACGTCTCCTGCCCTTCCACCAGATAGGAGTTCTCGGAATCGGCTCCGCCCGCAATCGAGTAGCCGAACGCATTGCCGTTGCTTCCGCTGCCCGGCGAAGTCGCGCCGTTGCCGTTGCCGATACTGAACTGCGACATGCCCTGCAAAGGTTCGTTGCGGGCCGAAGGCGCAAACTGAATGGCCGACTGGAAGGAAGTGCCGTGAGGAATGTTTGACACTACATCTTCGGTGATATTTGTATTCGTCGTCGTAGTCGTAACGTCGATCTGAGGAGTCGCCGACGTCACCTCCACAACGGTCGCCTCAGAACCCATGGAAAGCGACAGGTCGAGAGTGGGAAGATGTCCTACCTCAATTCGCAGATCCGAGCGCTTGAGCGTCTGAAAGCCCTTGGCGTCCACCGACACCACATACAAGCCGGGGGGCAGATTGGAGAGATGATAGTACCCTTTTGAATCCGTCTCGGTGGTCATTCCGCCGGCTAGCGACGGTGTGGTCACACTCACCCTGGCATTGGCCACAAGAGCCCCTGATGGATCCTTGACCGTCCCCTGTAGGGAACCCGTCGTCTCCTGACCAAGAACGATCGCCGCCATACCAAATAGCAGCAGCAGCGACAGTAGCTTTCCAATGCTGGTTAACCTATTCATCGAGTTCTCCTTAAGAGGAATCAAGCCCGTCCGCCCATAGGCGGAGCAACAGTGAGTGCGTCAAGATACACACAGCTTCAGTTATGGTTGTCTTTCTACTATGCTTGCTCTTTATGCAATTCTCTCTCCAAAGTCATTGAGAATTGGGCGATGCCAGACGGGCTTTTTAACTCAATCTTTACAGTCATCTGCACGCCTTGTATCCCATTTGGAAACAGGCTTGCCTAGTGATTCACGGAGCCATAATCCAATAAACCATATTTCTTGGGATGATTTCTCTTACATCTTGCAGTAGGCTCATAGCGTGAAACTTATCCTTGCGGTTATCTCGCCATCCCGCGCGCTCCCAAAGTCAGACTCGGCTGCCACTCTTGCGGCGGATTATCTCGCCCGCGCGGCACACTACTTGCCCTGCCAAACCCAGGCCCATGGCTCCGAGGATGCGCTGCTTACATGGCTGGATCGTCAGACAACGCGTACCGCGCCGGTACTCATCCTGTTGGACAGCCGGGGCAGGCAGCTCACGTCGGAGGAGATTGCCACGCTGATTGGCCGCCACCGCGACAACGGCACGCAGACGCTGGTGTTGGCCATTGGACCGGCCGACGGCTGGTCCAACGCCGCCCGCGAACGCGCGGTCCTGGTGCTGTCGCTTGGAGCCATCACCCTGCCGCACAGGCTCGTCCACGTCGTTCTGGCCGAGCAGATCTATCGAGCATTGACGATTCTTGCCGGACATCCCTACCACTCGGGCCACTGAGCGAGTAAAGCTTTCCCACAGTACTCCCGTCTATAACTAGACCTATGCCCCATTCCGCACTCGCTCCGGAATCTGCCCGACGCGGCCTGATTGTGATCAACACAGGGCCCGGCAAAGGCAAGACCACCGCCGCGCTGGGCACAGCAATGCGGGCGGCCGGCAACGGCATGCGTGTCCTGATTTTGCAGTTCCTTAAGGGCTCGTGGCATTATGGCGAGCTGGACACTGCAGCCGCGCTGAATGCTGCTCTGGAGAGTTCCGGCGAAGGCCCAGGTGGGACCGGCTCCGCGCACAACTTCGTTATCAAGCAACTTGGCCGCGGCTTTGTCAAAGTTGGCGGCGCGGAGACAGATCCCGAAGACATCCGTCTGGTGGAGGCAGCCTGGGCCGAGGCTTCCGCCGCTATCCTGTCCGGCGAGTGGGACCTGATCGTGCTGGATGAGATCAACTATGCCATCGGCTACAAGTTGCTCGATCCGGAGATGGTCGCCGAGGTCCTGCGCAGCAAGCCCGAAATGGTGCATGTGATCCTCACTGGTCGTAATGCGCACCCCCTGCTGGTGGAGCTGGCCGACACCGTCACCGAGATGCGCGAGGTCAAACACGCCTACCAGCGCGGCATCCTGGCGCAACGCGGCATCGAGTTTTAGGGCGCCGGCGGCTAGCGGTCAGGTAGTGAATGAAGATGCGGTGATGCCGGGGACGGGCGCATCCGGGGTCATGGGCATGTCGCGCAGACGAGATCCCGTGGCTGCGAAGATGGCGTTGCCAATGGCGGGCGCGATGCCGACTAGGCCGGTTTCTCCAGCGCCTGCTGACGTAATGTCCTTGCGGTCTATCAACACAATTTCAACGACGGGGCCATCCGAAAAACGGGGCAGGCGATAACTCTCGAAGTGTGGGTTAAGAATGCGGCCATCGGAAAACTGGATGGCTTCGAAGAGCGCGCCGCCGATACCCTGCACGATGGCACCCATGTTTTGGTTGCGCAGGCCGTCAGGATTGACAATCGCTCCTGACTCCCACGCACTGACCACACGGACGATCTTGACTGTCTTGGCGGTGGGATCGATGGCGACTTCGGCGCAGGTGGCGACGTGGCCACCCTTCTCCATTCCGCAGGCCATTCCAAATCCACGGGTGGGCGTGGACTTGGATGCAGCCCAGCCGAACTTGTCGGCGGCAGCGTTGAGCACGGCCATAAGTCGTGGGTCCGTAATGTTCTTGCGGCGGAAGGCGAGCGGGTCCATTGCGATGGCGTGGGCCAGCTCGTCCATGAAGGACTCGCGGGCGAAGTGGTTGGCGGTGGAGGCAAGCGCGCGATAGGAGGCCTGGCGCAAGGGCGACCTGGATGGGTGATATGCAGTGACTGGACGCGATACGATATAGGGCGTTTCAAGACCCGCGTTGCCGGAGTTGTAGTTGTGATGCTCCCAGGAGACAAGCGTGCCGTCGCGCTGGACAGAGGCGTTGAGTTCCATGAGGCCGGCAGGGCGGAAGTAGGCCCAGGTGAACTCCTCTTCGCGGGTCCAGACGAGGCGCACTGGCTGGCCGGCGGCCTTGGCCAGGCGCGCTGCCTCGATGGCTGTTTCGCCGGTATGCTTACCGCCATATCCGCTGCCCATGTCGGGCTGGAGGACGCGCACTTTAGAGGGGTCGAGGTGGAAGGCGGCGACGAGTTCGTCCTTGACGCCGAATGGCCGTTGGGTTCCGGTCCACACGGTGAGTTTGCCGGAGGAGTCCCATTGGGCCACCGCAGCGCGGGGTTCCAGAGGGGCGTGCGCAATGTACTGGACGGTGTAGGACTGGGCGAGTTCGATGGCTTGAGAGTCCGAGGATTGCGCGACTGCGACAGCGGCGGGCTGGACGCTTGCGGTGGGACGTCCGCCTCCGCGGACTGATTCCGGAGTGTTCTTCAGGTACTCGAAGATGTTCTTGTTGGAGGGCTGCGAGGGAACGGTCCACTTTGCCTGGATGGCAGCGATGGCCTGTTCGGCCATGTATGCGTCGGGCGCGACGACGCCGATGAAGTCTCCATCGCGAACCAACTTGACGCCAGGCATTTTTTCCGCGGCGCTGGTATCAACGGAGACGAGGGTTGCGTTGAAGCCGGTAGCGCGAAGGACCTTGCCAAACATCATGCCAGGTAGCGAGATGTCGGATGGATATTTGTGCTTACCGGTTACAAACTCGCGACCATTGACTTTAGGGATGGCGGTACCGGCGACCTTCCAGTCCTTGGCCGGAGTGAGTGGCGAGGTGCTGGAGACCGCGGTGACGATCTGCTCACCGCGCGTGAGCTGGCCGTAAGTAATGGATTGTCCGCCGATGGAATTGGTGACTTTGCCGTCGGAAGTGGTGAGCGATGAAGCATCGACGCCCCACTGTTTTGCGGCCATCTGAATGAGTGCTTGGCGTGCAGCGGCGGCCATGCTGCGCAGGCGCGGGCCCATCTGTGGAGTGGACTGGCTGCCGAAGGTGCCCATGTCGTAGGGAACCAGGTCAGTATCGCCCATGACCATGGTGACGGAGTCGAACGGGACCATTAGTTCTTCGGCCACCAGTTGGGCCAGCGATGTGCGGATGTTCTGGCCGATTTCTACCTTGCCGGTGAAGATAGAGACCTTACAGTCAGCCCCGATGTGCAGCCAGGCGGAGACTGCGGTAGGCACCTGTTGGCGGCCGCCGAAACCGCCGCCAGCCTCCTGCGCAAGTGCATGCCCGTCCGTGAGACATACCAGCAGGCCTCCGCCAAAAACTTTGAGGAATGTGCGACGGTCCAGTTGGAAACAACGCAGTACGTTACTGGGTTCGGGAAGCGCGAGATCGACGGGATCGCTGAGAAGGGTGCTCATCGCGCTCCGCCTTTCGCCATGATATGGGAGGCTTGCTGCACCGCCGCAACGATGCGTGGATAGGTGCCGCAGCGGCAAATATTGCCATTCATGCGGGTCTTGATCTGCGCTTCGCTAGGATTGGGCAGATCTTGAAGCAGAGCAGTGGCGCGCAGTATCATGCCACTGGTGCAGTAGGCACACTGGAAGGCGCCCACATCGAGAAATGCTTGTTGCACGACGGTAAGCTTGCCGTTTTGCTCCAGGCCTTCGATGGTTGTGATCTTCTTGCCGACTGCGTCCGCCACCTGCGTTTGACAGGAGTGAACGGCCTGTCCGTCCATCAGTACGGTGCAGGCGCCGCATTCGCCTTCGCCGCAGCCGTACTTGGTCCCGGTGAGATCGAGGCGATTGCGCAGGACTGAAAGAAGGGTCTCGTCGGCCGGCGCACTGAATTTCAACTTTGCGCCGTTGATGTTCAGAACAAAATCGCTCATCTTGAACTCCAAGCACGGCGTGCAACCCTTTCAAGGCCCGGAAAGCAAGACCTGGGAAGGTGTTGGACAGAAGGATACGCCAACGATAGGACACCTTGCACTGTGTCCCTGCTTAGAGTGTTTCCGCGACGATTATCGCCTGCCTGGAGCGCTGCGAGGGGCCGGGCGCGGATGACTTTCTAAGCGGGGAGCAGCCGGACGAACGTAGGCGCGCGCATACGGATGAACGTAGACGCCACGGTTGGCGTAGGTGCGCACCCAGGGCCGGTGGTCAATCAGCAGCGTGTGCGCGCCCCAGCCGAAGCCTGCGCCAAACCACCCGAAGCGGCCGAACGATACGCCGAGGGTCACTGCGGGACCGAAGTGAATCACGCCGCCCACGAAGAGACCAGGACGCGGTCGCCCAAAGACGATCAGCGGATCGTAGATCGGCACATAGTAGAGATAGGGATCGAAAGGTTCAATCTCAACAAATCCGCCTTCGTCGATGACATCCAGATCCGAGTTCGAGGCGAGATAGCCATAGCCGCGCGCTTCACGCCGCAGGCGCTGGACGGCGTCCATCACGTCGGCGTTCTGCACCAGGACGGCGTTGCCAAGCTGCCCGGTCCAGTCAGGGTCGCGCGCCATCATGTCCAGCACAGAGGGAAATGGCACAAGTGCCAGCACACTGGGGTCCCAGGGAAGGTTGTCTGCCAGCATGGCTGAGTTGAGCGCGTCGCCATGGAGGTAGCTATGCTCGTCAGCCCATTTGGCCGCGTCCGGGATCTCGTCCCAATAGGTGGCCGCAGTCAGGGTCTGGGCAAGCAACGGGTCGGGGTAAAGCGCGATGCGGTTTACCAGGCCATCCAACTGCTCGGGCGGCAGGGGAGCGGGCGGCTGCTGGGCTTGCTGGTCATACGGCTGCTGGCTGGACGGCTGATATGCAGGCTGGCCCTGCTGCTGGTCCGCGGGAGGAGCCGAATACACTGGCTGCGAATTGTCGGTGGGCGGCTGACGCACAACGGGCGCCTGAGCACAGGCCACAGTGGCGAGACTGCAAATGAGTGTGGCTGAGAGTGACCTTGCAAATATGTTCATCATTCCCTCTTCACGGTCTCAATAGACCATTTCTGTTCTCTGCGGATTAGATTCCGCATGCATTGAACTAGACGCAGATTGCAGCGGAAAGTTGTGGGTGCGAGTCACTTAGAGAACGCGCAGGCGCTGGAATAAAAAGTCGAGTCAATTGAAAAGGAATTCCTTGCTGCGCAGGTCCTTGACGGTGTCGCGCAGTTTAACTGCCTTCTCGAACTCAAACTTCTTGGCGGCCTCGCGCATATCGGATTCTAATTTTCCTATGTAGCTTTCGAGTTCCGCCTGGGTGTCGAATTCGGGAATGCCTTCGGCCTCGTCGGTAAGGTCGACGTAGTCGGCCTTCATGATTCCCGCCAGGCCCATCTCCAGCGGGCGGATGATGGACATCGGCGTGATGCCGTTCTCCTCGTTGTAGGCAAGCTGCTTTTCCCGCCGCCGGTCGGTCTCGTCGATGGCCCGCCGCATGGAGTCGGTTATCTTATCCGCATACAGAATTGCCCGGCCTTCAATGTGGCGAGCAGCCCGTCCCATGGTTTGGATCAAGGAGCCCTGAGAACGCAGGAAGCCCTCTTTATCGGCATCGAGGATGGCAACCAGCGAGACTTCGGGCAGGTCGAGCCCCTCGCGAAGTAAGTTGATTCCGATTAATACGTCGTACTCTCCCTTTCGCAGGTCTCGCAGAAGTTTAATTCGCTCCAGGGTCTCTATCTCGGAGTGCATATAACGGCAGCGAATACCTACTTCGGTGTAGTAGTTAGCCAGATCCTCGGACATGCGCTTTGTAAGTGTAGTTACCAGGACGCGTTGGTTGAGATTCGCGCGCGTGCGAATCTCCGCCAATAAATCGTCGATTTGTCCCTTGACGGGGCGAATTTCTACCTGTGGGTCAATAAGGCCAGTGGGACGGATGATCTGCTCCACCACAACGCCCGAGGATTTGGTTAGTTCGTAGGGACCCGGCGTGGCAGAAACGTAGATGATTTGACCGGTGCGACCCTCGAATTCCTCGAATTTAAGTGGGCGATTGTCCATCGCGGAGGGTAGGCGGAAGCCGTAATCGACAAGATTCTGCTTACGTGAGCGATCTCCGTGCCACATGCCGTGAAGCTGCGGAATGGTGACGTGGGACTCGTCGATAAAGAGCAGAAAATCGCGAGGAAAATAGTCGATCAGGGTAGGTGGAGGTTCTCCGGCAAGGCGCCCAGAAAAGTGGCGGGAGTAGTTCTCAATGCCGTGACAGTAACCTACGGATTTAATCATCTCCAGGTCATATCTGGTCCGCTGATGAATTCTTTGCGATTCTACTAATCGGCCTTGTTGTTCAAGTTCTTTTTCCCAGATTTCCAGTTCAGCAAGGATGGATTCGGTTGCGGCGCGCTTGCGTTCGGGCTGGACGACGTAGTGGGACTTGGGATAGATGGGCAGCCTGGAGTACTTCTGGCGCACGGTGCCAAAGAGCGGGTCGATCTGCGAGAGTGAGTCGATCTCGTCCCCGAATAGTTCAATGCGGTAAGCATTTTCGTCGTAGGTGGGATAGACCTCAATGATATCTCCGCGCACACGAAATGTCCCGCGACGAAAGTCAATGTCGTTGCGGTCGTAGAGAATCTCAACCAGCTTTCGGGTAATGTCTTCGCGCTTGATCTTCTGGCCGCGCTCCAGCAGTAAAAGCATTCCGTAGTAGGCCTCGGGTGAGCCCAGCCCGTAAATGCAACTTACCGAGGAGACGATGATTGCGTCGCGCCGCTCGAAGAGCGAGCGGGTGGCTGAGAGGCGTAATTTATCCAGTTCTTCATTTACCGTGGCTTCTTTTTCAATAAATATATCGCCAGCTGGAATATAAGCCTCGGGCTGGTAGTAGTCGTAGTAGGAGACAAAGTATTCGACTGCATTATTGGGAAAGAATTGTTTGAACTCATGATAGAGCTGCGCAGCCAGTGTCTTGTTATGCGCCAGGATAAGGGCCGGACGCTGCACCTGCTCGATGATCTTGGCCATGGTAAAGGTCTTGCCGGAGCCGGTGACCCCTAGCAGGACCTGGTCCTTCTCGCCCGCCGCAAGACCAGCCACCAGCTCGCCGATGGCGCGTGGCTGGTCGCCCTGGGGCGTATAGGTAGTGGCGAGCTGAAAGTCCATCTCTATAGGATATAGGTATTGGATGAGAGGCACGAAGGGAGCAGCGTGACGGAACTTTGGCTGGTGCGGCATGGGGAGACGGAGTGGAGTTTGAGCGGACGGCACACGGGACGAACCGACATTCCCTTGACGGAGAATGGGAAGACGCAGGCGGCCGTGTTGGGAAAGGCCCTCGCCGGGACGCAGTTTCAGGCCGTGCTATGCAGTCCGATGCTGCGGGCAACCGAGACGTGCGAGATTGCGGGATTTGGAGATGTCGCGGTAACGGACGAGGGACTGCACGAGTGGGACTATGGCGTCTACGAGGGGCGCACCTCGCAGGAGATCCAGGCGGAGATTCCCGACTGGTCGGTGTGGAAGGACCCGATCATCGGCGGCGAGAGTGTGGAGCAGGTTGGCGCGCGCGCCGATGGCGTGATCGCTCGAGCGCTGGTCGCGGCCGGCCCGCAGACGGACGATGTGGTGCGTGTCGCTCTGTTTGCCCACGCGCACATTCTGCGGATTCTGGCGGCGCGCTGGGTTGCGCTGGTACCGCGCGACGGCAGCCTCTTCGTGCTGGGCACAGCTAGCGTCAGCGTGCTCGGGTGGGAGAAGCAGTCTCATGTGATTCAACGCTGGAACCACAGCTTCGAGGAGTAAGGTGGATATGCTGAATTCTTGCCGGCACAACTTTCGATAAATGGGGTAAACCAGTGACGAGTCGCATGAAGTGGTTGGTTGCGGTTATCGTGTTCTTCGATATGGCTTGCGTCGCGCAGGCGCAGCAGGCAAAGGGGCTGGCGTTCCAGCGGTTGGAGCATCTGAAGCACGGCGTCAACCTGAGCAGCTTTTACGCGCAGACGAGGGACCTGTCGCAGGTGCGGCTGGACGCGTACATGACGGTGGCCGACATGCGCGCGCTGAAGGCGACGGGATTCGACCACGTGCGGCTGAGCATCAACCCGGCGCTGCTGATCGCCAGCCCGAAGACGGGAACGCTACGCCCTGAGCCAATGGCGCAACTGGACAAGACGGTGGGACAACTGCTGGACGCGGGGCTGAACGTGATCCTGGACATCCATGCCGAGGAGGACTGGAAGGCGGCGCTGACCCACGGTGACGACGGCGCATCGAACCTCTACTCGTTTTGGCTGAACTTTGCGACCCACTATGCTAAGAGCGATCCTAACCGCGTCTTCTTCGAGATTCTGAACGAGCCCTCGATGGATGACCTGTACCGCTGGGAGGGGATCCAGGACCGCGCGGTGGCGATGATCCGGCGCGTGGCTCCGCGGCACACAATTATTGCGACAGCAGCGGCGTGGGGCCACCAGGACGGGTTGCTGGCCATGGAGCCGGTGCGCGACGAGAACGTGATCTATACCTTCCACGATTACGACCCGATGTGGTTCACCCACCAGGGAGCGACCTGGTCGACGACGTCGTGGGCCTTTACGCATGGGATTCCCTACCCTTCGACGCCGCAGAACATCCTGCCAGTGCTGAACCAGGAGCCGGATGAGCGGGTGCGTCTGGAACTGCAGCGGTATGGCGAAGACCAGTGGGGTCCGGCGCGCGTGCAGACCGAGATTGACGCGATTGCGAAGTGGGCCGAGGAGCGCAACGTACCGCTGTATTGCGGCGAGTTCGGCGCGTTCAAGGACCACTCCGAACCGAAGATGCGCGCGGCGTGGATCAACGACACACGAACGGCGCTGGAGTCGCGGCAGATCGGCTGGGCGATGTGGGACTACGACGGCAACTTTGGCCTTGCAACCAAGAGCAGCTCGGGGATTGTGTTCGATCCGGCGATTCTGCAAGCGCTGGGGATGAGCAAGTAACATCAAGTTGATGGTTGTCGGTTGAGAACTGGCGCATGCCATTCCCGGTAGAATGGAGCCATGGTTCCACGGCTACTGATCTTTGATCTGGACGGCACGCTGATCGACTCCCAGATCGATCTCGCGAACTCGATTAACGCAATGCTGGTACATCTGGGCAAGCCGGAGCTGCCCCACGCCGTGCTGCTGAGCTACATCGGCGACGGGGCGACCATGCTGGTGCGGCGGGCGCTGGGCGATCCCGAGGGCGACGTTCACGATGAAGAGTATGTGAACGCGGCGCTGGAGTTCTTCCTGGCCTACTATCGCGTGCATAAGCTGGACTTCACCTACACCTACGCGGGCGTTGCAGAGGCGCTGGCCGCGATCCGCGCGGCATGGCCGGAGATTGCCATGGCGGTGCTGACCAACAAGCCGGTGAATCCTTCGCGCGAGATATGCGCGCATTTCGGGCTGGATCTATATTTCTTCCAGATATACGGCGGCAACAGCTTCCATACCAAGAAGCCGGATCCCGCAGGGCTGCTGACGCTGATGGCCGAGGCCTCGGCGCTGCGTGGCGCGGAGGCTGCCATCACGCCGTGCGAGACGGTGATGATCGGCGACTCAGAGGTGGACATCCTGACGGCGCGGAACTGCGCAGCGCGCTCCATCGGATGCAGCTACGGACTGGCACCGCAGAGCCTGGCGGCCGCGGCGCCGGACGTAATCGTCGACTCGCCAGTTGAGTGGCTGGCAGTGTTAGGCCAATTCGCGGATGCTGCGATGGTTCGCTGAGCAGGCACCTGTCGAACGCCCTAGTTGATCACGTAGGTCAATGTGGTGCTTTGGGACGGAATGTTGCCGGTGCCCGTGTAGGCTCCGATGACGGTGACGATGTAGGTTCCGGCAAAGGGGTTGGTAGTGGTGGTGGTAGTGGTGGGCGGGGCGGTCTGGCTGCTGCCGCAACCGCCAGCTCCGAGGGCGAGCGCGACCGACAGGGCCACCAGCAGCAGGCCGCCGAGCCGCCGCCTGCGGGGCAGCACGAGCAGGAGCAGGGACGCGATGGCGATCCCCGTGCCTGCGGCGAACCTGGTATTACTGGCGGCCGGTGTTGGGCCTGAGCTCTGCCGCGCCAGCATGGTTCCGGGGTCCATCTTTCCTGGCGCGCTGGGAAGGCGCAGGCCGGCGGTGAGGCCGGTGATGGTGAGGGATGTGCTACTGGCGGAAGGAATTGAGATGGAGGCCGGTGTAAAGGTGAATCCGGGCACATAGCCTGAGGTATCCACTACGGTGGCGGAGAAGACGATGGTGCCGCTAAGGCCGTTCACTGGAGCAACCGTGATGGTGACGGCTGGAATGGTGCCGCCCGCGGCGACCGTGATCGTGGTATTGGCCCCGCTGGGACCAGTAACTGCAAAGCTGGGGCAGGTGGTGCCCGCAGTGACCGTAACGATCAGTGGATTGTCGATGATGGCTCCGCCGGAGTTGGTCGATGTGCCGTTGGCGGTAAGCACTGGACCAATGGAGCCCTGGTAGTTAGTGTCGCCGGAGTAGACGGCGGTCAAGCTCTGCTGACCGAGGCTGGAGCAGGTGGGGGTCCATGCGTAGGTTGCGACGCCGGATGAGTTGAGCGTGACCGGAGTGCCCACGGCGACGTTGTTGACCAGGAACTGCACGGAGCCTGTGGGGGCTACAGCCGAGCCCGATACCGAAGCGGTGAGTGTGACCGCTGAGCCCGCACCGACGGAGGATGTGGAGGCGGTGAGGGTGGTGGCCGAGAGGTTGGCGCCGAGTGCTGGGGGGACAGGAGGCGTGACCAGGGTCCAGTCGTTGGCCAGGTTGTTGAGATCGACGCTGCCCCATCCGGTGGCCAGATCGAAGCCGGTCGTGGCGGAGTAGCCGATGCTGCCGCTGAAAGGGCACTCCACCGATCCCGTGGCGCACGGCATGGCATTGCTGCCGACGGTTACATCGTGGAAGACGCTGGTGGAGGTGGGGTTGTAGTAGGCGGTCTTATTGCCCAGGGCGTAGAGGGTTGGGTTGATGTTGCCGAGCCGGGAACCGACCTTCTGTTCGATAAGAGCCAGCATGCCGCCGAAGATCTGGGAGTCGAAGGAGGTGCCGCCGGCAACTGAGAGGTCGCTATTCGACTGACGATACCCGGTTACACAGGAGCCACTGGCGCAGAAGAGGTAGGGATCGTGCACGTCGGATGCGTCCAGGGCAAGGTCGGGGACATCGCGCGCGGAGTCGGGTAAGACCAGCGTGGTCATACCCGCGGCCCCGGTTTCGACCTGCCAGGCCGGCTTGGCGAAGAAGGAGCTGACCCCGCCGCCACCGCCCCCGAAGTAGCCGTAGCCGAGATCGCTCCAGGCCGCCTCGGGGATGTAGGAGACGGCGGAGCCTGAATTACTGCTGGTAGAGGAACTATTGGAGTTCCAGTACGGGGTGACGCCTGTCGCGTTCCCTTCGTTATACATGGTGCCGCCCATGCTGGTGACGTAAGGGGAACTGCCGGGAAAGTCGACGGCCGGGCCCTCGGTGGCCGCAGTCTCCGTCTCCGATTCGCAGTCGGTAGCACCCACGTCTCCTGCCGCTACCAGAATGGTCTGTCCCTGCGCGGAGGCCTGCTTGAAGAGCGAGTTGAAGGAGTTAAGGTAGGCCGTGCCCCAGCCCGCCTCGCACTCGCCGTAGCTGATGGTGAGGATGGGCGCGAGGTTGAGATCGATGGCCTCGGTCATGGAGTTGAGAAAGATGTCCTTTCCGTTGACGAAGAGAATGCTTGCGCCGGGCGCCATGGCGCCGGACCACTCCAGGTCGATGGAAGACTCGTCCAGATCGAGCAGGTTGGGCGCCGCACAATTGGTACCCGGTTGGGGAATGCAGTTGTTGGCTGCTCCGGGATCACCGGTCGCGGGCTCATGCACGGTGGTAGGCAGGTTGGTGGAGCTGAGTCCGGAGGCGAGACGGAAATTGGCAATGTCGGATGTGCTGATGTCCACCGCGCCCATGACGGCAATGTCTCCGCAAGTGAGTCCGGAAGGGGTCGTATTGCATTTGGATCCAGTTCCGATTCCGGCCCCGGTGAAGGAGACGAGCAGCGGGTTGACGTCGTAGATGGTGTAGAGATCACCGGGGGCAAGGAAGTGGTCGCCCGATAGAGACGAGGTGAAGTTCGGCTTGACGATGCTGGTGTGCAGATGCGGCCTGGCGCGGAAGTCGTGCAACCCGGTGACGGCGCCGACCACGGCGGCAAAGGCGCTGGGCAGGCTGGGGTTGGTGACGTTGGCGAAGTGGGACTCACCGTTGACGGAGAGATTGTGGATGCTGGTGGCAAAGGCTGTCTGGGCCTGGGCGACCGTGCCATCGAAGGTGATGAACGATCCGCCATTGGCGACGCCGGTGACGGTGAATCCCTGGCTGGCGAGCCATGCGGTGATCTTGGCGATGTCGTTGCTGGAGAGCCCGAACTGAGCGGCGAACTGCAGCGGATTGAGCCACTGGTGGAAGCGAGGCGAGGAGGGGTTCTGCTGGTCGGCAAGCAACTGATCGAGCGCGGCCTGCTGCGCCACGCTGGGAGTGAAGCGCAGCGACAACCCAAGCAACCTGGTGTCCGGCGAGGCGGGACCGAGGTCGGTGGAAGAGTTCAATTTTGGCGAGACCGAACCGGGAATTACGGCGCGACTGCTGTTGGATATCGCTGCGGTGATGCGGTCTGGAATGGCATTCTGGGCCGAGGCCGAGGGGGACGAAGCGCCGATTCCTGCCAGAAGGAAAACAAATACGAAAAAGGGAAGAAATCGAGAGGAGGACGTTCCAAGCATAGTAGGAATCCTGTGTTACGAATGGTTTGGGCCTAAATGGCGGACAAGAAACAGCGCGCATTGAACACGAGGGAGGCCCGGCGCAAAGTCTGGGACGGGGAATCCCACGAACTGGCTTACAAGCTTAGACCATCCGTGGCAATAAATGTTGCGCGAAAGCGCGGAATGCATCGCACTAAGCCTTATTGGTTGAAGAGCGAAGCGGCAAGATCGTGCTACTCTTGCGCCAAGTATGCCTGTGTACTTCGATCAATCGTTGGCGCAGTTGAAGAGCTTCGAGGGATGCGTTCCCTGGATGTACCGCGACAGCGTGGGCAAGGTGACGGTGGGGGTTGGGCTGATGCTGCCGGATGCGGCGGCGGCCTGCGGGCTTCCGTTTCAGGCGGCGGGCGGCGCGGCGGCGACAGCAGCGCAGATTGAGGCGGAGTTTGCTCGTGTAGAAGCCCTTGCGTTGGGCAAGCTGCCGTCGTTCTACCGGGCGGCGGGATCGCTGGAGCTGCCCGAGGCAGTGATCGACGAGAAGCTGAGCGCGGTGCTGACGAGCTTTGAGACGACGCTGCGGGCAAAGCTGACGGGATATGACGCGCTGCCCGACGGGGTGAAGATGGCGCTGCTGGATATGGCGTACAACCTTGGCCCGGCGGGGCTGCTGGATGGCTATCCGAAGATGATTCACGCGGTGGAGACAGGGGCGTGGGCGCAGGCCGCGGCGGAGTGCGCGCGCGGCGGGATCAACGCGGCACGCAATGCGTGGACGCGGCAGCAGATGATGTCGGCGGTGGTGGGGACGATCCAGGCCGAGGCGGACGCGGTGGAGAAGGCGGCCGGGAGCTGGCTGCGCAGGGTTTGGCGTGGCGTGAAGCGGATGCTGCGGATCGGGAAGCCGAGTTGTTGTCCCTAGCGCGGAATGAATGGGGCACCCGGATTTCGTTTCGGATATGGTTAATAATCTGGACTGAGTTTGACGTGGGAGGATTTCACTGTGCGGATGAGTCGATTAGTGAGCGTAGTGCTGGCGTTGGCGATGGGCTGGGGCGTTGCGGCGCGGGCACAGTCCCCTGCCGGCATGGCGCAGTATCTGGCGGGATTCGAGAAGCGGACGACGGTGAAGGTGCTGCCCAATGGATTGACACTGATCGTGTGCGAGCGGCCTGAGGCGCCGGTGTTCAGCTTCTACACGCTGGTGGATGCCGGCTCGGCGGACGACCCGCAGGGCGATAGCGGGCTGGCGCATATGTTCGAGCACATCGCGTTCAAGGGAACAACGGAGATTGGCACGACGAACTATGCGGCGGAGAAGGTGGCGCTGGATAAGGTGGAAAAGGCGAACGCCGCGTACGACATGGAGGTCCGCAAGCGCGTGGGGCAGGATGCAACCAAGCTGGCCGCACTGAAGAAGGCGTTTGAGGACGCGCAGGCGGAGGCACAGAAGTTTGTAATTCCGAATCAGTTTTCGGAGCTTGCGGAGGAGAACGGCGCGGTCAATCTGAACGCTGAGACCGAGGAGGACTCGACGCAGTACTTCTGGAGCATGCCGGAGAACCGCCTGGAACTGTGGGCGTATATGGAGAGCAATCGCATTGGCCATCCGGTTCCACGCGAGTTCTACAAGGAACGCGACGTGGTGCAGGAGGAGCGGCGGATGCGCACCGATTCCAACCCCATTGGGGCGATGGTGGAGCAGTTCCTGGCAACCGCGTATGTGGCGCATCCCTATCGCGTGCCCACGGTGGGCTGGGAGAGCGAGATCAGCCAGGTGAACGCGACCGAGGCGGCTGCGTTCCATGCGAAGTACTACGTGCCTTCGAACATCGTGGTGGCGGTGGTGGGCGATGTGAAGGCGGCGGACGCTATGCCGATGTTGACCAAGTACTTTGGCGCGATACCCGCGGGACCGAAGCCGGAGCCGATGAGCACGGTGGAGCCGCCGCAGTTTGCCGAGAAGTCGGTGACGATACGCGAGGCCACGCAACCGTTTTATCTGGAGGGCTACCACAAGCCCGACTATCGCGATCCCGACGACTCGGTGTATGACGCGATCACGGACATCTTCTCCAACGGCCGCACCTCGCGCCTGTACAAGAGCCTGGTGCGCGACCAGAAGATCGCGGCGGAAGCGGATGGGTTCAGCGGATTTCCCGGCGAAAAGTTCCCCGGGCTGTTCGCGTTCTATGCGGTGCCGGTGCCGGGCCACACTCCCGACGAGATGCGCGAGGCGATCCACAAGGAGATCGACAAGCTGAAGACGACCGATGTGACGGACGAGGAGTTGGCGATGTTCAAGACGCGCGCGCGTGCCGACTTGCTGCGCGGGCTGGACAACAATGAAGGCGTGGCGCAAGAGTTGGCTGAGTTCCAGACGCGGTTTGGCGATTGGCGCGAACTGTTCCGTCAACTGGACCGGATCGACAAGGTGAGCAAGGCGGACGTTCGCCGGGTGGCCAACAAGATTTTTGTGGAGAACAACCTCACCAGCGCGCGGATTGAATTCAAGCAGCCCGCGCAAGCGGATGGACAGAATGCGGGAGGTGCGAAATGAGGTTCTCGATGAGGACAATCAGGAACTACTTTGCGCTTGCATCCGTAATGTGCGGATTGCTGGCGACCGGTTCATTCGCGATGGGGCAGAGCGCGACACAGGCTAAGTCAGCCGCGACTGCGAAGACCACTGCGACAATGACTGCGAAGCCCGCGGCGCAGGCACAGCCATGGAAGAAGATCGCCACCCCGCAACTGCACGCCTTCAAGCCGCAGCAGCCGAAGCGGATTGAGCTGGCCAATGGGCTGGTGATCTTTTTACAGGAGGACCATGAGCTTCCGTTTATCGACGGATCGGTGCTGATCCGCGGAGGAAGCCGCGAGGAGCCGGCAGCGAAGGTGGGCCTGGTGTCGATGTACGGCGAGGCCTGGCGCACCAGCGGCAGCACTTCGAAGAGCGGCGACGAACTGGACACGGAGCTGGCTGAGAAGGCGGCTGCGATCGAGACCGGCGGGGGGCTGGCCAACACCTCGGTCGGATGGTCGAGCTTCAAACAGGACTTCGACAGCGTGTTTGGCGAGGCGGCCGATCTGCTGTTGCATCCGGCGTTCAAGGCAGAGAAGCTGGCGCTGGCGCAGCGTGGGATGGCCACCGGTATTGCGCGGCGTAATGACGATCCGGGCGAGATTGCAGGCCGCGAATCCACCAAACTAGTCTATGGAGCAAACAGCCCGTATGCGCGCCAGGTCGAGTACGCGACGGTGGACGCGGTGACGCTGGACGACCTGAAGGCGTGGCACGACCGGAGCGTTGTGCCTAACAATATGATCGTGTCGGTTGTGGGCGATTTCGACTCGGCGGCGATGGAGTCGAAGCTGCGCAAGGTGTTCGAGCCGCTGGCGCGGGGCGCAGGGATCGAGCCTGCGAAGATCGACTTTCTCGGGCCTAAGCCGGGCGTGTACTTTGCCGACAAAGAGGACGTGGACCAGTCGACGGTGGAGATTGTTGGCCTGGGCACCGAGCGGAGCAATCCCGACTATTACGCGCTGAGCGTGATGAACGAGGTTTTCTCAGGAGGCTTCGGATCGCGCGTGGTGCAGTATGTGCGCACTAAGCTGGGACTGGCGTATAGCGTGGGCGGTAGTTATGGCGCGGCATACGACCATCCCGGCGAATTCCATAGCTCGGCCGGGACCAAGAGCGTGAGCACGGTGGCGGCGACCCAGGCGGTGCTGGAAGAGATTGGACGGCTGAAGACCAAACCGCCAACACCAGCGGAACTGAGCAAGGCCAAGGACGACGTGCTGAACTCCTTCATCTTCCGCTATGACACACCGGAGAAGACGCTGAACGAGCAGGTGACGCTGGCGTTTTATGGGTATCCGGCGGACTTCCTGGAGAAGTACAAGGACGGGATCGAACGTGTGACGTCGGCGGATGTGACGCGCGTGGCGAACAAGTACATCGATGTGTCGAAGCTGGCGATTCTGGTGGTGGGCAACAAGAGCGAGATCAAGCCTCCGCTGACCGCGCTGGGCACGGTGACGGACCTGGACATCACGATTCCGCCGGCGAAGGGAAAGTGATGAGGAGAGATTCGTCTCCCATCCACTCCGTAAAGAACGCGAATGCCTATTTCCAGCTAGCGCGCCAACCAACCGCCATCGACGACCAGGACGTGGCCGGTGATGTAGTCGGCGGCGGGGGAGGCCAGGAAGACGGCGGTGCCGGCGACATCGGTGGCCTCGCCCCAGCGCCCTGCCGGGATGCGATCGAGGATTGCCTTGCTGCGCACCGGATCGGCGCGTAGCGGCGCGGTGTTGTTGGTAGCGATGTAGCCGGGAGCGATGGCATTGACCTGGATGCCCTTGACAGCCCACTCGTTGGCCAGCGCCTTGGTGATCTGGGCGACGGCTCCCTTGGCCGCGGCGTAGGAGGGAACGCGTATCCCTCCCTGGAAGCTGAGCAAGGATGCGATGCTGATGATCTTGCCGGGGGCGTTGCGTGCCATCATGTCGCGACCTGCCAGTTGCGAGAGCTGGAAGACAGCGGTCTCATTGATCTGAATCACCTTCTGCCAGTCGGCTAGCGGGACGTTGACGGCGTCTTCGCGCAGGATGATTCCGGCGTTGTTGACCAGGATGTCGACGCGACCATATTTGGCAAGGACATTGGTGAAGAGTGCCTGCGGGGCGGAGGTGTCGGAGAGGTCGGCGCTGAAGGCCGCGGATTTGCCGCCGGCGGCGACGATGGTGTCGGAGGTCTCGTTGGGCGGACGCACGTCGTGGGTGGCGACCGCGGCGCCAGCCTGGGCGAGGGCGATGGCAATGGCCGCGCCCATTCCTCCGGCCGAACCGGTTACGAGGGCGATCTTGTTGTCGAGGCGGAAGGTGTCAAGAATGTTGGGCATGATAAGGACTACTTTACGCTGGCCCCGGTGCATCGGGCAAACAGGATGGGCCGCGGGACTGTGAGTGCGGTCACGCCCATCCGCTTACCACTCCGCTACAATGGTGGACGTTGTCTCTACGCGGCCAGCCCGCATGTGGAGACCGAAGGAGACCCATGAAACTGGTTCAGATGGCTGACCCCGTGCGCTATGCGAGGATGACGAGCGCCGAGCTGCGCGAGACGTTTCTGCTGGAAGGCATGTTTACTCCGGGAGACATCGATCTGGCTTATGTGGACCTTGACCGCACGGTGATCGGCTCGGCGGTGCCGACCACAGGCCCGCTGACCCTGGAGACGCACCCGGAGCTGCGCGCGGAGTATTTTCTGGAGCGGCGCGAATTAGGTGTACTGAATACCGGCGGGACGGGCTCGGTGAAGGTGGATGGAGTTACTTATGAGTTAGGCAAGCTGGACTGTCTCTATGTAAGTCGCGGGAGTAAGTCGGTAACCTTTACGAGTAAGTCGGCGACGGCGCCGGCGGCATTTTATTTATTAAGTTACCTGGCGCACGCGGAATATCCCACCAGGATGGTTAAGTTCGCCGAGCTTAAGGGGCTGGAGCTGGGATCGGCGGAGACCTGCAACAAACGGACGATCTACAAGGCGATCCACCTGGAAGGCATCCGGAGCTGCCAACTGGTGATGGGATTCACTCTGCTGGCGCCGGGAAGCAACTGGAACACCATGCCCGCGCACACGCATATGCGGCGGTCGGAGGTGTACTTCTACTTCGACATTGAGCCCGACCAGCGGGTACTGCACCTGATGGGGCCGCCGGACGCGACCAGCCATCTGATGATGGCGGACAAGCAGGTGGTGGTGTCACCGGGATGGTCGATCCATGCAGGCGTGGGCACCAAGAGCTACGGATTCTGCTGGGGCATGGGCGGAGAGAACCAGAATTATGCGGACATGGACCCTGTTGCGATTAAGGACCTGAAGTAGGTTGTTGGTTGGAGCGAGGAGCAATGAATTAATGGCGAATGGCAAGAATAGTCTGATAATTCGCAAGAAGGACGAGTGCAAGTGGGACCTGGTGAGCCTGGGCGAGGTGATGCTGCGGCTCGATCCCGGCGATGTGCGGGTGGCCACGGCGCGCCAGTTCCAGCTATGGGAGGGCGGCGGCGAGTACAACGTAGCGCGCGGCCTGCGTCGTTGTTTCGGGTTGAAGACGGCAGTGGTGACCGCGCTGGCTGATAACGCCGTGGGAAGGCTGATTGAAGACCTGATGCTACAGGGCGGCGTGGACCAGTCGCACGTGAAGTGGGCGAAGTTCGACGGGGTGGGGCGGACCGTGCGCAATGGGCTGAACTTTACCGAGCGCGGGTTTGGCGTGCGCGCAGCGGCGGGCTGTAGCGACAGGGGCCACACGGCGGCGAGCCAGATGAAGCCGGGCGATGTGGACTGGGACGAGATCTTCGGCAAAGAGGGCGCGCGCTGGCTGCACACCGGCGGCATCTACTGCGCGCTGAGCGAATCGACCGCGGAGGTTGCGAAAGAGGCGATGATCGCGGCGCACAAACACGGGGTCATCGTGAGTTACGACCTGAACTATCGCGACTCGCTTTGGAAGTCGATCGGCGGCAAGTCGCGGGCGACCGAGGTGAACCGCGAACTGGCCCAGTATGTGGATGTAATGCTGGGCAACGAAGAGGACTTCACCGCAGCACTGGGCTTCGAGATCGAAGGCGTAGGCGAGAGCGAGGAACTGGGCGCGCTGGACTCGGGCAGCTTCCGACGGATGATCGAGAAGGCGGTGGCGACGTTCCCCAACTTCAAGATGGTGGCGACCACGCTGCGCCACGCCAAGACGGCCACCATCAACGACTGGGGAGCGGTGTGCTACTACGAGGGCGCGTTCCACGAGGCGCGGCCGATGCCCGACCTGGAGATCTTCGACCGCGTAGGCGGCGGAGACTCGTTCGCGTCGGGGTTGATCTACGGCTTCCTCAACGACAAGGGCGCCGACTGGGCGGTGAACTGCGGATGCGCGCATGGCGCACTGGCCATGACCACTCCCGGCGACACCACCATGGCGACGTTCGACGAGGTGCAGCGCATCATGAAGGGCGGCGGCGCGAGGGTACAGCGGTAAAGCAGCGTCCAGGAGAGAGCCATGCAGAAAGCTGAAGTACTGAATACACTGCGCAAGATCGGCCTGGTCCCGGTGCTCCGCGCCGAGAGCGAAGAGCAGGCGCTGGCGCTGGCCACGGCGGTGGCGGCAGGCGGAGTCACCGTTATGGAAGTCACCATGACGGTTCCCGGAGCGATCCGCGTGATGCGGCGGCTGGCGGAGCAGCGCCCCGACATTCTAATCGGCGCGGGCACTGTGCTGGATGCTGAGACGGCGCGGATGTGCATTCTGGAGGGGGCTGCGTTTGTGGTGAGCCCGGCGCTGAAGATCGCGACCATCGAGATGTGCCATCGATACGGCGTGCCGGTAATTCCCGGAGCGCTGACGCCGACGGAGATCCTTACGGCGTGGGAGGCCGGCGCGGATGTGGTGAAGGTGTTCCCGGCCAGTTCGATGGGCGGGGCGAAGTATCTGAAGTCGATCAAGGCACCGCTGCCGCAGATTGAGCTGATTCCCACGGGCGGCGTATCGCTGGCCTCGGCGGCGGAGTTTCTGGAGGCTGGAGCGCTGGCGCTGGGCGTAGGCGCGGACCTGGTGGATCCGAAGGCCATCGCAAAGGGCCAACCCGAGACGATCACCGAGAACGCACGGAAGTACCTTGCCATTGTGCAAAACTTCCACGCATCGCGAGCGCAGCCCGCAAGCTGAGCTTATTCTTAGAGCAGCGATCATGATCCTGCCGCGCAGCTACGGTTCACGGTGATTATGATCACAGCAGATTCTCGATCCAAGCTGTAGTATCCAGGCTGTGGATTGAGGATTGAGAGATTTCGCATCCTGACAGCAATAGTTTTCCACCGTCGATAGAGTTGGATAATGGGTTAACTGCAGGACACGGGGTTGAAGCGCCTTTATCACCAAGGGTTCCAGTGCATCGCAGATTTGCGCGCATCATCTCCAAAGAACAGAATTGCGGCACTCTCGTACGATGCCTGTACGGTAAGCAGGTACAGAAATCGCACGAAGTTTCTCCAGGTATAGAAACAGGAGTTCATGACACGAAGCAAAATAGTGATCTGTCCCAATTGCAAAGCCAGTTCCGCCATGCGTGTACAGCGCAGCGGCTTTCTGCAAGAGAGTGTGCTGGTCCATTTTGGGATCTATCCGTGGAAGTGCGGCTCGTGCGGAAGTTTGTTCCTGTTTCGCAGCCGTGGCGTCCGTACCAGGGCGAGCAATCTGGTGCATAAACCCCACCTGACGGATCCCAACCAGGATTCACTTTCCTAAAGAGAAACTGAATTAAGGAAGCTGCGATTCAGACCGCCGTCGGCGGCTGGCGTACCCACAGCAGAGGCTGATGGATGGGCAGCGTGCGAAGGATGTCGGGCTGGGCCGGGTCTGGCGGCAGGGTCTGCCACAGCGCGGCATACTCCGGCCGCTGATACGCGCGCGCCGTGAAAAGCAGGCTGACGCGCCGTGCGGGGAGCTGGTCGAAGTGCATGGTGTCGGCGCGGAATGGCCACAGAGATCGGTCCACGATGAAGGGAAAGTGATAGGCGATGGCCGAGCGCATTCCCGGGCCGTCCGCCAGTTCGTACTGCCAGACGCTGTCGAAGCGGGTGGAGAGCAACTGGCAGATGGCGGCCATCATATCCAGATTGAAGAGCGAGTCGCGGAAGGGCGTGGGCGAGGTGAGTTCGTGGGGAAAGCTGCCATCTTCTGCGATCTGCGCGCGCAGGATGACGGTGCGGAAGCGGTGGCGCAGTTGGTCCAGCGGGCTGGTTTCGGCCTTGGGCGCGTCGCCCACGGGTGCGGTCAACAGGGTGAACGCGCTGGCCTGCAGGAGCCATGAGGTGCCGTGGTGGTCTTTGCGGTCGCGCGCCAGGGCAGGCAAACGCGGGCCGCTATCCTGCTCCTCAGTGAGCCAGCGCAGGTAGTCGGAGAACCACGCTTGCAGGCCAAGCCTGTCGGAGGGAGGAAGTACGGTGGCGAGGAAGGGGATGGACTGCGCGACTTCGACCAGCGGCAGCGTCTCCAGAATGCCCTCGAAGCGACCGGCGGCGGGCGGCCCGGCGATGACCTGGCCAAAGTCCAAACGCGGCGTCATGCGGGTGGCGGGATCGATGAACCAGGCACGCAGGCAGAGCGCGGCGTGCTGCGCGAAGCGTGGATCGCCGGTGAGCAGATGGGCCGCGGCAAGTGCGGGAACCGTAAGCCCCAGATTGAAGAGTGCGTCGCGGTGCGCGGTGAAGGGCGGCGATGTGTCCGGCTTGGCCAAAGAGCCTGGTCTCGCGGGAGGATTGCCTTCGACCAGAGAGGGCTCGGCTTCGGAGTAGTAATCGTGCGGTGAGCCGGGGCTGCGCGCGCATAGCAGGGAGGTGAGCGGCGTGGGCGGCTGGGTGAGAGTGCGCTGGGCCAAGGCGAGGATACGATCGTGGTCGATGGCGGCAACATCGGGCCGGATAGGGGTTGCGGGTGGACTGGGCGGCGCCTGAGCCGCAAGGCCCGACGCACGAAACAGGCAACTCCGCGAGAGAAGCAGCATGGAGGCAGAGCGGCAGGAGTCCACACAGAAGGCCCTGCGGCTGGTCCTCGCCGGCGGCGTTGCGTTCGGTTTGGGCATCCAGGGCATAGGGGTTGCGATGTTTCCGGCGTGTTGTGGACTGTGGATGGTTCGCGATGTCCGCCGCAAGCGCCGTCACAAGCATCCTAAGCGTTGAGTATCGTAATTTGAAAACTGCGGATGTAGCGTGAAGGCACTGGGAGAGGAATGAACCTCGGTTTAGGACATCTTGAAGCGACACGGATGGGGACGACGCTGGTGGCGTCGTTTCTGGCGTCGCTGGTGGAGTGCGTCGAGGCGCTGACGGTGGTACTTGCGGTTGGCAGCGTGCGCGGGTGGCGCAGCGCACTGGCTGGAGCAGCGGCTGCGCTGGTACTGCTGGCCGCAATCGTTGCCGCGATTGGCCCATTGCTGCTGCGGATTCCGCTGCATGGGCTGACGCGTATTCCCTTCCCCATGGTTCAACTAACCGCAGGCACGCTGATTCTGCTGTTTGGGCTGCGCTGGCTGCGCAAGGCCATCCTGCGGGCTGCCGGCCTGATTGCGATGCACGACGAAGAGGCGGCCTTTGCAAAGAATGCCTCCGCCATACGCAACACTGATGCCGTGGCTCTTCCTGTTGCAACCAGCCTGGACAAATTCGCCTTCACCGCGGCATTCAATATCACCATGCTGGAAGGCTTGGAAGTGGTCTTCATTGTGATTGCGTTCGGAGCGGGCGGAGCGACGCTGTTGCTGCCCGCGAGCCTGGGCGCGGTGGCGGCCCTGCTGGTTGTGGCCGGGGCGGGCTTCGCGTTGCACCGGCCGCTGGCGCGCGTGCCCGAGAACACGCTTAAATTTATCGCCGGCGTACTGCTGTCGGCCTTCGGGACGTTCTGGGTGGGCGAGGGCATGGGGATCGCGTGGACCGGCTCAGACCTGGCAATCCTGTGGCTCATAGCGGCCTACCTGGGAGTTGCACTGTGCCTGGTGCCGCTATGCGGCAGACGCGAGTGCTCGATTGCATGGAGAGGTGACGATGCGCTGGATTAAATCCATAGCGTGCGAGATATACGGGCTGTTTGTGGACGATGGCAGCTTTGCGGTTGCCATTCTCGTATGGCTCGGCCTCGCAGTGGCCGTGGTGCCGCGTGCGGCTGCGGGTGCGCGATGGGCTGGGCCTGCGTTGTTCGCAGGGTTGGCGGCGATCTTGATTGAGAGCGTTCTGCGATTTGCGCGAGGCTGCCGGAGATCGCCGTAAAACTCGAAGGGCCTGGTTTTTGTCATTGTTTTTGAATTTTCGTGGGGATCAGCGCATTTTCGCTTGACGGTCCTGTTGCCCTGCGATAGTTCTAACACCACGGCACAGAGCACTCCGGGCCCCATGGATGCCGTAACGGAGGCGTGCATGTATCTACAGACAGTCAACCCCGCCGATGTGACCAACCACATCACCGCTGTGATTGCCGCAGTGGGAGCGCTTGGCACTGCAGCCTACGGGCTGGTGGACACTACCAAGGGAATTTGCGGCGGTGTCTCCAACCGCGGCCTGGCTTACATTCGCAAGACATTGACTCCGCTGCTGCCGGACACAGCGGCAGGCGCTGCCGGCACGATGCTGTCGCGCGATAGTGTCTTCGAGACGCTGAAATCCAACTGGATCAACGGCATTGCGTCCGGGGACCAGCAGTCAATCGCCAAGTCGCTGATCAAGCTGCGAATGGATGCCGCCAGCGCGGCTGCGTTCGCCGCAATCACCGGCGTCGATGGAGGCGTGCTGCAGAATGTGATCGCAAAGATGTCCTCCGGCACCGCACTAACCCAGCCGGAGAGCGATACCTACGGGCGCTTCGATCTGGTGCTGAGTACCATCCTCGGCCAGGCATACCAACGTGCCGATCAGCAGTACAGGAACACCGCAAAGCTGCTTGCGATCCCGGTCTCGGTCGCGCTGTCCTGTGCCGGCGCACTCGCCATGAACTTTTGGCAGTGGAGAGGCGCACACCTGGGCATCGCGCTTGCCATGGGAGTGGTCGCCACGCCGCTGGCGCCGATTGCGAAGGACCTGTCCAGTGCGTTGCAGACCGGAGTACAGGCGCTGCAGTCGTGGAAGGGCGCGATATGACCTGGCTGCTCAACTGCCGCGCGCTGCCCGGTGGCGGGCCGGTGCGCGCCGCTGACGTGCTGACCAATCCGCCTGACCAGCTTGGCGTGGCGCAGGCACAGCTCATCTCCACATGCCGTGGCTGTGACGTGATGGTCGCTACCCACGGATTCAATGTCAATCAGCAGGAGGGAGCCGACCACCTGACTCGCTGGGAGGCGCTGCTGGCGCTGCCTGCAGACTCGGTGTATATCGGCTACCTGTGGCCGGGCGACTCGGTGTGGCTGCACGCACTGATATATCCGGAGGCGGCCAAGGTGGCGATGCAGTCGGGCGACCAACTGGCCGCGTGGGTGAACCAAAACCTGAGCGAGGCGGCCAGTGTCTCGTTCGTCTCGCACAGCCTGGGTGCGCGCGTTGTGCTGCGGGCGATCCAGGGACTTGCCTCGACCATTCGTGTACGCCGTTTGCTGCTGATGGCGGGCGCGGTGGACGACACCTGCCTGAAGGGCGAGTTCGCCGCGGCCGCGCAACGCGTGGAGAAGATCTCCAACCTTTCCTCATCCGAGGACGATGTGCTGAAGTGGGCGTTTCCACTGGGCAATCCACTGAGCGGAATCTTTGCCGAGGGACATCCCTTCTGGCACGCTGCGATCGGACGCGAAGGTCCGTCCGGCAATCCTCCTGCTCCGGCGCAGCTCGACAAGGTATGCCGCATGCCCGACCTATGGAACTACGGCCACGACGACTATCTGCCGCCCTCACCCGTGCCCGCGGGCTATGTATCGCTTCCGTATACCTTGCCCATCGACAGCCCGGCACCGCCCACGGAGCCCGCAGCCAACACTCCCGCCGGGTACGAGACGACAGCGGGGGTGTGGGCGCCTTACTGGAAGAGCGCATGGACGGCTGGGTTCGAGTCAACGCGATTTCCGTAGTTCTCTGCTAGAACTTCACCTTGAGGGTACAGCCCTGGGCGGAGCTTTCGCGGGCAAGCTCCAGCAGACGGATGACGCGGTAGCCGTCCTCCGGGGTGACGGCGAGCGGAGCAGCGCCGAGGATGGCGTCGCGGACATTGGCGTAAAAGCCGCGATAGTCGCCCAGTTCGGTTTTGACCTGGCGCGTGATCAGGGTACCCGGATCGGCGGGATTGGGAGCGACGGTGAGCGTTCCCCACGCCGACTCGTCCTCTTGTAACCAGACCTGCTGCGAACCCTGCGTGGGGACCTTTGCCCCGCCGACCAGTGCCGGTTCCTGCGGGTCGAGGCCATGCTTGCGGAAGCTGCCGTGGGTGCCGTGGAGGAGGAAGCGCGGCGCGTTGTCGCAGGCAAGATAGCTGGTGCGGCAGTGGGCGAGCAGGCCCTTTCCGTTCTTTCCTTGATAGCTGAGGGTGATGTCGAAGGCGTCCTCGATGGCCGTCTGATCGCGGTCCGCGCGAACGCTGGCGGTGATGGCGGCGGGAGCGCCGAAGAGAGCCAACACCTGATCAACCAGGTGCGGGCCGAGATCGAAGAGCATGCCATTGGCGGGGTTCTCGGCCTCCTTCCAGGTGTTCTCGCGGGGGATGGGACGGAAGCGGTCGAAGTGCGACTCGAAGGTAACGAGGCGGCCGACGGCCTCTTGCTGCAGCAACTTGCGGACGGTCTGAAAGTCTCCATCCCAGCGGCGGTTATGAAACGGAATGACGAGGAGAGATTTACGTTTGGCGAGCTGGCCCAGAGCGAGGGCCTCCTCGCTGGTGGCGGCGAAGGGCTTGTCGATGACGACATGCTTGCCTGCTTCGAGACACAGCTTTGCCATGGCGAAGTGGGTTTCGTTGGGGGTGGACACGACCACCAGCTCGATGGAGTTGTCGGCGAAGAGATCGTCGAGCGAGCGGACGATTTTGGTTGCGGGATATGCCTTGGCCGCCACGTCTCCGGTGCGCTGCAAAATGGCCGCCAGGCGCAGGCCGTTTACCGCATTGACGAACGGCGCATGAAAGACGCGCCCGCCCAAACCGAATCCAATAACACCTACGCCAATCTCCCGCTCTGCCATTACATCCTCCCTATCTCTCTCAATGCAGGATAAACCCTGCGGAAGCGCGTGTAGGCGTCGTCCATTGCTACAGCGTCCCTGGGCTGGATCGTCTCAGCGACGTGAACCGTCTCGGCACAGGCCGCCTCCACGCAAGGCCATGCGCCCACGGCAACCCCGGCCAGCAGCGCCGCGCCGAATGCGCCCCCCTCCTCGGCGGCGAGCAACTCCACGGGGCGACCGTATACATCGGCCTGAATCTGGCGCCAGAGCGGGCCGCGCGCTCCTCCGCCGCCGAGGCGTATTTGCGACACGGGAATCTTCAGTTCGGCGAACAAGGAGAGAGTGTCGCGCAGGCTGAAGGCGACGCCCTCCATGACGGCGCGAACGAAGTGGGCGCGGGTGTGGGAGGCGGTGATGCCGACGAATGCGGCGCGTGCTTTGGGGTCGAGATGGGGTGTACGTTCGCCAAATAGATAGGGTGCCCAGAGCATTCCATCGCAGGCGGCTGGGACCTTTGCGGCTTCGGCGGTGAGCTCGTCGTAGGGCACACCGGCGGCGAAGGTGTCGCGCAGCCAGCGCAGCGAAAGCCCCGCGCCATTGGTAACTCCCATGACATGCCACATCCCAGGAACTGCGTGGCAAAATGTGTGCAGGCGGCCGAGGCGGTCCAGGGTGGGCCGGTCGGTGGCGGCAAAGACCACGCCGCTGGTGCCGATAGTTGCGGAGACGGAACCGGGCGCAACGATTCCCATGCCCACCGCGCCCGCGCCCTGGTCTCCCGCGCCCGCGGCCACCGGGGTCCCCACGGCCAGGCCGGTTGCGGCAGATCCCGATTCACTGATGCGCGCGCAGATTTCGGGGCCTTCAAACAGACGGGGCAACCAGCCCATGGGAATGCCCGCGGCGTCAGCGACCTCGGCGGACCAGCGGCGATGCGCCACATCGAGCAGGAGGGTGCCGCTGGCTTCCTGCATGTCGATGGCGAATTCGCCGGTCAGGCGGAAGCGGACGTAATCCTTCGGGCAGAGGACGTGCGCGATGCGCGCGAAGATTTGCGGTTGATGGGTGCGTACCCAGAGCAGCTTGGTGAGGGTGAAGTTGGGCAGCGCGGGGTTGCAGGTAAGCTCGATGAGTCGGGCTGGCCCGATGGTGCTATTGAGCCAGTCGCACTCGGGTTGGGTGCGCTGGTCGCACCAGATGAGCGCGGGGCGCAGCACCTCGCCTGCCGCGTCGAGCATAACGCAGCCGTGCATCTGGCCGGTCAGGGCGACGGCGTGAATCTGAGCGCCATCCAACTCGGCGGAGGTTATTGCACCGGCAATGGCTTCCCGTGCGGCGCGCCACCAATCTTCGGGCTGCTGCTCCGCCCAGCCGATCTGCTCGGAGTGGATGGGTGCATGCTCGCTGGCCGCAGAGGCCACCACGCGTCCAGTGCGGTCCACCAGCACGGCCCGCGTTCCCCCCGTCCCAACGTCGATTCCCAGAAGCATCGCGCGCTCCCCTCTTTCTGCAAACAAAGTGTATCCGCTTGCAGCAGGAGAGTGCATGTTCCTGTGTTCGATGGGGGATGCGGCGAAGAAAGAAATTGACCTCAGGGGCTGAAGCCGCATTAAGTTTCTGCACTTACGGCACGGATCAATCAGTGCCCTTAAGCAAGACCGCAATTTCGGCATCCTTCGGCCACGCTCAGCACAGGCCCATCTTTCGGTTACGCGTAAAGAACAGGTAACATAGAAGGAATGAGGCAACACAATGCAGCAGCGCCTGGATGGAGGACCCTTGCGGCCGGCGGTCTCATTTCCCTGCTGCTGGCCACCGCCAGTTACGCGCAAGGAGGCAGCACCGGGGCCACCACCTCCGCGGATGCGCAGGCGACGGAGGGCGCGTTGCAGCATCTTGCAGCGCCGGGCGGAGTGAACGTGGCCGCGCCCACGCAAGGCAGTTTCGCTGGGTCGCTGATGGAGGGCAAAGCGGCGGACGGAGTGCTTGACCTGTCGCTGGACGACGCCATTGCACGCGGCCTGCGCCAGAACCTGGGGCTGATTCTGCAGTCCACCGCGCAACAGAGCGCGCACGGCCAGCAGATGGAGCAACTGCAGGCGCTACTGCCCACGGCGACCGGCGACGCATCCATTGAGGTGGAACAGGTCGACCTGGCCGCCTTCGGCCTAAAGTTCCCCGGGTTGAACCCAATCATTGGGCCGTTCCAGGTGATGGACTTCCGCGCCTACCTGACGCAGAGCCTGGTGAATGTTCCCGCGCTGGAGAACTACATTGCCGCGAAGCACAACTTTGCCGCGGCAAAACTCAGCGCAGACGACGCGCGCGAGATGGTGGTATTGACCGTGGGCAACGCGTATTTGCTTTGCATCGCAGACGCGACACGCATCACGGCAGTGACAGCCGAGTTGGCCACAGCGAAACTTTCGCTGGACCAGGCCACGGCATCGCATGATGCCGGCGTCAGTCCGCGTCTGGACGTTCTGCGCGCCCAGGTGGACTACCAGAACGAGCAGCAGGCGCTGATCTCCACAAGCAACCAGTTGGCCAAGGACAAGCTGTCGCTGGCGCGCGCCATTGGGATGCCGCTGGATCAAACCTTCCGCCTGACGGACACGGAGCCATACACCGCGCTGGACAACCTGGACCCCGCAGCCGCGTTTGCACAGGCGCTGAAGAACCGCAAGGACCTGGCTGCGGCGAATGAGCAGGTAGCGGCTGCGCAAGCGCAGATGACCTCAGCCCGCGCCGACCAGCTTCCGACCGTTAAATTCTCCGGGGACTTTGGAGACATCGGGCAGACGGTCGACCACTCTCACGGCTCCTACACAGCAACGGGCACCGTCTCCGTGCCGATCCTGCAGATCGCCAAGACACGCGGCGAAGAGGAAGTTGCCGGCGCGCAGGTGCAGCAATCGCGCGACAAGCTGGCCGACCAGGTGCAGCAGATCAACGCGGAGATTCGCGACTCGGTGCTCGATATCCAGTCGGCTGCCAAGCTGGTGGAAGCGGCAAAGTCCAATGTGGACCTGGCCAACGAGGCGTTAAGCGAGGCGCAGCAACGGTTCAAGGCCGGGGTCAGTGACAACCTGCCCGTGAGCCAGGCACAGTCTTCGGTGGAGCAGGCCAACGACCAGTACATCGCGGCGCTATACCAGCACAACGCCGCCAAGCTCTCGCTGGCGCGCGCGCTGGGCGTGGCAGAGACTAACCTGAAAGATTATCTCGGAGGGAAGTAACCGTGGCAGACGAACAAAACCGGAGCGATGACCAATCCGCCGAGCAGACCGCCGAAAGCAAAGGCAACACTCAGGCCAGCGCCAAGGCGGAGAGCGGACACGACGACACCCCGCAGACGAATGGCAGCCGTACGTTCATTGTCATTGGCATCGTGCTGCTGCTTATTCTGGCTGCGGCCTTCTTCTACTGGCGCGCCAGCTTTACCGAAGACACCGACGACGCGCAGGTGGACGGCAACCTGTACCAGATCAGCGCGCGGGTCTCCGGTCAGGTGGTGAAGGTATATGTGGACGACAACCAGACCGTGCAGGCCGGGCAGTTGCTGGCCGAGATCGACCCCACCGACTACCAGGTAGCGCTGGAGCAGGCACAGGCCGACCTGGCCAGTGCGCAGGCGCAGTACACGCAGGCCACGGTCAACGTGCCTATCACGCAGGTGACGGTGGGCACCACGGTGAGTACCAGTGCCAGCGACGTGAAGGGCTCGTCCGACATGGTGGCACAGGCGGAGAAGCAGGCGGAGGCAGCCACCGCGCGCGTCGACCAGGCCAGGGCCAACGCGGTCAAAGCCCAGCTCGACGTCGATCGCTATACGCCACTGGTGCAGAAGGACGTCATCTCCAAGCAGCAGTACGATGCTGCCGTTGCAGCCGCAACCGCCTCGAAGGCTGAGGTTGCAGAGGCCGAGGCCAATGTGCTGGCGCAGCAGAACGCGGTTGCAAACGCCCGGCAACATCTCGCCCAGTCGCAGGCGCAGTCCGAGCAATCGGTGAAGAACGGCCCCGACCAGGTCCGGGTACAGCAGTCCCGCGCCGCCGGCGCAGAGGCCGCCATCCAGCAGGCACAGGCCAAGGTGGAACAGGCGAAGCTGAACCTCGGCTACACGCGGATCACCGCACCGGTGGCGGGAATCGTAAACAAGAAGAGCGTCGAGATCGGTGACAACCTGGCCGCCGGACAGGACCTGATGACCATCATCCCACTCACTGACCTTTGGGTCACAGCCAACTTCAAGGAGACACAGCTGACGCACATGCACGCTGGGCAGACGGTGTCGATTAAGGTGGATGCCTATGGCGGGCGCAAGTTCTCCGGCAAGGTGACTCAGGTTGGCGGGGCCACCGGCTCCATGCTGTCGCTGTTTCCGCCGGAGAACGCTACAGGCAACTACGTCAAGGTGGTGCAGCGTCTTCCCGTGCGCATTGACTTCACCAACCTGCAGCAGGAAGACGGGGACTACGTCCTGCGCCCCGGCCTCTCGGTGACGCCTGTGGTCGAGGTCAAGTAGCAGGAGTAGCAGGGCGGATGGCATCGCCGATGAGGAGAATCACGGGTGCAGGTCCGACTGCGTCGTCGGTGAGCGAGGCCAGGGTGGTTTGCAGCACGCGCTCGTCGGGCGTTGTCGCTTTGGAGACAGCGATGCATGGCGTTGCCGCGTCGATGCCGGAGGCGATCAGCTCGCCGGCCAGCGCTCGGAAGTTGCGCCCGGGCATATAGATCACCAGCGTCGCATCCTTGGGGAACGCGCCCTCCCACTTGGGCGTGAGTTGCAGCTTGGATGGAGCGTCTGGTAGCGGCGCGGCGTGGTGCGCGGTGGCGAAGATGAGCTTGGACGCCGAACCGCGATCGGTGAGTGGGGTCTTCAGCGCGGCGGCCACGGCAAAGGCAGCGGTTATTCCGGGCACAATCTCGAAGGAAATTCCGGCCTCGGTGAGCGCGGCCATCTCCTCACCCGCGCGGCCGAAGATCAGCGGTTCGCCCGACTTGAGCCGCACCACGCTGCGGCCCGCACCGGCGTGCTCCAGCATGAGCGCATGGATTCCGGCCTGGGTGATGCGCGGCTGACCGCAACGCTTGCCCACCGGAACCACGAGCGCGGTAGGGGAAGCCAGCGCGAGGACCTCTTCGGAGACAAGGTCGTCAGGCAGGATGACATCCGCCGTCTCTATCAGGCGCACGGCGCGCAGGGTCAGCAGCTCCACATCGCCCGGCCCCGCGCCGACCAGATAGACCACACCGGATTGCGCCGAGGTTCTCATGGCTCCGGCTCATCGGGCTTGGGATTCGACAGCGCGTGGCGGCGGGCCATTGCGCGTGTGGGGCATCCGTCGAAGCCGCAGAGATCGCGGCTTGCGAGTTGGTGGAGAAGCTCGCGGCGGGCGTCGTTGGCGGGCTCGCGCTGCAGCACCTCGCGGCGCAGATTGCCCAGCTCGGCCAGCCACTCGCCGGTGTCGAGCGGAAGAAGCTCGTCGATCTGCTTGCGTAGACGCTGCGCCAGCGCGGGGCTTGCGCCAGCAGTGGAGATGGCGATCTGTAAATCACCGCGACGGACGACGGAGGGAAAATAGAAGTCGCAGAAGGGTGGGTCGTCGACGGCGTTGATGAGGATTCCCGCGGCTTCGGCCTCGGCGAAGACGGCACGGTTGACGGCGGGATTGTCGGTTGCGGCGACGACGAGGAAGTTACCGGCTAGGTCTCCGGGAGCGTACTCGCGCTGGTGCAAAACGATCTCGCCCGACTCGAACATCGCAACGATGCGTGGGCTGGCTGTGGGTGCGATGACGGTGACGCGGGCCTCCGCCGTCAGCAGCGAATCAATCTTCGACTCAGCAAGATTGCCCGCGCCGATGACGATGCATGGACGGCCGGTGAGTTTAAGGAAGATGGGGAAGAGGGGCATAGGCCATTATGCGTCCACGACGTGGCGGCCACCAGCGGGGGGAGGGTCGCGTTCGACGGGGGCGACGGCTGTTCCGGCGAGTTGGGCGCGGAGGCTCTCGTCGTCGGTGCGGGCGAAGTAGGCGCGCAGGTCTTCGCCGGGCTGGCGTGCCGCGAGATACGCGCGAAGGAGGCGCTCGATGGCGTCGGGGCAATCTTCGGCGGCCGCGCGGAAGCCGATCTGGCGGGCGATGGCTGCATACTTGCCGACCGCGCCGCCCACGCAGAAGTAGAAAGCATCGACCATGACGCCGTCCTTCTTGATCTTCTTGCCCTCCAGGCCAATGTCGGCAATCCAGCTTTGTCCGCAGGAGTTGGTGCAGCCGGTGACGTGCAGCTTGATCTGCTGGTCGAAGGCGGGCAGGCGGTCATCCATCTCGCCAGTCAGCCATTTGGAGAAGGCCTTGGTCTCTGCGATAGCCAGCTTGCAGAACTCGGTGCCGGTGCATGCGATGGCACCGCGCCAGAAGGGCGATACCTCGACCCGCAAGCCCATTTCGCCGAGGCGATGCACCGCGTCTCGGGTACGCGCGTTAGGGACATTGACCAGAATAATGTTCTGCATGATGGTGGCGCGCAGGTGGCCATCACCGAACTGGTCGGCAAGATCGGCAAGCTGGATGAGCTGCTCACCGGTGAGCCGTCCGCCCAGTACGCTGGCACCGATGGCGGAGAGGCCGGGCTGACGCTGCGGGGTGACGCCGATGTGGTCGCGATAGACATCGTCAGAGACCACGTCCTCGTTTACGGGCGACGGGTCGAGTTTATAGCCGAGCGTGGCCTCTATCGCTTCCAGCATGGTCTCCGCAGTCCAGCCATGCCGCATGAAGAGGTACTTGATGCGCGCGCGCGTACGGTTCTCGCGCAGCTCGATTTGCTCCTTGAAGATGAGCGCCACTGCCTCGACCACGGCATAGGCCTTGTCCTGCGGGATGAACGCGGGAATGCGCACGCCGATGTGGGGCTCTGTGGAGAGGCCGCCGCCAACACGCAGGGTGTAGCCAATCTCTTCCAGGCCGTCGACCTCGCGCCGAATCGCCGTCAACGCCACATCGTTGATCTCGGGGTAGGAACACCAGACCGGGCAGCCCGTAACGGTGATCTTGAACTTACGCGGCAGGTTATAGAACTCCGGGTTGGCGGTAAGCCCATGCGCGATCTCAACGGAGAGCGGACTGGCATCGATGAGTTCGTGGCCGTCGAGCCCAGCCAGCGGGCAGCCGGTGACATTGCGCACGACGTCTCCGCAGGCGCCCTTGGGGCTGAGGCCGATGGCAGTCAGCGCGTCCACGATCTCAGGCAGCGCCTGGATGGTGAGCCAGTGCAGTTGAATGTTCTGCCGCGTGGTGATGTCGGCCAGGTTGCGCGCGTACTTTTGAGTCAGCTCGCCGATGACGCGAAGCTGGTGCGAGGTGAGCAGGCCGTTGGGCAGGCCGATGCGCATCATGAAGTAGTCGGTGGCCTTGCCGACGCCGTCCTTGCCGCCGGTAACGCCCGCGCCGTCTCCCTGCGTGTAGACACCCCACCACTTGAAGTAGAACTCCGCCCACTCCGGAAGCACCGCGGCGCGGCCTTCGCGGGCATACTGTCGTACCTCATCCCACGCCTGCCAGGGATTTTTGGCGAGCTTCAGCCGCTCGGCCTTCTGGGCCTTGGTCTCCTTGATGGGCTTGGCTGCGGCGGTCGGCGTTTGAACAGCAATGTCGTTCATAAGTTGCGCAAATCCTTATCGTCTACGGCTAAAAGTACATGGATGTTAGATGGCTGATCGCTGGCCGAAGAAGCGGACGAAACCATGACTCAATAAAAATCGCCCACTGAATCCGTGGGCGCTCGATCTGCTGCTCTGTGCTTCGCGGTTTACAAACTTTACGAGGCGAAAGAGGGGCGACGGCGCACGGCTCTGCAACAACAGGCCAGGCAGTACGCAGACGGATTTTGATCGCACATCCTCATAGCCTTAAGTCTATTTGCGCCTCGCCGCCGCGTCAATCGCTTCGTCACGCCATGCGACGGAGGAAGCAGCTCCCCTTCAGTCCGCTTCGACCAGGGAGAACTTGTGGCGCACATCCGAACCGCGCAGCCAGAAGATCACATCCTCCGCAATATTGGTGGCGTGGTCGGCCGAGCGCTCCAGGTTGCGCGCGACCAGGATTGCGGTCAGCGCCTGGGTGCTAACCTCTGGCTTCTGCTGCATCACCTCCATCAACTCGGCCTGCACCACCTTGTTGCTGGCGTCCACCGCGTCGTCCATGGAGAGCACGCTATCGGCCATCCTGGGGTCCGCCTCCAGCAGCGCCTGGATCGCCGTGCGGATCATCACGCCCGCCCGCTCGCCCATGAGTTGGATGTCGTCCGGCAGTTTGAGCGCGGGTTCGTCCTTCAATGCCTGCGCGCGCTCCGCGATGTTGGCGGCCTGGTCGCCGATGCGCTCCAGATCGCCATTAATCTTGATGACGGACAGAATGAAGCGCAGGTCGATGGCCATGGGCTGCTCCTTGGCCAGCAACTCGTAAGCCATCTCGTCGACCACGGTTTCAGCGGTGTTGATCGCCTCTTCGATCTCCAGCACATGGCTGCACAGCGCCATGTCTCGCTCAATGTATCCCTCCACGGAAAAGTCCAGCGCCTGCTGCGACAACGCCGCCATCGCCAACAGCTTGTCCTTCAACTCGGCCAGTTGCAGATGAAAATTGATGCGCGGCATGGGGGAAGACTCCTGGTCTGAAAAAAACGACAACCTCTATTGTGACGCAGATATGAAAACGCTGTGTGAATAGGTGGTGACAGAGTAGCCGGGAAGATACCTTGCGGTGTCAGTGGTAGAGCAGATACTTCTCCCGCCGGGAGCGAAAATCGGCCAGCGCGGAGGCCCAACTTGCGGCAATAGCGCGTGGGTCGTCACCACGGACGAGAGCTGACATGGTCTCGGAGTTGGCGACCAGCGGGGCGGCCTTGTCCAGCTTGAACTGCGCGGGATAAAGATGATGCAGCGCGGAGAGAATCTCGATGCCGAGCTCGGGCGAATCGAGCGCGACGCGGTCGGTGACAGTGAGGCGGACGCCCTGGATGCTCTGGCCGTGGTAGGGATAGTGGTTCGTGTCTTCGGCGACGGCGAAGGTGGTTGCGGCGAAGGCGACGCCGGGAATCTTGCGCGCGGTGAGGTAGGCTGCGACAGCTTTCCCATTGAACCAGGCGGGGATTGCGGGCGCATCCTTTGTGGCGGCGGTCGCACCCGCGCCGAAGACTTCGAAGGGCGTTTCAGTTCCCCGCCCCACCGAAACATTGGTCGCGTCGAGCATTCCCAGGCCAGGATAGAGCGTGGCCTCAGTGACGCTGCGCAGGTTGGGCGATGGGTTGACCCACGGGACGCCGGTAGCATCGAAGAACTCATCGCGCCGCCAGTTCTGCATGGG
>DATKGA010000030.1:0-2771 GCA_035510935.1 Acidobacteriaceae bacterium
GGGGTTGCTACTTTGCTGCTGGTGCTGTCTCGGTGGCTTTTGCATACTTGCGGCGGAAGCGCTCGACGCGGCCGGCAGTGTCAACGAGGCGCTGCTTGCCGGTGAAGAACGGGTGACAGTTGGAGCAGATTTCGACGTGGATGTCGCCCTTGTGGGTCGAGCGGGTTTCAAAATTGTTTCCGCAGGCGCACATGACGCGGATAGCGGCGTAGTTGGGGTGGATGCTGGTGCTCGTTTTGTTCCCCTTGTCATCCTTCTTTAGCTTGGGCATCTTTAGAGACAGACCTTTCCTGCAATGTTCCTCATCTATTGTAGGGGGAATTGGACGGTTTAGCAATTGCGGCTGGCACCTGGTGGTGTCCTAATTGAGCGATGCATTGCGACGGGGGTGAAAGGTGGGAGGGAGGCGGTTGCCCTTTCAATGGGGCAAAGGGTTAAAGGCTATACGCCAGCGGATGCCTGGGCTCGTAAAGCATAATGTCGTCCGCACCGGGTACGGCCATAATGACCACGAGTCCGTATCCGTGATCCTGAGCTTCGCCGCGGAACTCCGCACCTTTGCCCTTCAGTTCAGCGACTGTTTGTGAGATGTCGTCGCACATCAGGGAGATCAGATGGTGCCGCGGCGATTCGTAGGTCTTGCCATCGTAGACGCTGTGGGTCGGGTGCACGCCCATCTCACTCGGCCCGGTCTTGAAGATCAGCCAACCCGCGCCTCCGCCCTGCGCATCCTCGACGTAGGGCCAGCCGAGGACGTCGCGAAGGAATGCGCGCGTTGCGGGGGCATCGTCGGAATAAATCAGGGTGTGGATGCTGGTGATCATCAGGCTGAACTACTGAAATCGCCAAAATTGTACTCTTTCAGTCTATTGCCAATCAAGAAGCCGTTCATCGCACTGGAGATCGGAATTAGGACACTCCCCAGCGGCAAACGCCCTTCGCTCCCAACTGGATAACCGTGTACACTGTCCGGCACATGCGAATTGCCGCCCAATCCCGCTCCTTGCCTGGTCGCCGCTGCCAGTTGCCGCGCCTCGCCATTTTCGTCTGCTGCTTCGCCCTGTTCTGGTTCGCGCAAGACCTCCGGGCCCAGTCGAAACCTGCGAAACCTCTGCTCATCTACGCCATCGACGTGGAAGGCGGCCAGTCCACGCTGCTGGTTGACACCGCAACCCACGCATCCCTGCTCATCGACACAGGCTGGCCCGATGCAAATGGCCGCGACGCCGACCGCATCCAGGCCGCCATGAGCGACGCCGGCATCACCCGCATCGACCATCTGCTCATCACCCACTTCCACACCGACCATGTGGGCGGCGTGCCCGAGCTGGTCAAGCGCGTCCCCATCGGCGAGTTCCTCGATCACGGAGAGAACCGCGAAGACTCCGACATTACGCGCCACGATTACGCCGCGTATCTGATGGCCATTGAGGGCAAGCCCCGCCGCATCATCCATCCCGGCGACACGATCGACATTCCCGGCCTTACCGCAAACGTCCTGACTGCCGACGGCGAGCACATCGCGCAGATCCCCGGCGTCAAGCCCACGCCCAACCCCTACTGCGCCACCGAGCCCCATTGGGACCTCGACACCACGGAGAATCCGCGCTCCACCGGCGTCCTCATCCGCTTCGGCAAATTCCGCTTCCTCGACCTCGGCGACCTGACCAAAGCCAAGGAGATCCCCCTCGTCTGCCCCGACAACCTCATCGGCACGATCGACCTTTATCTCGTCAACCATCACGGCTTCAATCTGTCCAACTCCCGCGCCTTCGTCGACGCCATTCATCCCCGCGTCGCCATCATGGACAACGGCGCCCACAAAGCCGGCAGCCCCGAGGCCTGGCAGACGGTGCATGACAGCCCCGGCCTCGAGGACCTGTGGATGCTGCACACCGCCGAAGACTCCGACGCCGCACACAACAGCGCGGACGCCCTGATCGCCAATGTGAAGGGTGGCTCGGACGGCGCTTGGCTCAAAGTGATCGCCTCGCCCGACGGCAGTTTCTCGGTAACCAACGCCCGCACCGGCCAGACCAAGAACTACCCGCGGAAATAGCGCAGGCCCGCTCCTCGAACGCATCGCGGACGAACGCATCGCGGATTGAGATTATCGGCCTATCGTCCGCGGATGCTCTTCATGCAGTTCGTAGTGAAGTTCATCCACTTTTTCAGTGGCCCTGGCCAGCGCTTTCCTTCCCGCGCCGGTGATGCTGTAGACGCGCCGCTTGCGCCCCCCGACAATCCTGCGTGCAGACTTCAACAGGTCATTGCGCTCCAGTCCGTGCAGCAGCGGGTACAGCGTGCCTGGGCCAATCCGGTAGCCGTGATGCGTCAGCTCCTCCATCATGGCCAAACCGAAGATTGGCTCCTGCGCCGCATGCACCAGCACGTGGATGCGAATCAAACCGAAATAGAGTTCGCGCTGTTGCTTCAACACAGCATGAATATAACGCTTTCCGCGGTCGCGCGCATTGGCTTATATCGAATTTCGATTTATATTGTTCGAGTGAGACGACGGCTGCATAACCTGAACACAGCTCCCCTCAACAAGCTCGCTTCGTCGATGCGAACCGGCATCGCTTTCCCGGGAATGGCGCTTGTGCTGCTCTTCTTCCTGACTGCGTCCAGGCTGGGCGCGCAGGCCGGTCCGCCCTTTCAAACCGACGACCCCACCCCCGTCGACTTAGGCCACTACGAGTTCTACGTCTTCAGCACATTTGACGGAACTCCAGCGGAAGCCGACCCCACCGGCCCCGCCTCCCTCTCCC
>DATKGA010000031.1:0-33101 GCA_035510935.1 Acidobacteriaceae bacterium
GGTTGGTGGATCGGGTAAGGTGGGGCGGGCGCTGGATGTTTGCACATATCAAGGGGGCTTTGCGCTGCATCTGGCGCGGGTGTGCGAGCGGGTTACGGGGGTGGATGCGAGTCGGGCGGCGCTGGAGGTTGCGGATCGGAACCTTGCGCTGAATCCCGAAATTACAACTGCGGTGGACTGGATCGAGGCGGATGCGTTCGATCTGCTGCGCGAGTTTGCGGAGCTTGGCGAGCGGTTTGACACGATTGTTCTCGACCCTCCGGCGTTTGCCAAGACGAAGCGCGCGGCCGAGGGAGCGATGCGCGGATACAAGGAACTAAACCTGCGCGCGTTGAAGATGCTGTCGGCGGGCGGGACGCTAGTGACCTGCTCCTGCTCACATCATGTTGGGATGGAGGAGTTCATTGGTGTGCTGCGTGCGGCGGCGGAGAATGCCGGTCGGAGCGTGCAGTTGCTGGAGATGCGCGGGGCTGCGCCGGACCATCCGGCGATTGTGACCCTGCCGGAGACGAGCTATCTGAAGTGCTTGATCTGCCGGGTGGGATAGAAACAGATGCAGGCTGCCAGTCTGTGAATGACAACCTGCACCTTAAGGCTAGAAGTGGTAGGCGAGCTGGCCGGAGATGGAGCGCGGGGTGACGAAGTGCGTTCCGGAGAAGGTGGAGAGAAAGTTGTAAAGCGCGTACTTGTTGGTGAGGTTGACGATGGTCATGGAGGCGGAGAGGGTCCGTTTGTTGTCGGCTTTGCTGCGCATCAGGTTGTCTTCTCCAAAAGACAGGTCGAAGAGGCTGCGCGAGGCGACGCGCGGCGGGTTATGGTCGTCGTTCTCTGCGTTGGGGGCGGGGATGCTCAGCAACGATGAGGTGAACTGCGAGACCAGGCACGTGCTCGGCAGGGGATGGCCGAGGGAGGCACTGACGCCGTTGCAGGCAAAGCCGGCCTGGGCCTCCTGATCGGCGGTGAGTGTGTTGCCGAAGGGATCCTGGATGTAAATGGTGGGCTGGCCAGTGCGGTTTGTGTCAAAGGTGTCCGTCTGGGGGCAGTCGTTGGAGGCGAGCGTGCCGTAGCAGGGAGCGGCTCCGGCGACCTGGCCGGAGTCGAAGCGCCAGTTAAAGCCGACATAGGGGCCGCGCTTGCCGAGCTGGTACTGGGCGTGGGTAGTTTGGTTGAACTTCTCATCGTGGTCGATGCGGAAGGGAGTGTGGGTTACGGCGGCGCCGGGAGGCGTGGGAATGGTGCCGAGGCCGCTTGTCTGCGGTGTGAAGAAGCGTGCGGCGACCGAGGAGAAGACCACCTGCGCGGTGAAGTTATGTATGGGAGGTATATCAAGTCGGCCTTCGAAACCGGGAACCTTGGCATTGTGCCAGCCGATGGGGAAGGTGATGGGTGTGGCCCCGAGGACGGAAAAGTCGTATCCGGTGTGGGTGTATTTCCAGACATAATCTGCGGAGAGTACGGCGAAACGCGACATGGCCTGTTGGAAGCCGGCGTGGAAGTCGTTGCGAAAGCCGGGGCGGTTGGGCGCGTTGGTGCAGGGAATGAGGGCGGCAATGACTGCGGAATTGCAGCCCTCGCTGGCAAGCACCAGATTTTCGTTGAATGGGGACTCCAGGGTGCGGGCATAGGAGGTACGCACCACGGTTCCGGAGCCCTTGAGCTTATAGCTGAGTGCTAGGCGCGGCTCGACCTGGTTGGCGACGGTGAGGCCGTTGTACTGGTCGAAGCGGAGGCCGAGGTTACCCGACCAGGGGCCTTCGGTGATGGCGTCCTGGGCGTAGGCGGCAAACTCTTTGATGTCTGTGTGGCCGTTGAAGGGATAGAGCGAGCCACCCTGGGTAAGGTCATAGGGCTTGAGGGTGGCACAAGTGCTACCGGGTGTGGCAATGCCGGCGGTCTCACAATTCATGTTGGCAATGACGTTGGGATCGACGATGCCGAGCTGGAAGTTCTCCGTGAGGAAGGTCTGGGTGTAGTTGAGGCCGGCCTTGATGTTGTTGCCGCCGTGGGTGATGGTGAGATCGGAGTGCAGACCGGCGTTGGCCAGCGAGCGCTGCTGCGAGATGGTCTCCTGCTGCAGGTCGGGCGCGCCGCGGTCGGCGAAGGGATTAGCGCTGGGGTAGTAGTTGAAGCCGTCGCGGCGGAAGTAGAAGCCGGCGTTGAGGACGGTGAACGGGTTGATGATATGGGTGTAGCTGGGCGCGACGTTGACGGTCTGGATTTGGGCGCGCTGGTCGGCCGGGCCAACAGGCAGGTTGTTGGGGCCTATCGGCACTCCGGCCGAGTTGGTGGGCCACTGTGTGGCGTATTCACTATCGTAGGAGTTGGGGGTCTGGAACCATGAACGGGTGTAGTTGAGGTTCAGGTGGATGGAGTTGGCGCTGGACTCCTGAACGTCGATGCGGTCAAAGAGATTCTCCTCGTTGCCCTTGTCGTGAATGGCGTGGAACTCCGGCGGGTCCAGAAAGCGGCCGGTGTTCATGACATTGGCGGAGATAAAGTTGCCCAGTTTGGCAGAGCCGGTGGCCAGGTTGAAGCCGACGTTGGAGGAACCGAAGGAGCCGTAGGAGGCGGTTACCTCGCCGGTGGGCTTACTCTCGCCCAGGCCGGAGCGGGTGGTGGCGACGATGACCAGCGAAGTCTTGCCACCGTACTCCGCCGAAGGCGCGCCGGGGATGACCTCGAGCGACTGCACCGAGTCCATGGGGATCTGGTTGGAGAAGACCTTGGACTGCTGGTCTGTGATGGCCTGGCCGTCCACGGAGAATGAGTTGGAGGCGTGGTCTCCCATCCCGTGGAACATGCCGTTGGAGTCGGCGGAGACGCCGGGCGAGGCGAGCGTAACGAGCGAGCTGACCGACGACGTCATGCTCTCCAGAGGGATCTTGTCGAAGAGGTCGCGGTCCACATCGGTGTGGCTGACCGGATCGGCCTCAACCAGATCGCCGCTGGTGGTGGTGACGTTGACTACGGTGCTTGCGGAGGCGATCTGCATCGTGCTGTTGATGGTGAGCGGCACGAAGGATTGCACGTCTACGGTCTGCGTGGCCGGAGCCATGGTGGGGGCGGTGATGGTGAGACGGTAGGTGTTGAAGGGGATGTTCGAAATTGTATATGCACCGGAGTTATCGGTAGTGGCTGTTCGGGAGAGGCCACTGATGGCGTTGGCTAGGGTGACGGTGGCATTGGCGATGAACGCTCCGGTGGGGTCGACGACTGCGCCGGAGATGGTCCCGGCGTTGCCTGCGGATTGTGTGCGCGCGGGAGCGGGCGTGGGTGCGGGACGGCGCTGTGAGGAAGCCTGCGCTTGGGCGCGAGGCGCGGCCACAAAGAGCATTGTGGCGAACGAGGCGAGAAGTACGAATGCAGCAGAGATGCCGCGTCGTATAGACGTATGCATGAGGTCCCCCTATTGGGTTGCCGAGTGCGTTTTGACAAGGTTCTGGACAGGAACGCTGGTCAAACGGCTGGCGGGGGACGAGTAAAGAGGGCAAAGGTGGCGAGTGCGCTGGGGAGAATGGATGGCGGAAGGTATACAAGCAGTGCGACGACAGAGGTCGTTGGCGCGGGAGCCACAGAAGAAACAGTATGAACTGAGATGTGGGCCGCGGCGCAGAGTGCGCAATCTGCGTGGTTCGCGGTGCCGTCGGGGTGGGTGTGCGCGACCTGTACAGTGCCGAGGGCGGCGACCAAAAGGACGCAAACCAGCGCAAGGAGGATTCTCCAGGGATGGTTGGCACGATGTCTCTGGACTGCGTGACCCATAGTAGGCAAATGTTCTAACGGGGCCGGAAAACTCTTGCGGTGCGATGATGCAGGACCTAGTTTAAATCTGCAAAATGGGCGAATGGGTTGTCAAGAAATAGGACGCATACAGTGCTTCGAAAGTTGCGTCAGTTATGAATTAGTTGCGGAGAGGGTTGACGGATAACGTCTCCGCTATTGCGGTGCCTTGAGGAGGGCGCGCAGGGCGGCTTCATCGAGGACGGCGACGCCCAGGGAGCGGGCTTTGTCGAGCTTGGAGCCGGAGTCTTCACCCACGACGAGGTAGTCAGTCTTCTTGCTGATGGTGCCGGAGACGCGGCCTCCGGCGGACTCGATGAGATCTTTGGCGGCCTCGCGAGTGAGAGTGGGGAGGGTCCCGGTGAGTACGAAGGTGAGGCCGTCGAGGGTGGAGGTAGTGACTCGCTTCTCGCCGGGCATGGTGAGGCCCGCGTCCTGGAGGCGCTTGATCAGAGCTAGATTGGTGGGGTTGGAGAAGAAGTCGCGGATGGAAGATGCAACCTTAGGCCCAATGTCATTCACGCGAGTGAGTCTGTCGTCTTCCCCAACGGCTTCAGATCTTGATGCGGCGATGAGTTCCTCGATGCTGCCAAATTCGTCAGCGAGCGCCTGTGCGGTACGCTCCCCAACGTGACGGATGCCAAGGCCAAGGAGGACACGGTTGAGTGGAGATTTCTTAGAATGTTCTATCTGGGCCAGGAGGGAGTCGGCGGATTTCTCGCCTACACGTTCAATAGTGAGCAGTTGTTCTTTAGTAAGGAAATAAATATCAGCCAATGAGTGCACAAGGGCATCTCGGGTGGGAGCTTCAGCTATAGCATCGTCAGGCTCTGGGTCCGAAGTAGCTGCATTGGCTTCTTGTTCGGTAACCGTATGACCGAGAAGCTGGGCGACCATCACTTCGCCGAGGCCTTCAATATTCATGACGGTGCGGGATGCGAAGTGGCGAAGCTCTTCTTCGAGGCGTGCGGGGCAGTTGGCGTTGATGCATCGCCAGTCCACTTCGCCTTCGGCCCGAACGAGCGCGGTGCCGCATACGGGGCAATGGGTGGGGAAGACGATCTCTTCACTGCCGCGCAGGCGTTGCTTATCCTCGATGACGCAGACGATCTTGGGGATGACGTCGCCACCGCGCTCGACCTGGACAAAGTCGCCAATTCGGACTCCGAGACGCAGGATCTCGTCGGCGTTGTGCAGCGTGGCGCGGGAGACTGTAGTGCCGCCGATGAGCAACGGGGTGAGCATGGCGACGGGGGTGAGCTTACCGGTGCGGCCGACCTGGAAATCCACTTTAATAAGCTGTGTGATTCCGGCGCGCGCGGCGAACTTGTAGGCAATAGCCCAGCGTGGAGCCTTGCCGGTGAAGCCGAGGCGGCTCTGCTGGGCGGTGGAGTCGACTTTAATGACGACGCCGTCGATCTCGTAGCCGAGCGAATCGCGCAAGGAGTCGGCCTTGGCGATGAAGACAAGAACTTCTTCGATGGAATCCACCGTGGCAGCGTGGGAGTTGACACGAAAGCCGGCGGTACGCAAAGAGGCGAGGGCAGCGGATTGGGCAGTGCCCCATCCATCCCGCTCAGAACGCGGTATGGATGGGGCACTCGAATCATCTTTGTGGAGAAGGAAGTAGGCATAAAAATCCAGCCGTCGTTGGGCTACTATGTTGGGCTCAAGGGTGCGAATGGTTCCGGCGGCGGCATTACGCGGATTAGCTGCGGGGGAGAGGCCCTGAGCTTCGCGCTCCTGATTGAGCTTGCGGAAGGCGGCGTGCGGCATGACGACCTCTCCGCGCACCTCGAAGCTTGCGGGCAGCCCGGCGGCCAGCAACTTCGATTCCGCCACGCGCAGCGGGATAGAGCGGATGGTGCGAACGTTGGAGGTGACGTCTTCGCCGATTGTCCCGTCGCCGCGGGTGAGGCCGCGCTGCAGTTGCGCGGAGCCATCGCGCGCGGGCGCATAGAGCAGGGCAAGCGAGAGGCCATCGAGTTTGAGTTCGCAGACGTAGCGAACCTGTTCACTGCCGGGTAGTGCGTCGCGCAAGCGCGTATCCCATGCGCGCAGGTCGGCCTCGCTGTAGGCGTTATCGAGCGAGAGCATGGGACGGGAGTGGGGCGTTTTGACGAAACCGTCGCGGGGTTTGCCGCCGACGCGCTGGGTGGGCGAGTCATGCGTGATGAGCTCCGGATGGGCTGTCTCCAGCGCACGCAGGCGATTCATGCGCTGGTCGTACTCGGCGTCGGAGAGCTCCGGCGCGTCCAGAACATAGTAGAGATGCTCGTGGTGGCGAAGGTCCTCGCGCAAGGCTTCGATCTGCTGGCCGGGGGTGGGTTTGGAGGGCATTCTGGGATGATTATAGAGAGAGCTGGCTTGCCTGGGTGCGCGACTTTGCTGCGACGTAGAGGTACCATGCGAGCCAGAACGGCGTGGTCCAAAGATACAGGGCGGAGTGAAAGCTTCTGCCGGTGATGGGGGTGATCTCGATGACGGCGCTGGCCAGCGCGAGCGCACCAAGCTGTGCGCGTGTTGTGGCACGATAGACACCTACTAGCAACGCCGGAATCAGAACTGTCTGGTCGGTGACCCATGCGTAGGGGCTTGCGAAGACGGAGACCAACATCAGCAATGCACCATCCTGCATCCAATCCCATTGGGCGCGGCGCTTCCAGAAGAAGGGGATTGCCCAGGCACAAGCCACAAGGGCGGGAAGAAGCTGCAATGCCATCGTTTGCCTATGGATGGCAAATCGCAGGGCTACGGCAATGCATGGGATGAACTCATCTTCGATCCCCGAGGAGCGCATCATCTGGGCGTATTGAGCCCAGACAGAGGGATCGAGCAGCCACGCAACCAGTGAGCTTGCCGCCACTACCAGAACCGCGCCCGCAAGCACGCGGTAGGCGCGGTGTAAAGCCACCCACAGCAGAAGCACCAAGACAAAGGGAAGAAAGAGGTGAGGCTTGAGCGCGCAGAGCCACAACGACAGGCCGGCAACGAACGGGCGTTTCTGGTGGAATCGCAGAAAGAGAACCAGGCCGAGCAGGGCGAAGAGGGCAGTCTGCCCGCCCAGGATGCACAGCAGCGCAGGGGCAAAGCAGTAGAGGAGATAATGCAGCTTGTTACGCGGGTGGCCCAGTAAACGCCACAGCAGATGGATCGAGAGCACCATTGCCGCCAGCAGAAGCAGCGACCAGAGCAGGGCTCCCGTGCGCAGTCCGAAGAACCCAAGCGGAATCACCAGGAGGAGCGCGGAGGGTGGATTGCGCATGAGAAGGACCTGAGATTGCGGGGAGAAGCCGACCGTGCGCTCGATCTTAAGGACGGTAGCGCTGTCGTAGGGATTTGCGTGATGAACGATCTGGCGCCCGGCAACCCAGAAGGAGACCACGTCGCGGCCGACTGGATTGTTGCCATTCACCATCAGGAGGCAGAGACCGATGACGAAGATCGTAAGCACCAGGGTGCAGACGATCACGACCGTGGGTTCGAGGAGGGTTTGAGCCTTGCCGCGCCATGAGTTTGGACGATGGGTCGTGGTGTGCAATATGGGAGTTCGCAGTCTGGCTCATGGTACAGGATGAGGGGATGATGGCGCGCTGTTCCGGTGCACGCGGTATGCTGGAACCTGACTGCACAATGTCCTAGTTCTATGGAACCTATTACTCACTTCATGACCGGAGCCTGCCTTGCGCGGGCTGGCTTCAACCGTAAGGCGGCGTACGCAACTCTGGCTATGACGCTGGCGGCGGAGGCCCCGGACCTGGATGTATTGTGGTCGGCGAATGGGCCAGTTGCCGCGCTGCAACACCATCGCGGAATTACGCATACATTGATCGGGCTTCCGTTCGATGGGTTGATTGTGCTGAGCGCGGTGTGGCTGGTGCATCTCTGGAGGGTGCGGCGGGCAAGGGCTGAGGTGAACAAGCCAGGCACTGACGCGAGTGATGCTGACACGAGTGGCAGTCGTGATTCGGTGATTGCTCGACCACTGACGGTGGCCCCGGTACGCTGGGGACTGCTCTACGGTTTTGTGCTGATCGCATTGCTCAGTCACCTGCTTCTGGACTGGACGAACAATTACGGACTGCGGCCCTTCTTTCCGTTCAACGCGCACTGGTACGCGGCGTCGATCTGCTTTATCTTCGAGCCGGTACTGTTCGCGGTACTGCTGATGGCGCTAATTGCTCCCGCGCTCTTTGCTCTGATTGGCGGCGAGGTGGGCGCACGCAGGGAGACTTTTCGCGGGCGCGGCTGGGCGATCTTTGCTCTGTTTGCGATGGTGGCGCTATGGGGCTGGCGCGCGGTGGAGCACAACGCGGCGGTGCAACTGGCCTCGACAGCGAGCTATGGGCCGGCGGAGACGACAGGCGCTTTGGCTGGGTCAGATTCGGCGCAGCAGATTGTATCCGCGAAGATTTTGCGCGTTACGGCCAGCCCGTATCCGGGCAATCCGTACCGATGGCACACCGTAGTGGAGACGCCGCAGTACTACCAGATGGCCTCGGTGGACACGCTGCCGTCGACGGTGGCGACCGACCCCGAGCAGGACCTGTTTTACAAGCCTGCGTCCACGCCTGCGATCCTGGTAGCCAAGCGGAGCTGGCTGGGTGAGGTATATCTCGACTGGTCGAGCTGGCCGGTGGTTACGGAGATGGGGCCGACAGCGCCCATTGACGCTCCCGCGGGAACCCCGGACTGGACCGCGGTACGATTCATGGACCTGCGGTTCCTTTACGATACACCGATGATGCAGGGGCGCAGCGGACCTCCACTCTCGGGGATGGTGTATGTGGATGCGGGCCGCCGCGTCGCACGGATGGAGTTGAGCGGGCACGTGCAGCGGTAGAGCAGCAACGGAAAGGAAGGAGTTTCCACGAGCTTCTCACACAGGTCTTTGCTACCATCCTCAACATGACAGCGCAACCCGATCCCAACGCTATAAGCTGCTTCTCGCAGGAGTATGAGCGCATGAATGAGGAGGAGTTGCTGCATCTGGCTGCCTCGTACGACTCTCTTGTCGAGCCGGCCCAGACTGCCCTCCGTGGTGAGTTCGAGCGGCGGAAGATGGAGCCGCCTCTGATTGATAATCCTGATGGCTGGGATGAAGTTACTGCTCAGAAACTGGTAACTATTCGGCGCTATCGGGATCTCTCGGAAGCGATGGTGGGGCGCACGATTTTGGAGTCGGCGGGCATCTTCTGCTTCATGCGAGACGAGAACGTCGTTCGGATGGACTGGTTTTACTCAAACGCGGTTGGGGGAATCCGGCTTGAGGTCAGGCCAGAGGATACAGTCGCGGCTGAAGAACTGCTGAGTCAGTCCACCCCTGTGGCAATTGAGTATGAGAGCGAGAAGAAGTATGTCCAGCCACATTGCCCACGCTGTGGATCGTTTGACATCACCTTTGAAGGGCGTGATCGATCCGCCGCACTAGTATCTACGACTATGTTGAGTTTGCCGCTGCCACTTGGCGAAGAATCGTGGCGATGCCACGCATGCGACTGCGTTTGGGCAGACGATGAGGACGGAACTGACCACTCCGCGAAACAAACGACATAAATTCAGAGGCTATTTAACTCGCTGCGCTATGGTTGTGATGGCAGCGGGTCGGGCGGTGGGGCCTGGTAGGGCGGCGGAGGTGGCGGGAATGTCACGGTTGTCGCATAGGCTGGCTGAGGCGTGGAGCGGTCGAGCAGGTCGCCCAGCAGGGGATAGCGTCCGCCCAGGAAGTAGAGCGCGTAGGCCTGGAAGAAGGTGAGCAGCGATCCCACAAAACTAAGAACCACACAGATCGCCCAGCAAACATAGACGAGCAGGCCGCAGATGGCGCAAGCGACCAACAATACAATCCCAATGGTCCCGGCCTTGTGCAGGGAGAGCCAGAGGATGAGTCCGACGATCCCGGGCGGAATGAGTGAGAGGAGCAAAACAATAGCCACGGCGATCTCCGCGGCGATGCCGAAGACGATGCCCAGGACCAGACGTAGGACGACGTAGAGGATGACCTGGCCGGGTTCCGCGGCGAAGAGCGCGAGCAGGCGTTCCAGAGAGTGAGAGATATTGAGATCTTCCAAGGCTAGAGATGGCAATGCGAGGTCGCGCACCAGAATAAAGAGGGCGCAGATCACCAGCAGAACCAGGAAGGCGACCAGGATAAAGAGAAGAATCTGCGCGATGTGCAGGCCGGTGAAGGGATTGAAGCCTGAGAAGGTACCGGTCCCGTGAAAATGATGGATGAAGTAGACGACGCCCGCGATGGCGAAGGGCAGCAGAACAATTAGAACGCAGAGTAGGAAGAGAAGTTTGAGGCCGATCCAGCGCCAGGTCCGGCTGCTGTATTTACGCCAGAGAGGGCCGACCAGGGTGTAGCGGGTTGCCACCAATTCGATCAGGACGAGCTGCAGGCGGGAGCCGATGTAGAAAAGAATAAGTCCGATGACCAGGGATACGAAGGCAAGCATTAACGCGAACGCCACAATAAATGCAAGAAAAGCTGGTGGAAGCTGGTGCATGCTACTGGATCGAGAGTAGTTGAAGTTAAAGCCTCCGCCCATCTCCGCGAAGAAGGCAACAGCGGCGATCTTCAGAAAAGTGCCGAAACGGAATGGGCGGGCGAGGACGTCCTTGGTGCGTTCCAGTGCGGGGCTGATGGCTTCAAATGCGCTGAGGGGTCTCATAATTAGATGCGATGAGGGTAGCACGGAGATTTCGCCGTCACACAAATTATTCTGTGAGCCACGCGTCCCATGCGGCTAGGGCGCGCTCACACTGGATTCTGTGGCGCTCTTTTTTCTCGCGGACGCGGCGGCGAAGGTCGTCTTCCAGGGGCGGTAGCAGGTCAAAGGTGATGTTGGCGGGCTGGAATCGCTTGCTCTGGCCACCTGTTTGGGCGTGGGTGATGTAGTGGGTCAGAGAACCATTGGCGGAGGCACGCGGGGCGGGCGTGGGTTGGATGCCGCGCGCCAGGGCTGCGGCGTAGCGTCCGGCAAGCAGGCCGCTTGCGATGGACTCGGTGTAGCCTTCAACTCCGCTTAGTTGGCCGGCGATGAGGATGGAGGTGTGGGCGCGGAGCTGCAGCGTCTCGGTAAGCAGCGAGGGGGCGTCGATGTAGGTGTTGCGGTGGATTTGGCCGTAGCGCAGGAAGGCGGCATTCTCAAGACCGGGGATGAGACGCAGCACGCGGGCCTGTTCCCCAAATTTCAAGTGGTTCTGGAAGCCGACCAGGTTGTAACTATCGGCGCGCAAGTTCTCCTGGCGAAGCTGGACGACGGCGTACGGCCAGCGGCCAGTCTTGGGATCGGTGAGACCGACCGGCTTCATGGGGCCGAAGCGCAGGGTATCGCGGCCGCGACGTGCCGTCTCTTCGATGGGTAGGCAGCCCTCGAAATAATGGAGGGCCTCCGTGGTGGGTAAGGGATTCGTCGATCCCACCCATCCCACCGCAACGAGCAAAGACCGCTCGCCGGGGACCCCGATTAACGATGAAGCTGTCATGGATGGGGCACCGGAACTTTCATGGTTGGGAATCTGCTCCCAGGGTTTTACGGGGACGGATTCGGCGCTTGTGAGGGCATCGAGGAAGCGGTCGTATTCCTCTTTGGTGAAGGGGCAGTTGATATAGTCGGCGGTGCCTTTGTCGTAGCGAGCGGCGAAGTAGACCTTCGACATGTCGATTGTGGTGGCGTCGACGATGGGCGAGATCGAGTCATAGAAGGCCAGGTGGTTGGAGCCGGTAAGGTGCTGTAGTTCGGCTGCGAGCGCCGGGCTGGTAAGCGGGCCAGTGGCGAGGATGGTAAGGGTGTCGGGGGCGTCGGGATCCAGCGCGGTGACCTCTTCGCGATGAACGGTGATCCTGGGTTCGGCTGCGATGCGGTCGGCGACGCGGCGGGAGAACTCGACGCGGTCGACCGCCAGGGCATGGCCGGCGGGCACGGCGCTAGCGTCGGCTACGGCGAGCAGGATGGATCCTGCGCGGCGCATCTCCTGCTTGAGGAGCCAGGGAGCGGTGTTCTCCGACTCGGACTTGAGCGAGTTGGAGCAGACCAACTCGGCGAAGTCGGCTGTCTGGTGGGCCTCGGTGGAGCGGGCGGGGCGCATCTCGTAGAGATCAACCTCGCAGCCAAGCGCGGCAGCCTGCAGCGCAGCCTCCGGGCCGGCCAGTCCTCCGCCAATGACCTTGATCCTCTTCATGCTTCAAGGATAGGGGATTGTTGCCTTGCGCGTACCAGACTGCGAGTATTCCGCCCATCACGATGGAGCCGTCACGGATGGGACACCGGGCCAATTAAGACAGGCGCGAAGATTTATCACTCGGCCTACAACGACAGAGCGCGAATAAACAATGCTGTCATGACGCCGTTCTGCGTGTTGGCGGTGATGTGAACCTTTTGACCTTTGTCCGGATCGAACTTCTGACCCAAGAGGACTCCATCGAACGAATCGGCGACAGTCTTGGCGTCGATGAGGAAGGACTGTAGCTGACCGGAAGCGTCTTTGATAGTGAGCAGATGGGCGTGCTTGTCGAACTTGACGACATTTCCAAGCACTTTCACCAAGGGGCCTGCGCCGAGCTCTTCCACCGCGACGGTCGTCCTGGTAACGTTGTCCCCGAAGTAGTAGACGACGGCGTCGCAGTTGGCCTTGGTAAAGGAGCCTGCCGGGACCGTCATGGCCTTGACGTTCTTCTCGAAGTCCATCAGAACGTTTTTCTGGGTCAGGATGTCGAAGAGGCCTTTTGAACCATCGTCGGTCGTGACCTGAATGGTGTTGGTTGCGGGATCGATCCCTGTGATCTTTCCGGTCAGTGCATGCACGGTTTGTTGCGCGCATGCGGTGATAGTTGTGAACGACAGAGCCCCCATTAACAGGCATACATGCAAGAATCCTCTTCGCATAGCATTCCTCCAAGGTTAAATTTTCAGGGTTGAGTCGAGGTCGAATCACCAAATTGATCCGGGATGTACAAACCTTAGCACAGATGCACGCGCCCAATTGTTTAAAATTGTTACACGTATAGTTACATGCATTTGGAGGCGACGGCGGCAAGAGGTGAGCCTGAGAGGCGCATGATGGTCCACTCGGAGAGCGGCGTGGCGCCGAGGGAGTTGTAGAAGTCAATGGCGGGGGTGTTCCAGTCCAGGACGGCCCACTCGAAGCGTGGACAATCTTCAGCGACGGCAATGGCGGCGACGGCGGCGAAGAGCGCCTTGCCGATGCCCTTGCCGCGAAAGGCGGGGCGAACGAAGAGGTCCTCCAGGTAGATGCCCGCGTGGCCGCGCCATGTTGAGTAGTTGTAGAAGTAGAGTGCAAAGCCGACGGGGAGGCTATCGCACTGGGCGATGAGGCAGTGGAAGCGAGGGGTGGGGCCAAAGCCGTCTCGCAGCAGGTCGTCGGCGGTGGCGATGGCGCAGGCGGGCTCTCGCTCGTACTCGGCCAGCTCACGGATGAAGGCGAGGATCTCGGGGATGTCGGCGGAGGTGGCAGGTCGTATGTTAAGCATTGCTACTTCCGTGGATGGTTGGAGGGGGAGTTGGGGTTGGCGGCGAGCCACTTGTCGAAGGGGATATTGAAGTCGAAGAGCTCCTGCTTGCCGTCCATGGTGTAGATCATCTTGATGTAGAGGACGGCGCCTTTGAGGGCGGGATCGTCAAGGCCGGTGATGTCGTAGAAGAGATAGCCTGCCAGGGTGGAGTGGGCGTTGACTACGGTCCCCTGGAAGCCGAAGTCGTTGTCGTCCTGGGCAATTTTTTTATCGACAGGGGTGCGTTGAATGGGGAAGGGATCCAGAGGGATGTGGATGGGCTTGGTGCTTTTGTAGGTGAAGATGCGACGGTTGATATCCTCCAGGGTCGCGGCGGGAATCTTATCGTTGGTGGCGGAGATGAACTGCATACGCGCGTCGCTGAGCTGCAGGGCGCGGTCGCCGTCGTTGGTGAAAATGACACGGACAGGCAGAAGGCCGTGCTGAAGGTAGGGCACGCGGAAGAAGGGGCACTGCTTGGGGTCGTCGCAGGGGTAGATGGCAACGGTGAGATGTTCGCTGGGGTGGGACTCGTTGGCTGGATAGGTGTCGGCGGTCTGGGCTGGTGGAGCAGATTTGTTCGATGCGGCGTTGGCCGTTAATGCGAGCAGGATGGCTATGGCAAAGAGCACACGGAGAGCGCGCGATGGAAGCCGTTGGGAACCGCTGTAGTGCGTGTACATGCTGGGTTGATTATCATCAACACGGAAGCTGCGGTAAAGCTGGCGGTTGCGGTTCCTTGCAACTAGAGAGTGACGGACGATGGGAATGGCGCTGTATAGCTTGCTGCTGGCGGTGGTTCTGGCTCTATGCTCGCCGTGGTGGCTGGTACGGATGGTGAGGTATCGCGCTGGGATGTGGCAGCGACTGGGGCGCGTGTCGGCCAAGCTGCGGGCCGCGGTGGCGGTGCGGCAGGTGGTATGGGTCCATGCGGTGAGCGTGGGCGAGGTGCTGGCAGCAACGCGGCTAGTGGCGGAGTTGGAGGAGGCGCTGGGCTCGGGATGGGTGGTGGTGATTTCTACAACGACGGCGACCGGACAGGCGCTGGCGAAGGAACGGTTTGGGGCGGAACGAGTGTTCTTCTATCCGCTGGACTTTGCCTGGGCTGTAAGGGCGTATCTGCGCGCTCTGCGGCCAAGGTTACTGGTGCTGATGGAGAGTGAACTGTGGCCGCGGATGCTGGTGGAGTGTGGGCGGGCTGGCACCCCGGTGGCGGTGGTGAATGCTCGGGTTTCAGATAGAAGCTTTGCGCGGGCATTGAAAGTGCGGGCGATCTGGGGGCGGGTGGTGCGGCGGGTGGATCTGTTTTTGGCGCAGAGCGCGGAGGACGCGCGGCGGTTGGTCGCGATGGGAGCGCGTGCAGAGACAGTGCGGGCGATCGGAAACCTGAAGTATGACGTGCGGGCTGCGAAGGCGAGCCGTGTGGCGGAGTTGATCAAAGAAGCGGCGGCGGGGCGGCCGATTGTTGTTGCAGGAAGTACGGTTGATGCCGAGCCGCACGATGAAGATTCGTACGTGATTCATGCGTGGGAAGGTGCGCCACGAACAGAGATGAGAGTGTTGCTTGTGCTGGCTCCAAGACATCCTGAACGATTTAAGCATGTGTATGAGATGGCGATTGAGTTTCCTAGTCTTAAGGCAACAGAGCTATTGGAGGGCAAGCAAAGCGTACAGGCCTACTTGCCGTTTACGGAAGCCAAGGATAATCAGGGTGTAGAGATCGTTGTGCTCGACACACTGGGTGACCTTGCGGCAGTGTATGGCGTGGCGGATGTGGCTTTCGTCGGAGGGAGTCTGGTAGGGCGTGGAGGGCACAATCCTTTGGAACCGACACAGTTCGGTGTACCTGTACTTATGGGGCCATCGTATGAAAACTTCCGCGATGTTGTGACGAAGATGCAAGAGGCAGACGCGATTCACATCGTGAACGATGGAGATGAGCTGGAAGCAGCGTTTCTGCAAATGCTTACGGATCGAGACGCGGCGCGGGCGATGGGAGAGCGCGGCAGGCGGGTCTTTGAGGAACAGCAGGGAGCGACGGGGCGTGCGGTCGCGGCGCTGCTGGGGCTGGTGAGAGATGAGGCTCGGCGATGAAGGCGCGGCGGGTATGGGCGTGGCCGCTGATGCCGGTATACGCGGCGGGGCTGGCGGTGCGCGCGGTGGTTCTTGGTGCGAAAGATGGGCTGCGGCGGGTGGGCATGCTGCGGATGCGTCGGCTGCAGTGGCCGGTGATCAGCATCGGAAGCCTGTCGGCCGGTGGGGCGGGGAAGACTCCGGTTGTGATTGCGCTGGCGGAGTTGCTGAAGGCGCAGAGGTGGCATGTGAATGTGCTGTCGCGGGGGTATGGGCGCGCAGGGCGGGGCGTCGAGCAGGTCGATCTGAGTACGGCGGATCCGGCAGCGCGTTATGGCGATGAGCCGGTGATGATCGCACAGGGGGCAGGAGTGCCGGTGTGGGTTGGGGCTGAGCGCTTCGCGGCGGGAGTGGCTGCAGAGGGAGGTAGTACGAGGGATGTGGGTCGTTGCGTTCATATTCTGGATGATGGCTTTCAGCATCGCGAGCTGGCGCGGACTTTGGATATTGTGCTGGTGACGGAGGAGGATCTGGACGATGCGCTGCTGCCGGCGGGAAACCGGCGGGAGCCTCTGGCAGCGCTACGCCGGGCGGATGTAGTGGTGCTTCGCGAGAAGGAGCGGGAGCGCATAGAGGCGAAGGTGCGTGGGCTGATGCGTGCGGACGCATTGCTGTGGTGTGTTAGGCGGAAGCTACAGCTTGCGGCGGGCCGAGCGGGAGCAAGGCCGATGGCGTTCTGCGCAATTGCACGTCCGGAGGAGCTCTGGGCGATGCTGGAGGAGGCGGATTGCTCGCTGGCGGAGAGGTTCGCGTTCGAGGATCATCATGCGTACTCGATGACGGATATGGTAGGGATGGTTGCAAGGGCAACGAGTTGTGGAGCGACCGGTTTTTTAACCACGGCGAAGGATGCTGTGAAACTTAATGGGGTTATGCTGGAACGACTGTGCGAAGTGGGGCCGTTCTGTGTGGCAGGGCTTGAGGCTCGGTTTGTGGATGAGGCGGGCGTGGTGCGCGAACTGGAGGCGCGCTGCCGGTGAGAGTGCTGATCATACGGATCGGAGCGATGGGCGATGTGCTGCACGCGATGCCGGCCGTGGCGGCTCTGCGTGAGCGGCACCCAGAGTGGTTTATAGGGTGGGCGCTGGAACCGCAATGGAGCGATCTGCTGCAGATTGCCGGAGACCCCAACGATCTGCAGCAAATTGAAGGTCGCAATGACGTGCGGGCGCTGGTGGATCGCTGGTACCGTGTGCCGGCCCGCGCCTGGAAGCGGAGGGTGATCTCGCTGAAGACGCGCTCGGAGATTCATGGTCTGCGCGATGTGCTGCAAGACGACAGCTTCGACGTATGTGTGGACATGCAGGGGGCGTTGAAGTCGGCAATGGTAGGACGCATGGCGCAGGCGTCCGTCTTTGCAGGACCCGCGGCACCGAGGGAGCGGATGGCCCGCTGGTTCTATCAACAGCAGGTGGAGATCACGTCGACGCACGTGGTGGAGCAGGGTTGCGAGCTGCTAGGCGCGGCGGTAAGCGAGGTGTTGCATCCGGCACGGGTGACGCTGCCGATGGACGAAATAGACGAGCGATGGGCTACGGAAGTGGTGGGGCTAGAGAGATTCTGCCTTATCTCGCCGGGCGGCGGATGGGGGGCGAAGATATGGCCGGCGGAGCGATTTGGGAGGGTGGCTGCGGAGTTGGCACGGCAGGGCGTGCACTCCGTGGTGAACTGCTCGCAGCAAAGCTCGCGGGAGGCGGAGTGCGTGGCGCAGGCGAGTGAGGGAGCGGCGCGGGTGGTGCCATGCTCAGTGGGACAGTTGATTGCGCTGGCACGGAGGGCTGCGGTGGTGGTGGCGGGCGATACCGGTCCACTGCATCTGGCGGCTGCGCTGGAGCGTCCAGTTGTGGGGATATTTGGGCCGACCGACCCGGCCCGCAATGGACCTTATGGGACTCGCTCACGAGTGCTGCGCGATACGGGCAGCGTGACCAGCCACAAGCGTGTAAGCGAGGTTGAGGCTGGAATGTTGCGCATCGGGGTGGACGAGGTGACGGCGGCGGCAATGGAGATGCTGGGGTAGGTACGAGACCAGGATTCGAGGGACAAGGTTTGAGGGTGAGAAAATTGTTGAGTAGACGGAAGGGTTACATACGAGTGTGAGCGGACGAATGGGTTGGCAGAAGATTGCGCGGCGGATTCGGGTGCCGATGGGGTTTGCGTTCGCGGCGCTGTATCTGTGGCTGGCGAAACCAAGTTGGCGGACGATAGCACTGAGCCTGGGGTTGGTGCTGCCGGGACTATGGCTGCGAGGGTACGCGTCCGGCTATGTGTGCAAGGACACGCAACTGACCACGACCGGGCCTTACGCGCACACACGGAACCCGTTGTATCTGGGGTCGATGCTGATCGCGTTCGGTTTTGCTGCCGCGGCAGCGAGCTGGGTGATCCTGGTACTGCTGGTCGCGCTGTTCGCAGCGATCTATATTCCCACGATACTCAGCGAGGAAGCATATCTGCGCGAGCACTTCACGGGCTTCGCTGCGTATGCGCGTGTTGTGCCGAGGCTTCTGCCGCGAGGAGCTGGCGCAGACAAGGAGATGGCCATGGACGGCTCAGGCCCTGCGGGGAACCGCTTTTCGACGGAGCTTTATCTGCGTCACCGCGAGTACAATTCGGCTATGGGCGCAGTGGTCCTCTACCTTGCGCTGTTACTGAAATTGCTGTTCTTTACACGCTGAAGGTTGCAACCATCTTTCTTGTGCGAGCTGCGAATCCTTGATTGGTCTGAATGGTCAGAATCGTCCCGCGGCTCCCTTCTCCGGCTTTAAGTTGGCGCGGCTTGCACTGGCTGCCGTGCTGCTGACGGTGTTTTCCTCTGCGCGTGTGTGGACGCAGTTGACCTCGGCGCAGACGATCCATATGGAGCCGCAGGCGCAGTCGCCGACCGCACAGCGCCCCATTCCTACGCTACAACCGCCGGTTGCGGGCTATGTGTTTCCGGCGCGGCAGACGCTGACCTTTACCGTGGATTGGCGCGTATTTACCGGGGGGACGGCGGTATTCCATCTGGAGCAGCAGGGGGACAAGTTACATGTAACGGCGACCGCGGACACAGTAGGCGCGGTGAATATGCTGTTTCCTGTTGTGGACCGGTTCCAATCGACGATGGACACCAAGACGGGCTGCTCGGACGGCTTTTGGAAGCAGGTGCAGGAGGGACTGCGCAAGGTCTCCAGTGATCTGACGTTCGACTATAACGCGGGCAAACAGACCCAGGTGGACCGCAACCTGGTTAAAGGCACGCAAAAACAGCAGACCACTTCGATTCCGGCTTGCGTGACGGATTCGCTGACAGGGATCTTTTACGCGGCGTCGCAGCGGCTCACGGTGGGGCAGGATTTCGGATTTCCGCTGGCTGACGCGATGCGAACCGTAACGGTGACGATGAAGGTGGAGGCGCGCGAGGAGGTCAAGACACCGGCCGGGACGTTCCAGACCATACGCGTGCAGCCCACGGCCGAGGAAGGCGTCGTGAAAAACCGCGGCAGCATATGGATATGGTATACCGACGACGCGCGCCATATGCCGGTGCAGATTCGTGCTCGGCTGTTCTGGGGGACGATCACCTTCCATCTGCAGAGCGTGGAAGAGAAGTGAGCAGATCAACCTATTGGCTGGCCAAGGCGGCGCGGAAGGTTGAACCGTGAAAGGATTCGGAGGTTGCGGACGCCGATCACGGTGGGAGAAGATGGCGCAAGACGTGTGGGAGTTGAATTCGGCATACGGTTGCATGTAAGTTGGTCAGTGCTGGTTGTGGAGGCCGGATCGGGAGGCGTAGACGAGACCAGGAGTTCGCGGTCGCGAGAGTTTGTCTGGTGCAGAGAATGAAGAATGTGATACCCGAAACTGCAGGTGGAGTGCCAGATCGCGTGAAATTGAGTGAGGTTGGCGGTTTGTCCAGCCAGGGACGAGCGATACCGCAAGAGATAGTCTGGATGGGATAGGTTCGCAGGGAAAACACGTTGCGAGCCAAGTGCGATGAGAGAGGGTTGGGAGAGTGCGATGAAGATTTTCAGGATGAAGATTGCGATTGTGATGTCGGCTTGTCTGCTGGGGTTGGGTTCGCTGGCGCAGCCGGAGCGTCTGATGGCGCAGGCTGCGGCACCCGCAGCTCCGGCAGAGGCTCCGGCGGGGCCAACGGCGGGTATACATGGGCATGTGAACGATCCGTTGGGGGTTACCATCACAACGGGCGAAGTCCGGCTTACCACCGATAAAAGCACCACGGTGAATAAGAAGTATGAATACACGTTCCCACTGGACCCAAGCGGCAACTACAAAGGCACAGGTATCAAGCCGGGCAACTATGTTGCCGCTGTCTTCGAGAACAACAACCCGTTGGACTATATGCCTGCGCCCATGGTTGCTGGTGACGATAAGACGGTGGACTTCGACATGTCGCGCAAGGAGTACGTCGACAAGATGAGTCCGGCCGACCGGGATGCCATGGAGCAGCTGAAAAAGCAGAACGGGTAGATCATGGCGAAGAATGCCAAGATTGAAAATTTAAATGCGCTGCTGAAGCAGGCGCGTACGGACACGCAGGCCGGCAACTATGCGGCTGCGATCAAGGCCATGACGGATGCAACTGCTGCCAAGGCGGATGAGGCGCTGCTGTGGGACGCGCTGGGTGACGCGCAACTGGGCGATGCGGTAGCGGCGGATAATGCTGCGAAGGCGGCCAAGACGACAGACCCGTCTGTTGCAGGGAAGTTGGCTGCGGCGGTGATTTCGTACCAGAAGGCGATCAGCGTGAATGCTGCGAAGGACAAGCCGAGTCCCGATACTGCCGCGGTGGCCGACAACCAGATGGGAGCCGCGCTGGGCAGACTGGGTAAACCGCAAGAGGCTGCGGCTGCGTATGACGCGGCGGCAACGGCAGATCCCAAGAGTGCCGCGAAGTATTACTTCAATGAGGCGGTAACGCTATACAACTCAAGCCTGGTGACAGGCAAGTCAGACGGGGTTGCTGAGGCGGCGGACAAGGCGATTACAGCCGATCCGACCAAGGCGGAGGCTTACTACCTCAAGACCCAGGGGCTGGCCCCGCTGATTGCGCTGGGGCCAGATGGGAAGACGTTTGTCGCTCCTCCTGGGCTGGTCGACGCATGCAATATGTATCTTAAACTGGCCCCTGCGGGAGTTCATGCAGCCGATATCAAGGGCCTGCTTGCCGGACTGAATGAGACGGTGCAGAGCAACTACAAGGCTGCTCCGACTACGCCTGCCAAGAAGAAGTAGAGTTTTCTATTCACAGAAGTGGCCCTGGGCGAATCAAGCCCGGGGCCTTTTCTTGGAAACAAGACATGGCTGGTCAGTAGAAGTCGGTCTGGAGTGTGGATGAGCGGTGCATCAAATTTGGCGCGAGGATTCGGGTTTGCACAGGCGCTGCAATGCGTGCTGCACCATGCGGCAGAGGTGCGCACGATGGGAGCGGAACGAGTCTCGCTGTTGCAGTCCGCACAACGAGTTCTGACAGAGGAGGTAAGGGCGGACCGCGATCAGCCGCCGTTTGACCGCGCGACGCGCGATGGGTTTGCCGTACGGGCGGCGGAGTGGACGAGTGGCCGCAGACTGCGCGTGGCGGGTCAGGTTCGAGCGGGCGATGCGTGGCTCTGTGGTTCGATTCAGGCTGGCGAAGCGGTGGAGATTATGACTGGCGCCGCGCTGCCCGTGGGTGCGGACGCGGTGGCAATGATGGAGCATTCGGAACAGGATGGAGGCGAGGTGCGAGCCGCGGCTGGGCGCAGCTTGCGCGCGGAGGAAAACATTGTGCGGCGCGGCAGTGAGGCGCGGCTGGGAGAAGTGCTGCTGGCTGCGGGAACATCGCTGGGCGCGGCGGAGATTGCACTGGCCGCGTCGTGTGGTTACGCTGAGCTGTCGGTGTGCAATCGGCCCGAAGTGGCGATAGTAGCTACCGGAGATGAGTTGGTCGAGTTAGACCAGACGCCGGAGACACATCAGATTCGCAACTCGAACGGGTACGCGTTGGCAGCACTGGTGGAGGCTGCGGGTGGGAAGGCGTGTCGGTTGGCGATTGCGCGCGATTCGCTGGACAGCTTGCGGAAGAGAATTGCGGAGGGACGCGAGAACGACTTGCTGCTGCTGTCGGGCGGAGTCTCGGTGGGGAAGTACGATCTGGTGGAGGAGGTGCTGGCGGAGGCAGGCGCTGAGTTCTTTTTTACCGGGGTGCGGATGCAGCCGGGCAAGCCGGCGGTGTTTGGGCGGCTGCCGAGAAGCGAGTCAGCGAGTCAGCAATTCAGCAATTCAGCGGAGAAACGGGAGTGGACTTATTTCTTTGGGTTGCCGGGGAATCCCGTCTCGACGCAAGTGACGTTCCATTGCTTTGTGGGGCCGCTGCTGCGGGCGCTATGCGGTGCTGGTGTGGCGGGACCGAGGTTTGTGCAAGCCACGCTTGCGGAAGTTGCGAAGGGCAAGAATGGGTTGACGCGGATTCTTCCCGCGATCGTGCGGCACGATCTGGAACGGCCCGAGGTGCGGATTGTGGGGTCTCAGGGGTCGGGCGACCTGGCGGCGAACTCGCGCTCGAATTGCTATGCGGTACTGCCTGAGGGACGCGATTGCAAGGCGGGAGATGTGATTTCCGTGCTGCTGCGGTAGGCTCACTGCATGGGTAAAAAGTTGAGTCATTACGATAAGGCAGGGCGGGCGCGCATGGTGGATGTGAGCGCGAAGAAAGAGACGCGGCGCGAGGCTGTAGCGGAGGCATTTGTCGAATTATCGAAGGCGGTACTGGCAGCGCTGCCGAAAAATCCAAAGGGAGATCCGCTGGAGGTTGCGCGCTTCGCAGGAATTCAGGCGGCAAAACAGACGGCGGCGCTGATCCCGATGTGCCATCCGCTGGCGTTAAGCGTTGTGGATGTGGAGGCGGAGGTGGTTGCGGGAGGCGTTCGCATCCGCGCAACTGCGGCGACAACGGCTGTAACTGGCGTGGAGATGGAGGCGATGGTTGCGGCGTCAGTTGCCGCGCTGACGGTGTACGACATGACCAAGGCTCTGGACAAAGGAATACGCATTCGCGAGGTGGCGCTAGTGAGCAAGAGCGGGGGCAAGAGCGGCGAGTGGAAGCGGTAACGCCGGTGATAAGGCTCCTGCTCGGGGTTGCTGGATGCGTTCGTCTTTGCGTGTACCCCCCCCCCGTGCAAATAGCGTAAAGTATTCAAAATATGCAGGTTAAGCTCGAGCTAAGCGCGTGAGACGTATTAAAAGCGAAGGCCCAGCGGTGGCCGGGTCTGTTTGGTTTTGCTTACTGATTTAATTATACGCTGCGGAGAGAAACTACTATGCCAAGTATTTTTCAGTTTAAGTTGTTTGGTTGGCGTTTGTTAGGGAGGGTTTAGGGCTTCGAGGGGCTTGACAGGGAAACAGGGAACAGCAAGGACAGAGGCAAGAACAGAAGCAGATTCCTCCGCTGCGCTGCGGAATGACAAACAAAAAACAGTCAAAGGTAACGGATTTACGCTTCGACGAGGCCGTAGCGGCGTTGCCATTGTTGTTTGAGGCGGCCCCAGACGGCGGCGATCTCGGCGGGTGGAAGTGCGGGATCGGGCCGTGCGGCGAATCGTTCGGCCTCGACTTTGGCCAGCTCCAGCAGGGCGCGGTCGCGCAGAAGATTGGCGACGCGGAACTCGGGAAGGCCGGTCTGGCGTGTGCCGAAGAACTCGCCGGGGCCGCGTTGCTGCAGGTCGAGTTCGGCGAGGGCAAACCCGTCTTGAGTCTGGACCATGGCATTCAGCCGGGCGTCGGCCTGTTCCGTTACTTTGTCCCCTGTCATTAAAATGCAGAAGCTCTTCGCCGCGCCGCGACCTACGCGCCCGCGGAGCTGGTGCATCTGGGCGAGGCCGAAGCGTTCGGCGTGGTCGATGACCATGACAGAGGCGTTGGCGACATCGACGCCGACCTCAATGACGGTGGTGGAGACCAGGACATCAATCTCGCCGCGATGGAAGCGCGCCATGGTAACTTCCTTTTCGTCGGCGCCGAGGCGGCCATGCAGCAGGCCGAGGCGCAGACCGGCGAGCGCGCCGGCGCGCAGCTCGTCGTACATCTCGGTTGCAGAGCGCAGCCTGGTTTTTGCAGCGGGGAAGAGTTTGTTGGTCCGGGCGGACTTTTTCTTTGATTCGGTCTTCGTGATTGGTTCGCTGACCTGCTCTTCATCGCGCGCGAAGTCGAGTTCGGGTTGATCGTCCTTCGATCCTTCAATAACGGGATAGACGAGGTAGGCCTGGCGGCCCTGCGCGACCTGCTTGCGAACAAACTCCCAGACCTCGGCGGCGTGCTCCTCGGTGGTGCGGCGGGTGACGATGGGCGTGCGGCCGGGCGGCATCTCGTCTATCACGCTGACTTCGAGGTCGCCGTAGAGGGTGAGTGCGAGGGTGCGCGGAATTGGCGTGGCCGTCATGGCGAGTACGTCGGGATCGCTGGCGACGCCGTCGGCCGTGGGCTTTCTCATCAGCTTGAAGCGCTGCTGCACGCCGAAGCGGTGCTGCTCGTCGACGATGACGAGGCCGAGATTGGCGAAGTCGGCCTTGTCCTCCTGCAGCGCGTGGGTGCCGATGACGAACTGCGCCTCGCCGCGCATGATGCGGCCCTGCGTCTGGCGTTTGGCGGCAGGGTCGAGCGAGCCGGTGAGCAATGCGATCTTATACGGCTTGCCCGTGCTGGGCGAGATGACACCGCCGAGCAGTTTGCGGGCAGATAGATAATGCTGCGTGGCGAGGATCTCTGTGGGGGCCATCAACGCGGCCTGACAGCCGTTCTCCATGGCGATGAGGGCGGCCTGCATGGCGACGATGGTCTTACCGGAGCCGACATCGCCCTGCAGAAGACGGCGCATGGGCTGCGGACGGCGCATGTCGGCAACGATCTCGGCGAGCACGCGCTTCTGCGCCGAGGTGGGATGGAAGGGAAGCACCTGCTTGATGGCCTCGCGCACGGCGGGGCCTGTAGTAAAGGCAGTACCAACGCGCTCCCTCATGCGGCGGCGCTTGAGTTCCAGACCGAGTTCGAGGTAGAAGAGTTCTTCGAAGATGAGACGCCTGTGCGCGGGCGTGGTGAAGGACATCAGCTCAACCACGTTGGTTCCGGCCTCGGGAAAGTGCACGGCGCGGAGTGCCTGGAGGCGCGAAGGGAGATGAAGGCGATGGAGGAGCGGGGCGGGGAGGGTTTCTGGGGACTCGCTGCTGAGTTCCTCGAAGATGCTCCACACCATGCGGCGCATCCATTTGGAGGTGAGTTTCGCACCCCAGGGTGTGGTCCCGCCGAGCGACTCGTAGACGGGGACGATGCGGCCGATTTCGAGTGAGTCCTCGGGATCGGCGCCGTCGGGAATGATTTCGAACTGAGGCTGGATCATCTTGAAGCGGCCGGCAGCGGCGCCAAGCGTTCCGGTTGCTGCGGCGGCCATGGCGGAGCGCGAGGGTTCCAGCTTGCCGTAGACCGCGACCATCTGCCCCAGCTTGAAGCGGTCTTTGAGATAGGCCCCATGGAACCACATGCATTTGACGGTGCCGAGGCCCTGGCCGAGGGTCATCTCGAAGATGGGGCCCGAGCGGGTGCGTAACAGCACGGTGCCGCGCACCTCGCCGATGATGGAGGCCGTGCTCCCGGCCACCAGCTCTGCCATGGGCTGTGGATTGAGTCGGTCTTCGTAGCGGAAGGGAAGATGATAGAGAATATCCTCGACGGTCTCCACGCCTCGCGTGGCTAGACCGGCGGCGATGCGCTCGCCCACTCGCTTAACAAACTTGACGGGCGTAGAGAGTTCCAGCACAGGATGATGCTACCAACAACCCTTAGGAGTTGAAATGCGGTTGTTGCTCTTCTTTGATTGCATGGCGATCAAAGAAGCGCAGTCATAAAAATGGATATGACTTTCGGCACGCGTAAACGCGTACTCTTCCGTTCAAGCTGACACAACATTCTTTGCCACTTTTTCAACCCGGCTGCAAAATGCACCGAACAGATTCGTCATGATAGGTAGAGTCGAGCAATCGATGCGGGCGCGGTGGTAATCTGAGCGTTGTATGGGTGAACTTTTTCGATTGCCGGCGCGGCACTCCATGCTGCTTGTTGCTTTGCGCGGGGTTGCGGTTTGCGCGGCTGCAGCAGTGCTGTGCGTAGCGTTGGGCGCGGGAGTTTCTTCGCGGGCGCAGACTCAGCTACAGGTTCCCGGGCAGGATGCAAAGACGATGCTGGTGGAGCCACCCACTCCGTTGCTGCCGGCGACGCTGGGCAAACTGAAGCGCGTGGCCGAGGGCGAAGTGGGCGATGGGCTGGGCGTGGTGGATGCCGCGGATGCGACCGTGATGACGGAGGATGGGTTGCGGCGGTTTGCGCGATCTGACTATGCGGCGATAAGCGATAAAAACGCGTTGCCGCAGGGTTCGGTTGCAGTGTACAGGTTCGGCGATGCGAGCGGCGCGGTTGCGGCGTACGACTACTTCCGCAGGCCAGGGATGCGGCCGGAAAAAATAGGCGACCAAGCGCTCTCGAACGGAGATGAATTATTACTGCGAAGCGGGGTGAATGTGGTGGCGGGCCAATTCAGGCTGGAGCACGAGGCGATGCTTGCGCTGACCAGAGAGCTGATCGTTCATCTGCCGAAGGTGAGCGGATCGGCGGCGATCGCGCCGCTGCTTCCGGAGCTGCTGCCGGTGAAGGGGCTCGACGCGGATTCGCTGCGCTATGCGCTGGGACCGGCGGACTATCGCGCGACGGGTGGAGTGCTGCCCGCGGAGATGGTGGGCTTCGACAAGAGCGCGGAGGCGGTGACGGCGAAGTACAAGGGAGGCGGATTGCTGACGCTGCTGCTGTATCCGACGCCGGAGATAGCGGGTGAGCACGAGCGTGCGATTGAATCGCTAAGCAGGCAACAGGGCGAGTCCCTGGCGGGGACGGTGAAGTTACGGCGCGATGGCACGCTGCTGGTGTTGACGTCCGGCGCGTGGACGGTGGACGAGGCACAGAAGATGGTTGACGGGATTCATCTGCGTAGCGAGGTGACGTGGAACAAGCCGGTACCGCTGGATTACCAAACCGAGGTTCGCAAGACCTTCAGTCTGCTGGTCAGCATTACGATCTTCTGCTGTTTAGCCTTTCTTGCAGCGATTGTGTTGGCATTGTTCCTCGGCGGCGGTCGTGCTCTGGTTCGAGTGATGCAAGGCAAGTCGGCTGCGACTGAACCGGAGTTCCTGCGTATTGACTTGAGTGGGCCCTCCGACAAGCGTCTGGAAGGCAGCGAAGACTAAAGCGGTGGGACGCGAAAAGGGTGAGAAAGCCCGCTGCGGGCTGCTATGCACATTCAACGGTGCATATTTTGCTGCCAAAGTTATGAATTAACAATAGTTTAGGCTAGATTCAAAACGTAAATTACGAATATAAAGCGAAATTAGACGACTTGGTCACTCTGTATATCATATTTATTATCAGCTGCTTGAAATAGTAAAGTTTTAGCCTTGACACCGGTTTTAGCCAAACTTAGTATGCAGCCAGAAAGTTCTGATGGCTTTGCCTCCGTTGGAACTATTCTCCCTAAAGAAAAGGCCACCCTGTTGCCGGGTGGCCTTTTCGCGTGTAAGTGGCAATTCTGCCATGCAATGCGGGTTGAGATCAGGCTTGTAATTTGAACAACAAAGAGACGCAGCCACGCTATCTTTCATCAAGGCAACTAACGTAGAGCAATTGCGCCAGGGCAGTGCGTGCAGGTGCGAGGCTGCCTTTGTCTGTGGCTAAGATTGCTGGATGCGATGAGGAACGTATGATGCAGGGGTTAGTATGGACGGGCTGCATATCTCTCTGTAAACGAGGTTGAAAGACTGATGATCAAGTGGGCCGGGATTGCTGTGCTTCTTGGAGTTTCCTGTGGTCTGTGCGCTCAGGTGCCCGCGGTTGCAGGCGCAGGGGGCGCGGCGACAACCGCGGGTCGAGCACCGGCGGTGTTGCCGGGCAGGGGATTGGCGCAGCATGACTTCGTCTACTCGGGCGAGTCGCATGATCGCAAGATATTCATCGTGCGTGGTGGAAAGATTGTATGGAACTATGACGATGCCGCGGGCAAGGGCGAGATAAGCGACATGGTGATGCTGTCCAACGGAAACATTCTGTATGCGCACCAGTTTGGCGTGACGGAGATAACGCCGGACAAGAAGGTGGTGTGGAACTATGTGCCGCCGGGCAACCATGAGGTGCATACGGCGGTGCCGATCGGGAACGATCATGTGCTGTACATCGAGAACGGCGATCCGGGAGCGGTGCTGCGCGTGGTGAACATTCGGACCGGTGCGATCGAGAAGGAGTTTCCTCTGGAGGTGAATAAGCCGGTGAGTGTGCATGGGCAGTTCCGCCATGCGCGGCTGACCGCGCAGGGCACGGTGCTGGTGGCGCACCACGACATGAACATGGTGAATGAGTACGATGCCAACGGCAAAGTGGTGTGGTCGTTTCCGGCGTCGAACCCGTGGAGCGCGAATCCGCTGGCCAACGGCAATGTGCTAATTACCGATCACCTGGGCGTGCGCGAGGTGACACGGCACGGCGACACGGTGTGGACCTGGAGCCCGGCGGACGCGCCCGAGTACAAGTTTGCCGGGCTACAGGAGACGTGGCGGCTGGCCAACGGCGATACGGTGATCAACAACTGGGTGAATGAGTGGACCAACAACGCGGACAATGCGCCGGGTTCGGCGCAGGCGATTGAAGTGAACCCGGCGAAGCAGATTGTGTGGGCGCTGCGCGAGTGGACTCCGCCGAACAATCTGGGGCCGGCGACGTCGATCCAGTTTCTGGACCAGCCGGGAACGACGGCAGCGGAGGACGTTCACTTCGGCGAAATTAGGTAGCAGACACAGTTAGAAGCCATTCGCAGGCCAGATTTTTGCGTGATGCGGACGGAGCCGGTAGAATGAGGCTGGCAGGCCGATGTAGCTCAGCTGGTAGAGCAACGGTTTCGTAAACCGTAGGTCAACGGTTCAAATCCGTTCATCGGCTCCACTCCTTCCACAAACGATGGTGTTTCCACGCTCCCTCCGCAGCCGTGCGGCGGGTGGTAAGTGCTGTTAATCCGGCATGAATGTGTAACCCGGGTAGTCGATGCAGAGGATGCCTGAGACTTTTCCAACCCGTACTCGTCTACACTTGCAGGCTTCGTACATCCGCATAGCAGGAGAGCTGTACACATTGACGGGTAATGGGCCATCCCGCTATAGTTCTCTCGCTCGCATATACGAAAGCGAAAAATTCTAAGAATTGATGTGAAAGGTTGGCGTCATGACCAAAGCTAGGCTCCTCCTCGTATCCCTGTTTCTTACCATCGCGGTTATTCTGACCTACGGCGTAGTGGCGCAGCCTGCTGCCCCGGCAAAGTCTGCGGCTGCCGCCGTTCCAGCGAAACCTGCCACTGCCGCGACATCGCAGCCTGCCTCTGGCGCACTGCCGAAGGTCGCCAAAGTTACGGTCAACGCCCCTGTGACGCTTACCGATAACGGCGATACCTGGACCATGGACAACGGCATGGTTAAGCTGACCATCCGCAAGAGCAACGGCAGTATCGCGGAGCTTGTGTATCACGGTGTCAGCGTTCTGGGCCGTGGCGGCGAAAACTGGGAGCGTACTCCCGGTGGCGCTATCACTGCAAGCGTGACCATTGATCCGGCAAGTAACGGCGGAGAACGCGCTGAGGTATCGGTTAAGGGCGTGGGCCCCGGTGCCCCAGCTGGTGGCGGCGGTGGTGGCGCTCGTGGCGCCGGCGCACCCGGTGGTCCCGCTGGTCCAGGGGGTGCTCCTGGTGCAGGCGGTCGCGGTGCTCGCGGTGGAGGCGCACCTGGCGCTGCTGGTGCACCCGGTGCAGCTGCTCCTGGCGCTGCAATAGCTGCTGCTCCTGGAGCCGCTGGTCCTGGAGGAGCTCCCGGTGCAGGCGGTCGCGGAGCCCGCGGTGGTGGGGCTCCTGGCGCTCCCGGTGCTCGCGGTGGAGGCGCTCCCGGCGGCCCTGGCGGCCGTCCTGGCAACGGTATGGATATCGAGACGCGCTACACCCTGGAGCGCGGCAGCAGCGGCTTCTACACCTATGCTGAGTACACCCATCCGGCCTCGTATCCCGCGGCGCATGTGGGCGAAGACCGCTTCATTCTGGAGTCGATGAATCCGACCTTCGACTGGCTCTCGGTCGACAAAGACCGCAACATGCTGATGAGTTTTGCGCGCGGCGGCATCACCATCCACGCGAAGGAACAGAGCATCTACACCTCCGGCATCTATAAAAACTCGGTCGAGCACAAGTACACCTATAACAAGGACATGTATGCGCTGCAGGCCTGGGGCTGGTCGAGCACCAAGGACCACATCGGTGTCTATTTCATGAACCCGTCCAACGAGTACATTGGCGGCGGCCCAGAGAAGTATGACCTGATCGACCACCTGCAATCCACCATTCTCGACTACTGGACGTCCGGCCACTATGGCGGTGGCGCGAACACGGACATCGCCGCCGGTCAGGACTGGAAGCGTGTGGTTGGCCCGATCTTCGTCTACTTCGATTCACTGGCCGACCCCAAAGACCCGTCTCAGGCGGCCCTGGACAAGCTGAAGGCCACCTCCGGCAGCGGAATGCCGGCCGTGCCCACCGTCTGGCGCGACAACGCTCTTGCCCTGTGGGATAACGCGGTTGCCCAGTCGAAGCTAGTCAAGGCCGCTTGGCCCTATAACTGGGTGCAGGGCATGGATTACCCGCACAAGGCGGAACGCGCCACGGTCACCGGGCAACTTGTTCTAGACGATCCGCAGGCTGCTTCCAAGCTGCTTCCCAATCTGAACGTAGGCCTGACGCACGCAAACTATGCGGGGACTGGAGAAGGCTTCCAGACAAGGGCAGGGAACGGCAACGTTGTAACCTGGCCGCACGACGGGGACTACTACCAGTTCTGGACCATCGGCTCCGCGGACGGCAGATTTGCGATCCCCAATGTACGACCCGGGACCTATGTTCTGCGCGCATTTGCCAACGGAGTCCTGGGCGAATATGACAGGACCGCGAAGGTTACCGTCGAGGCGGGCAAGAAGATCGACCTGGGCAAGCTCGTCTGGCAACCGGTCCGCTATGGCAAGCAGCTATGGCAGATTGGCTATCCTGATCGCACTGGAGACAAATTCTTCAAGGGAGACCCCGACAATTATTGGTTGTGGGGCTGGGGACTTCGCTACAGCCTTCTGTTTCCCAACGACATCACCTACACCATCGGCAAGAGCAACTATGCCAAGGACTGGTTCTTCCAGGAGGTGCCTCACTCCACCACCACAGCCTGGCTGAACCCCGACGCCAAGGATCCCGCCAACCAGCGCTTTGGCTGGGTGGCTATCCCGGCCAGTACGGAGGATCCGTGGGGAGCCTGGGGCCGTGGTCGCGCCACCACCTGGACTGTGAAGTTCAACGTGGCCAAGGCCTCTACAGGCACCGCGGTTCTGCGCATTGCACTGGCTGGGGCTGACAGTACCACCCTGACCGTTGGCGTCAATGGGCAAGAGGCTGGAAGCATTCGTCCGGTTGCAACCAACGCCCTGCGCTACAACACAGACAAGGGAGTCTGGAACCAGTACATCGTCAAGTTCGATGCTTCGCTGATGAAGGCGGGCGCGAACGAGATGACGTTCACGGTGCCAGCCGGCGACGAAACCACCGGCGTGGTATGGGATTACGTCCGTCTTGAGCTGAACGACGGCAGCAAGACCTACGCCACTCCGCCGGATAATCAAAGGCCGGACTTCCCAACACTGGACAACTAGAGCATCCTCAACTGCGGTGCATGACAAGATCGCGTGGTTCTCCTGGACGGGGACCACGCGATCTACTTTTGTAGTGAGGGATGCAATTAGGAATAGTGTAAGGAAATAGTTAGTTGCCGGAGTAATAGCCGTCACGGGTTTGTAGGAAGAGGTCCTTGGGGCTGTTTTTGGAGAGCGAGAGATCGATGCGGTGATAGCCGTCGGAGGCGGTGTCCTTGTCCGGCGAGAAGCCCAGGCGGTACTGGGCGCGGAGCTCGGCTCCGATCTGTTTGTATATGTCGGCGATGGTCAGTTTCTTGCTGACCTCGAAGAGGCCTCCACCGGTCTCGTCGGCCATGCGCTGCAGTATCTTTTTACCGTCTGGACGGCTGGGCAGATTCTCCGGCTGTCTTCCCTGGCCTCCTCCGCGACTACCACCTGGGTAGCCACCGCCGCCACCGGGGTAGCCTCCTCCACCACGGCCACCGGGAAACCCTCCACCCTGGCGATCCGGACTCCGATTGAATTCACTCGGTGTCTCACGGCCTTTGAAGTAGATTGCGTAGATGATGGTGTCGGCTCGCTGGGCCGCTTCAATGGACGACGTGAGAGACTCCTTACTGCCGCTGTCTACTCCGTCGGAGAGGATGATGACTGCCTTACGGCCCGTCTGCTTGCTCATCAGCTCGTCGGAAGAGAGGAAGAGGGCGTCGTAGAGGGTGGTCCCTCCGCCACGGCGCGCGCGGCTGGAGCTGTCGCCGGTGCTGCCGGAGTCTGAACCGGAGTTGACCGGGGTCACGCTGGAGTCGCCGCCACCGGGCTGTGTTTCAAGTTGCATAAGGCCCGCCTGCAGCTTGGGCTTGGAACTGGTAACGTCCTGCAGCAGGTCAGTCTGGCGGGCGAACTGGACGAGGAAGGCTTTGTCGCGGCCAGCGGGGCCGGTCAACGTGTTGTCCAGAAACGCGGTGCTGGCGGTGCGCTCGTCGTCCAGAACGTCGCGCTGGCTCATGCTGACGTCAACCAGAAGGCCGACAGTCAGAGGAAGATCGGTGTCCACATTGAAGTACCGGAGGGTCTGCACTTGGTTGTCAACCATAAGGACGAAGTTGTCCTTGGTGAGATTTTGCACCAGTGCTCCCTTTTTATCGTGCACGACGACAGGGATGTTGACCAGGCGTGCATCGACGCTGAGGGTGGATGCAGTGGCAGAGGGCTGATCGGCGGCCGCGGAGGGCTGGCTGGTCTGCTGGGAAGCGGACGGTTGCGCCAATAAGGGCGCTGCGTTGGCTGAGCAAAACAGCAGACATGCGGCGAAGAAGACTGGACGGCTGGTTCGCGGAGGTGTCATCTCTTACACATTAGACGGTAACCGAGATAATCTGTTGCGCCGGGGCGATGATTTTTTACGGTTGCACGACGTAGTGCGGCATGGATTGCAAGGGTTGTACGATGCATTTTCCCATCTTTTTGATCACCCGGAAGATAACCCCGGGCTTACGCATTAGTTGTAGTTGAGATACCTTCCTGGTAGTTCTTTTTCTTTCCCTGGATGCTAGCCTTGCTTTACGCAGGTCTGCGGGTCATTCTAGATATATAAGGCGCGAAATATAGTGTTATGCCGTAACCCATGTGATATGGAAGGCCATAGGTTTTGATGAACATACTGAGCAGATATTATCGGCAGATACGCCTTACGGGGTTTGCGGCCGTACTTATCGCGCTGCTCGTTACGGTGTGGAAAATTACCGAGACGAACCACTCCTCAGTGTCGCCGGTCATGGTCAATAGTTATACATGGGGAACGATGGCTCTGGCGATCACGGTGCTTCTTTTGGTGTGGCACGAAAGGAACCGCTCGGGGGGGTATCTACAAGCCAGCAAGGAAAATGCTCCCCCC
>DATKGA010000032.1:0-3092 GCA_035510935.1 Acidobacteriaceae bacterium
GACGAGAACAGCCCAAACCGCGTTTCCACTCAGACTCAGCCCTGTCTTGCGGTTCCGGGCGGGTTGTTTGAATGATAAGTCAGTGAGGAGCGCGAGGTGTTGCATAAGCTGAACTCAGCGGCGACGCTGATTCAGAGAACAACCACGGAGGCTCCTCAGAGACCATATGTATTACATCGGACTGGATGTTCACAAGAAGACGATCAGCTACTGCGTGAAGGATGCAGCTGGTCATGTGCACCGGGAAGGCAAGATCGGCTCGACCCGGCGCGAGTTGGACTCCTGGCTAACAACACTTCCCCAGCCTCGGACGATCGCTATGGAGGCAACGATCTTTACCGGCTGGATCTATGACCATTTGCTTCCGCATGCTGCCCAGGTAAAGGTAGCCCACCCATTGATGCTGCGGGCGATTGCAGCATCCAAGAAGAAGAACGATAAGATCGATGCCGGCAAGATCGCCGACTGTCTGCGCTGCGACTTCCTGCCGGAGTGTCACATGGTTTCGACGGAGATTCGAGACAGGCGCCGCACTTTGCGCTATCGGCATTTGCTGGTACGACAGATGGTGCAGATGAAGAACAGGGTCTCGGGTCTGCTGATGGAAACCGGCGTGGAGCATAACAAGCAGCGGCTGCACAAGGCGGGATATTTTCACGAGCTTCTGGCCACCAGCCAGGAGGTTCATCCTTGCATCCGGCCGTTGCTGAAGATCAGCCGGGAGACGATCGAGCGGTGCCAGAAAACAGACTATGCCTTGGTCAGTTCTCTTCAACGAGACCCGATGCTGGCGGAAAGGATCAAGAGGCTCAGAACGATTCCTGGAGTTGGTCCGATCACCGCACTGACGTGGGCCTTGGAAATCGGAGATGTTTCGCGTTTCCGGACCATCAAGCAAGCCATCAGCTACTGCGGGCTTTGTGGAGAAGAAAAAAGCTCAGCCGACAAGGTGATGCGAACGCCTCTTTCCAAACAACGCAACAAGCATATCCAGCATGTGCTGGTGGAAGCCGCCAAGCTGGCGCCTAGACAGTGCCACGAGTTGGCGGTGGTTCATGAGAGAGAAATGCAGAAAGGAAACCGCAATCGTGCCACCCTTGCCGTAGCCCGCAAGATGGTGGCGTACTTGCTTGCCGTGGATCGGCAGCAACGAGATTTCGTACCTGCAGAGGATCGCAGGTGCACCGCAGCAGCGTAAAAACTGCCTGGGGAATGAAAAAACATCAGGATTATTCGATGCGCAGGCTGCCAGGTCCCGCCACTAGGCGACTGAGCGAAGGAGATCAAACTCCAGAGGCTCCCCTCGAATTGTTTCGGGACTGGCAGAGAACACAAACTCAATCTTCTGCGATAGCTCTTCGGAGCTTGAGGCAGCTAATGGATGTCCGGTTCTGCGAGAGCAGGAACCATCAGCCGAGAGGCTTACTTGCGTGCGGTGAATCCTGAAGCGTTGCAATGCGCGCTCTCCAGAGCGCGCCCCGGACACCTGTGCTTTTCTGTTGACAAAGACTTACATGGATGTCGCCTATCCGGCAGTGTTCTTAGCAAGTGAAAATGTCCGGTTTTCCAAGCAAGTGAAGTGTCCGGTTTGATAAATCATCCAGTAGCCGTAGAAGCGGTGGGAAAGTGCGAATCCCGCGTTGTTTGCGGGATTTCGAAGCGTGGTGGGAAAGTCGTCTTTTTGACTTTTCCACCACACGTCTTTTCCACCGCCTTGACCTGCTTTTTCGTGAGCGGTGTCAAGAGCTTTCCTTGCGCGCTGTAGTCTCCGACACGGTGTCCTGCGATGGTGAGGGTTAGAGTTGCGTCCAAATGCTGATGGATGACGACCTTGCATCCGGCCATGGTAGGGCGCCATTCGGCTGGCTCGATTTGTAGGATCAGGTTGTGAAAGTCGACGGTGTTATCCCGGTCGACGGTTCGTTCGAATTGCTGCGAGAAGATCAGGTCCAGGTTTCTGCGCGGGCAGGGCAGGAACGCAGAGCCCTGCTGTGGGGCCGGGAATGTGAACTTGCGGTTGAACTCGGCCACATACTCTGTGGCGAGAAATGCGTTGGCCGCTTCCAAAGTGCGGACGCCATGTAGTCGCAACTCCTGGGGCAGCCGCCCCTGCCAGGTCGAGAAGCTGCGTTCCGAGCGTCCCCGCGCCTGGGGTGAGTAGGACGGAATCATCTGCACACCCAGTTCCTTCAGAGCGCGGCCGACCTGTGTCGGACGCTCGCGATCGACCTTGCCGCCGGACTTGGGTGTGTACCAGAAATGCGCTCCCCGGTCTGAATACAACGTGCAGAAGAGTCCCTTGCGCTCCATCACTTCCCGCAGCGCCACCATCACCGTGGTGGTGGTCTCCTCTTCGACCAGCTGCGCGTAGTAGATCTCGCTGGTGGCGTCGTCCAGGATCACAATCAGGTCATGCCAGCGCTCATCCTGAAACCACTGGTGATGGCTGCCGTCGATATGCAGCATCATGCCCGGCAGAGGGCGCCGTTCCCGGCGCTTGCGATGCACGCCGCGCTTCGACTTCCGCTTCACCAGGCCGGCCCCTTGAAGGGCCTGCTTTACCCAGGTGTAGCTCAGCCCTATCTGGTGCTCCTCTCCGAGCTTCTCGTGGAAATGACGTACGTTCAGATCGAAATACTGCTCTCGATACAGATCCAGAACCTGCTCGGCCTGGGCTTTCGGCACTCGCTTACGGCTGGGCACACCCCGCCGCCGGTCCAGCAATCCATCGTAGCCGCTATCTTCATAGCGCTTTCGCCAACGACGCAACTGCCGGGCGCTGATGCCGATCATCTCTGCCGCCTGCCACCACATAATCTTCCCCGCGGTAGCTCGCATCAACACTTCTTCTACCTTCATCGCCCGCTCCACGGCGGACGCCGGATAGATCCCCACGCTCATAAGCATGGTTCCATCCTCGCCGCCCGTTAAGCGGACATTTCACTTGCTACCACCACCGGACATATTATGTGCTAACGACAGTCGGCAAACTGTTAGTTACAGATTGGTCATCCCAGTCAGTATGGCAGAATTCGATTGCCCTTTGTGGTATGCAACATACACGGGAATTAACGTCACCCCGGGCCAACCCA
>DATKGA010000033.1:0-28200 GCA_035510935.1 Acidobacteriaceae bacterium
GATCAAGGGATCGGACCTGGCGCGGGCGGACTACTACGACGTATGGAGCAACATCTTCAAGGACTCGTTCTTCGGCGAGCAGGCCAACTGGGCGAAGGCGCACAACGTGGAGTACCTGGTGCACCTGAACCACGAAGAGACGATGATCTCGCTGGAGCGCAGCGAGGGCGACTTCTTCCGCGACGAGCGGTATGTGGAGACTCCGGGAATTGACAACCTGAGCCAACTGATTCCCAGCGCGGTACACCGGCCGGACGGGACGTGGAACATCAACAACAACTTTCCCAAGCTGGCCAGCTCGGACGCGCACCTGTTCGGCCACCCGAAGGTGTGGGCGGAAGAGGGCGGCGGAACGGGCATCGACGGCAAGTACCAGATGGACTTCCAACTGGTGCGCGGGGTAACCACACTGGCGCTGCGCGTGCCGTGGCAGCAACGCGGGGCCGCCAGTGCTGCGCCGGTAGTGCAGCCCCAGGCCAAGATGATTGCGATGTACGGCAACCGCGGCGGGTATCTGATGTCGATTGGCCGCCCGGCGGCCCAGGTGGGGCTGTACCATCCGGGCAACACCATCTGGATGGGCGGCAGCGCAGCGTCGGAGGCCGACCAGAGCACGACCAAGCTGGGTTGGCAGTTGTTAGAACACCAGGTCGATTGGGACTACTTCGACGAACAGTCGCTGAGTTCGGTGTCCACGATCTCGAACGGCGGCTTCACCAATCTGAGCGGCCAGACCTATAAAGCGATCGTGTTTCCGTCGATGACGGTGATTACGCGCACGGGACTTGCTCGCTTACAGGAGTTTGTGAAGACGGGCGGCAAGGTGATCTTCGTTGGCAAGACGCCGAGCCTGATCCTGGACAAGACATTCATGGATGCGAAGGAGAAGCCGGACCTGAGCTTCGCCACGCTGATCGAGCCTTCGGGCGACATTACGGCGAAGGTGATCGCGGCCCTGCCCACGCCGGATGTGAAGCTGGACGCGGCCTTCCCTCGGCTTACCTACACGCACCGCAAATTTACCGATGGCGATATGTACTACTTCTTCAACGAGAGCACGGCGACGGAAAAGCGCGTGGCAACCCTGGCGGGACATGGCACGGTGCAAAGCTGGGACCTGGCCACGGGCGATATCCATCCCATATTGGGTACTACCGCGGCAGGAGATTCGGTAACTGTTCCGCTGGTTCTGGGGTCATATGAGGCGAAGGTGATTGTGGTGGGACCGCTGGCCAAGGGGGCTGCGGCCACTCCGGAGGCGTCGTTTGCCTCTGGCGATACTCTGATGACGCTGGACGGCGACTGGAAACTGGACCTGAATGGCAAGCAGATGACGACGGCACTGAAACCCTGGGAGGACCTTGGCACGGCGAAGTTTGCCGGGCCGGCAACTTATAGCATGCAGTTCACCTCCGCAAGCGCTGCGCCTAAGGGCAAGCGCGTATATCTGGAGATTGCCGACGTGCATGACTACGCGAAGGTGACGCTCAACGGAAAAGATGTGGGAGGCCAGGCATGGCAGCCGTATCGCTGGGACGTCACCGATGCACTTAAGAAGGGCTCGAATGATCTGGTGATCGAGGCATATGCCCTGCAGGAGGGCGGCCGAGGAGGCGCAGGCGGTGCGCCGCCTGCCGCTGCGGCGGCTCCGGCTGTTGCAGTTGCGCCTGCTCTAGCAACTTTACCTGTCGGCGGAGGAGCACCCGGCGCCGCTGGCGCGGGCGGAGGGCGTGGTGGCCGGGGCGGACGAGGAGGAGCTGCCGCGGCAGGAGCTGCTACAGGTGCGCCCGGTGCGGGAGCGCCGCCTGCGGGCATGGGCGCTGGAGGAGGCCGCGGGGCTGCCCCAGCAGCGCCTCCAACCTCAGGACTGTTAGGCAGCGTCAAGCTGGTAGCGTACTAACTATCAACGAGTCGCACCGAACCCCACCTCACTCCGATACAGGGAGGTGGGGTTCGTGCGTTGCCAGCCGGCCAATTCTGAACCTGCTCCATCGACAGCAAAAGCAAATAGGATAGAAGTAACTGCCGCGCTGTGGGGATGCGGCGAGCGAGGAGGATGTGGCTTATGCGCAGTGAAGTGCTGGCAGTGCAGGTGGAGTCGGCGGCGAAGTCGGCCGGGCTGAAGGTGGTGTCGACCGAAGCGGGCGAGAAGTATTCGGGTGGGGGGACGGCAAAGTTTCTGCTGGCTCTGGATGGGGATGAAGCCTCGGCCAACGATAAGACGCAGCTATTGGAGCTGAGCGAACGGTTCGAATTTGGGCGCCCCGATATGCGGGACCAAGTGCGGGAATATCTGGCGGAGACGGCCAAGCGGCTACGCAATCCGCGGCCGGACTGCTATGTCACACTGCATGGGCTACCCCTGAGTTTTACCCAATTCGGCTGGCCGTTCCACGAGTCAACCTCGGGTGCGGACACGTCGCTGGTGCATGGCGAGGTCCGGCTGGAGGACGGGGGCGAGAGCTTGCTGCACGCAAAGATCGCCGCATCGATGACGGTGACGTTCCGCGACATTGTAGCTGCGCCGGAGCAGCCGTTTGCCGAGGGATTTGTCTACAACGCAGTGCGCAAGACGATGGACCAGGGGCAGTTGGAGCTGGTGAAGAGCGGCAACCGTCAGCCAGTGCCCTTGACCACGAGATTCTACGTCCCGAAGTATAAAACATTCAGCTTCAACGATACGAGCGAGGAGCAGCGCAGGGGATTTGTGGCAGGGAAGGCCTATTGGCTTTCCGGGGTCCTGGGTGCGGGTGAACCAGTCTGGCTGCTGGACCCAAGGGATGCACAGTATCTGAATACTACGGTAGAAGAGCTGCGCGGGGCCGTGGCGGCGCTGGTGGCGGAGGGGTTGCTACGGCCGGCGGACGAGGAGTATGGGAGTGCTACGGCTAAGCTGATGGATCGGCGGGAGTCATATCATGCACAGTTGGCATGGATGCTGCAGTTCATCCGGCCATCGTTCAACGAGGAGATGCGCCACGGGTTGACGAATATGTGAACGGTGTTGACGGATATTGTCTGCGGAGGAATTGGATGTTGAGCAGGTGCTTGATCGTGATTGCGCTGGGAATGGCGCTGGGGGTTGAGTACGCAGCGGCGCAGGATGTGGGGGCGGGAGAGTTGCCGGGCGCGACCAGTGTGGTCCGCGCGCCGGAGGCTGCGGTGGATGGCCTGGCGAGACGGGATGCGGATACGTTGGCGTGGACGCTGGCGGGCACGGCGGGCGCGACAACTTCGGACCTGCTGGTGCATGACTTCGACTTCAACGGCGAGCCGGTGACGACGGACAAGGTGCATCTGCGGCAGGTGGCACCGGGAGTAGTGGAGATTACCAGCCTGGCCTGGGAGGTTGGCTACTGGCGCTTTCTGGTGCAGGATACGGCGAGCTACTACGGGTTGGGCGAACGGTTCGACGCGCTGGACCACACGCATACCGTGGTAAAGAACCTATCGGTGGACAACAACGGTGTGAAGGGAAGTTCGAGCTACAAGCCGATTCCTTTTTTTATGAGCACAACGGGCTATGGGCTGTGGGTGGATACCACCGGCGAAGCGACCTTCGATATGAACGCGAGTGTGCGGGACGAGGTTGTGGTGGATGTTACGGCGGCGAAGCTGCGGATTGTGCTGTTCACGGGGCCGGAGTTTCCTGGGATTCTTGAGCGGTTCACGGCACAGGCTGGACGGGCGGTGGTGCCGCCGTACTGGGCGTTTGCACCCTGGAAGGCTCGCGACTACCACCAGAACGCCGCACAGGTTGCGGAGGATGTGGACAAGACGCGCGAGTTGGGTCTGCCGGCCAGCGTAATCCTGATCGACTCGCCGTGGGCGGCGACTTATAACGACTACAAGTTCAATCCCAAGCAGTTCGAGGACGCGCCGGCGATGGTGAAACACATCCATGACGCGGGGTTTAAGCTGGTGCTGTGGCATACGTCGTGGATCAATTCAAAGTCCGATCCTCCGAAAGAGGCGGGCTTCGAGGGGAAGATTGCGCCGCTGGCGGAGAACTACCAGGAGGCCGCGGAGCAGGGGCTGTTTGTGAAGAACCCGAACGGAAGTCCGTATGTCGGACGGTGGTGGAAGGGCGAAGGCTCGCTGATTGACTTCACCAATCCGAAGGCGAAGCAGTGGTGGCAGGACCAGGTCCGGCAGGCGATTGCGGCCGGAGCGGACGGCTTCAAGGACGATGACGCGGAGGGAAGTTTCCTGGGCGATGTGAAGTTTGCCGATGGGACTGACCAGCGGTTGATGCGCAATCGTTACGCGGTGCTATACAACAACGCTGTAGAGGAGTTAATCCAGAAGGACCTGAAAGGGAACGGTGTCTTGTTTGCGCGCAGTGCCACGGTGGGCGCGAACGGGATTGGCTTCCTGTGGGGCGGGGACAATGAGGCAAGCTTCTCGGCAGGGAATGGACTGCCGACTGTGGTGACGGCGGGGTTGGGCGCTGGGCTGAGCGGAATGCCGCTGTGGACCGCGGACCTGGGCGGTTACGAGGCGACGGCGACGACTCCCGATGCGCGGCTGCTGGAGCGTTGGACGGAGTACGCTGCGTTTTCGCCACTGATGGAGGTGATGTCGAGCGCGAACATCGGGCCGTGGGACTTTGATCGAAATGAAGGAGGACATGCCGCTCTGGATGTCTATCGCAAGTATGCCGTGCTGCATATGAGCCTGTTTCCCTATCGATACGCAGCTGCCCAAGAGGCCGCGAAGACGGGGATGCCGATGATGCGTGCGCTGGTGCTGCAGTACCAGGACGACGCGAAGGCGCGAGCGGTGAAGGACGAGTATCTCTTCGGGCCGGATTTGCTGGTGGCGCCGGTGATCGACGAAGGGACACAGAGGGCAGTGTATCTGCCAGCGGGCGATTGGAAGAACTACTGGACGGGAGCGGATGTTGCGGGCGGCAAGGTGGTGGTGGCGGATGCACCGCTGGATACGATTCCAGTGTGGGCGCGGGCAGGCGCTGTGATCCCAAAGATTCCGGAGGACGTGATGACACTGGTGCCGCAGAAGGAGAGCGGGAATACAAGGGTGAAATCGCTGGACGACCGGAGGGTGTATGAGGTGATTGGCGGCGGAACTGGCGAGGCTGGTTCCGCAGATACAAGGATTATGGACTTCGAGGGACGGAGCGTGGTCCGCACGGCGAAGTCACTGAAGATTTCAGGTGGTCCATCGGCGCAGGTGATTGTGCGCTGGAGGTTTGGGACAGTGGCGAGCGCGAAGGTGAATGGAGTCGCGGTACCGGTGCAGGCGGGAGCGGATGGGCCTACTGTGGAGTTCGACTATACCGCGCAGAGCTTGCTGGAGTGGGAGTAAGGCAGTTGCAGGTTACAGGAAGCAGGTTGGAACCTGTAAGGGATGTGCTGATCGAGCATCTTTGCTAACGGCTTGCAAAGAGGTGCGCTCACGGGTAGCATCCAAGCTAGAAACCGGCCTGCAAAGCAGGTGCGGGGGACAACGCTGGTTGAACCAACATTCAAATGAACAGGGATCTTGCTCGTATACATGGCTCGGTGTGCTGTCCGCCAGTTCGGAATGCCTGAAGAGCCACGGCAGGATCCCGCCGTCTAGGACGGGTTCACCAGCGCTTCGCCGCACGGCCCAGCGGGTCGGTTTTCTATTGCTTTGAACCACAGGCGCGACGTTGGAGAAGGACGTGGGCGATGCCGTCTAAGAACATGTTGCGCAAGGGGAATCGACGGCAGTCGGTGCGTGCCGAATACCGGGCCACGCGCGGGGTGGAGGCAGAGCCGGCCGCGGTGGTTCCAGTCCTCGATCTGGATGAAGATACGGAGATTGAGGACGGCGTGCGCAGCTTTGCGGCTTCAGCGGCAGCGGCGGGGATGCGGCTGGACGCTTATCTGGCGCAGGCGATTCCAGAGATCAGCCGCTCGCGAGTGCAGCTTCTGATCGAGGCGGGACAGGTTCGGGTGGACGGCGCGGCGGCGAAGACCAGGCAGAAGCTGCGCGGCGGTGAGGCGATCGAGATCGAGGGTGAGCCGCATCCGGCACCTCTGCACGCCGTGGCGGAGGATATCCCACTCGACATTCTTTATGAGGACAAGTTCCTGGCTGTGGTGAACAAGCCGGCAGGGATGATGGTTCATGCGGGGGCGGGACGGACCGATGACGCGCGCGGCGACACCAGGAACAAGGGGACGCTGGTGAACGCGCTGCTGTTCCACATGGCGAAGCTGTCGGAAGCGGGCGGCGATCTGCGGCCGGGGATCGTGCATCGGCTGGACAAGCAGACCAGCGGGGCGATTGTGGTGGCCAAGGACGATGCGACGCATCGCAAGCTGGGCGAGATGTTCGCTTCGCGACGGGTGGCGAAGACCTATGTAGCGTTGCTGCATGGAGCGCTAGCCAAGGAGAACGTTACGGTGAACCTGCCGATTGCGCGCGACCTGGTACGAAGGACGCGAATGACCACGCGGCGAGCGGACGGGCGCAGCGCCGTGTCTCACTTCTCCGTGGTGGAACGGCTGGCGACTCGCTACGGTGCGTTCACGCTGGTGAAGGTTCGGATCGAGACGGGACGGACGCACCAGATCCGGGTGCATGCACAGGCGCTGGGACATCCTGTGGTGGGAGATACGCTGTACGGCGCGCCGCGCTTGATGACGGTTCACAGACGAGAAGCCGGTTCCTCCACTGCGCTACAGAATGACAAACCAACACCGCGGAATGACAACAATGATCCAGCCGAGGCGACCATGGGACTGGAGCGGAACTTTCTACATGCGGCACACCTGGAATTTGCGCATCCCCAGTCAGCACATCTACAGACGGGCAAGGTGGTGGTGGTGGAAGCTCCGCTGCCAGGTGAGTTGGAGGAGTTTCTGGCGCGGCTGAGGACGGAGTTGTTGTGAGTTGGTAGAATCATGCAAGTGAATAAATTGAACGAAATCGGCTACAGTGTTGCGAAGTACAGGAAGCATCTACTGGTTGCATGCGCGGGAATGGCTCTGGTGGGCGCGTCTCCGCTGGTGCGGGGACAAGCGGCTACCACGCAGGCGAATCCGCCGGCGAAATCATCCACAAACCCAGGAGCGAATCCAACTACGAATCCACCGGCGAACCCATCTACTCTTCCATCTCAGGCTCCGGACCAGGACCAGAAGACCGCGACGATCAAGGTGCTGGCCAACGAGGTGGATCTGGTTTTTACCGTGACGGACAAGAACGGGAAATTCATCACGGGCCTGCACTCAGAGGACTTTGGGCTGCTGGATGACGGAAGGAACCCTGAGCAGGTGTTTCACTTCCAGCAGCAGACGAGTCTTCCCTTGCGAGTGGGAATCATGCTGGACACGAGCAGCTCGATCCGGCAGCGGTTCCAGTTTGAGCAGGACTCTGCGATTACGTTCCTGCTACAAGTGCTGCACCGCAACGATCGCGCCTTCGCGGAGGGCTTCGACGTACAGATGGACGTGGAGCAGGGATTTACGAACAACATCGACCTGCTGAACCAGGGAATCCACAAACTGCGCCCGGGCGGCGGGACGGCGCTGTACGATGCGCTCTACTCGACGTGCAAGGACCAGATGTTGACGCTGCGCGAGACGGGGCCGGTGCGCAAGGCGATCGTTCTGGTGTCGGACGGCGTGGACAACTACAGCCACGCGCTGGAAGAAGACGCGATCAAGGAGTGCCAGCGAGCGGACACCATCGTCTATGCGATCAGCACCGACATCAGCCCGACCAAGGACAAGCAGGGCGTGGATGCGTTGCACAAGATTGCGGAGACGACCGGCGGGCGGGCCTTCTTTCCGGTGAAGATCGAGGACGTGGCCCTGGACTTCAACAGCATTGAAGAAGAGCTGCGCAGCCAGTACCTGCTGGAGTACCGACCGGCGAACTTCAAGCAGGATGGGTCCTTCCGCACGATCTATCTTCAGGCCCATGACCCTCGCTACCATGTGCGCGCGCATACCGGCTACTTCGCTCCCAAAGCCGCGGAATAGACAACGGAAAGAGGCATCGGCGAACTAGAGGAGGCCGATGGCCCGGCCGGCGATTCCTACACCCAGCCAGAGCAGGAGCGAGACGACGGCGGCGAGGCGGGCCCAGATATTGGGGGTTCCCGAGCCGGTGTTGTGCAGCGCGCGGCGGTGCAGGGTGAAATAGAAGAGGATGGCGGCGGCAAGCAGGGCCATCTTGCAGCGAAAGGCAGCGCTGTAGTAACACTTGCCTGCCTCCTCGGAGAGCAGAGCGATGCCGGAGACAACCATGATGGTGAGGCTGCCGAGAAGCAGGCGGCCTAGATCGCGGCCTATGTCGCGCGCCGATTCACCCTTGAGAATGACGCCGAGTAAGCGAAGATCGATGACGAGGACGGAGCCTCCGAGGACGGCGAGCGCGAGCAGATGCACCATCTCGACGATGGCGAAGTCCCACTGGGAGGCCTGCATGGCATGGCCCAGAGAAGAGTGCGCGAGAGCCATGAAGAGGGCGTGCAGGGACATGAAGCAGGGTCCTTTCAGAAGTAGGCGATGGCGCGGCCCGCGATGATGACTCCGCTCCACAGGGTTAGCGAGGCGATGGCGGCGGCGCGCGCCCGCCAGGGAGAGACGTGCAGCTCCTCCCACTGATAGACGCGGCGATAGATGGTGGTGTGGAAGATGAGCGGGTTGAGGCCGGCGAGTGCAAGAAGGATGAGCTTGGCACGGAAGGCGGGGTTGGAGTAGTTCTTTGCCGCCTCGGACCAGAAGAGCAGGAATCCGGTGACGAAGCTGACGGTGAAGCCGGACCAGGTGAGTGGCAGGACGCCGCGCGCGACGCGAGTGACAGGTATGGGGCGCAGAACCAGGCCCAACATGCGCAGATCGAGGACCGCGATTGTTCCGATGAGAAGGGTAATGCTGAGGACATGGATGGATTCAATGATGGGGAAGGCATTGTTCGACTCGCGGATCATGGTGCCGAAGTTGGAGTCGTATAGGAGCTGGCAGAGATGTTGCAGCAGAGGCATGGGCAGCCTTCCAACCTGATAGGAATTATTTGCTGGTGCCGGGAAGAGAACCGTGGTCGGTGCCGTCGTCTCCGGGACCGCCGTCTCCGGGGCTGCCGCCGTATACTTTGCGGCCGTCGGGCAGCGTGACGAGGCGACCGTCCGCGAGGTTGGAGCCGTTCTTGGCACGATAACCCTCCACGATGACCTTGCCGCCGATTTTGAGGTCCTCTCGCTTCCATCCGCGGCGGCTGAGCGCGCCGGGGCTGGCGCCCTCGACACCCCAGTTAGTGACCTTACCCTGGGTATCGACGACGTCGAGGTAGAAGTAGGTGTGGGGATTGGTCCACTCAACGCGGGTGATCTTGCCGACCAGGCGCACTGGTTTAGTGCCGTCGAACTCCGCGGCAAAGGAGTGGTGCGCATACGCGGGGATGGCGGAGAATGAGAGTGCGAGGGTGAGCAGCAGAGCAAAGCGGAGCTTCATTGGGATGACCTTTCTTGTGACAGGCAAAATCATGGTTTGCTGCGATCACGGGACGGCGCGATTCCCCACTTGGAGAACTGATCGGCGATGCCGGGTTGAATAGCTTTGGCGGCGGCAAGATCGGCTTCAGCGGCGGTGTCGCCCTGCATCTGGCGAGCGATTCCGCGGCCATAGAGCGAGGAGGCCTTGCTGGAGTTGAGGGCAAGCGCGGCGTTGTAATCGGCGAGGGCGGCGGATGGGTTCTTCATACGGAGGTACACGAGGCCGCGGCTATCGAGCGTGGAGGGGTCGCCGGCGCGTAGGATGAGTGCGTGGTTGCAATCTTCGAGCGCTGCCTGAAGGCGGCCGACGATGGAGTGTGAGACACAGCGGTTGCTGTAAGCCGCGGCGTAGTTGGGCTGGAGGCGAATGGCCTGGTCGAAGTCTGCGATGGCCTGTAGTTCCTGGCCCTTGTTGTGGCGGGCAATGCCGCGGTTGTTGAAGGCCTCGGGGAAGTTGGGGCGCAGACGGATGGCGCGGTCGAAATCGGTGATGGCGGAGTCGAACTGGGTGGTGACGAGGCAGGCTGCGCCGCGGTCGAAGAGGGTGGCGGCGTCGGAGGGATTGAGGCGGAGTGCCTGGGTGTAGTCGGCGATGGCGAGCGGGAATTGGCGCCGGTCTGCGTAGGCATTGCCGCGATTGCTGAAAGCATCGGCGAGATTGGGCTTGAGCAGGATGGCGCGGGTGAAGTCTGCGATGGCGAGGTCGGGCTGTCCCATTGCATCATAGGCGCTGCCGCGCAGGTTGAAGGCCGAGGCGTCGTCTGGCTTGAGCTGAATGGCCTGGTTGAGATCCAGAATGGCGAAGTCGAGTTCGCCGCGGGCGGCGTGGGCGCTGGCGCGGTTGCTGAAGGCACCGGCGTAGTCTGGCTTGAGCAGGATGGCGTGGGTGAAGTCGGTGATGGCCAGGTCATGCTGACCCTTGACGTCGTAGGCAATGCCGCGATTGTTGAGGGCGACGGCGAGGTTTTCGTCATCCTGCCCGGCGGACTGGATGAGCGCGGTGCAGGCACGTATGCTGAGGTCGGGATTCTTGCCCTCGCAGCGGGTCCACTGGTCGGCCTCGGTTTGGGCGGAAGAGACGGCGGAGAGAATGAGGAACCAGCAACAGAGGGATGCGGCAGCGAGTGCGCGACGGAGCGCTGAGAGGTTGGGTCGGAAAGCTGGGGCGCAGGCCATGCTCTACTCCGCCGCATGCCTGAAAGGCAACGGATTACGATGCAACAGAATAGATGCTGGGCGGAGTGGAACGATGCGCGCAGAACAATTTACGGGGCTCCGGGGCAGGTGTCACTGAGGGCGCTGGTGAGGCCTTCCTGCTGGATGTCCAGCGTGGCGTGGGGCGCGCCGTGGGGGCCGGTCCGGGTGATGTGGAAGACATAGATGGTTTCATAATCGCTGTTCGGCCAGTCGGGAACCTGACCGGGATTGCTTCCGTAGGACCTAAGCATCTGGACGGCGAAGTCGCGGAGCATCTCGTGTTCCCATGCGACAAAGATGAGCGAATGGGCATAGTCCGGCTGCAGCAATGTGTGCTGGAGTTTGGCGATCTGCAGGAAGCCGATCTGCGTGTTTACCGGCATGGCCAGGCGGATTGCGGTGGGCTCGATGGTGGCGAGCGGGCGGACATAGGAGTACGTCGGGAGAGTCTTGCCGTCGTTGACCTGCTGGCTGGGATTGGGCGCATAGATGGCATCCGGCTTGCCGTATCGTCCGACGAGGACGGAGGGGAGGGCGAGGGAGCGGTTGAGGCCCTTGCAGGTCAACTGGCCAAGTCCGCCTACGGGCTTCTCGCCATGACGGAGAAGGACGATGGTCTCACCCTTGGGTGGGGGCGTTTGCGCGCCAGAGACTGGGAGCGTTGCCAGCACACAGGCGAACACGATACTGATTGCAAAGAGAGAGGGACGAGAGGATGTTGGGTGCAAGGGGTAACTCCTGACAGCGGACTTGGCTTACAAATTGTACGATGGGTGGGGCCGGTCGCTTGCGTGGGGCGCGGTGCGAAGTTGACAGTTAGTCAAAATTAGGTAAGCCTACATGTTAGGTATACCTAAATGTATCTCTTGACTCGAACCGTCTGGACAGTCGTAGCCCTATTTGTGGCGATGGCCGGGTTGCGGGCGCTACCGCTTTGGGCGCAGAGCGGTATCAGCAGCGCTCTTGCGGGGAGCGTTGCGGACAAGAGCGGCGCAATGATTGCCAATGCACGAGTCATAGCAACCGAGGTGAATACGGGCGCAGTTCGCACAGTCCAGAGCAACGCGGACGGACGCTTTCTCTTCAGCCAAGTGAATCCCGGAACCTACCGCATTGAGGTCAGCGCGGCGGGATTCGGCATCGGGCAGTCGCAACCGGTAAGCGTTTCGGTGGGCCAGACCGCAGCTGTTAATTTCACGCTGTCACCCGCAGCGACGTCGCAGTCCATCGAAGTCGCCGCGCAATCGGGGCTGATGAGTCTTGAAAATGCGAATACGTCCACCACCCTCGAAGAGAAGACCATCAAGAACCTGCCCAACCCAGGTCAGGACCTGACGTACATCGCGCAATTTGCACCGGGCGCGCTGATGAATACGGCAGGATCTTCGAACGACGCGAAGGCCGCGGGCGGCTACGGCAACGTCGAATTCAACGGACTGCCTGCGACCTCGAACGGATACATTCTTGACGGATTTGACGCGAACGATCCCTTTCTTGGGCTGAATATCGGTCTATCTACGAACCTGGTGATCGGCCTGGATGCGTTACAGGAGGCAACGGTGAACACCAATTCGTATGCCGTCGATCAGGGCCGTTACGGTGCGTCGCAGGTGAACTACTTCACCAAGTCGGGCACCAACCAGTTTCACGGCGATGTGTACGAGATATGGAACGGTTCGCTCTTTAACGCAACGGACTACTTTCTTCATGCCAACGATACTCCGGGAAACATTGCGAAGAAGCCTCGCTCGACTGTGAATGAATTTGGAGTAAGTGTTGGCGGACCGATCCACAAGGACAAGCTCTTCTTCTTCGAGCATTACGAAGGAATCCGCATTGCACTGCCGCTGGTTGCGCGGACGACTGTGCCATCGCCTGCCTACCAGCAATATGTATTGCAGCAACTTCCGCTGGGCGGGACCGATCCGATCAACACAACTGCGCTGCCCGCGCAGCCGCAGGAAGTTGCGTTCTACCAGAAGATGTTCGCGCTCTACAGCAATACGGCTGGCACGCCGACGCCCGTTCTCTCTTGTCCGCTGGATGCGAATGGCGTGTTGCTGTCTGGAACTCAGAGTTCAACAGACCTGTTCAACGGCACCGGTTGTGCTAACGTCCTCACGCACTCGATGAACAACAGTGACAGCGAGGACTTGATTGTGTTGAAGATTGACCACACCATCGATGCAAAGAACAGCATTTGGTACCGCTTGCAGCAGGACACTGGCTTGCAGGCTGCCTATACCGACGCAATCAATACGATCTTCAACTCGTATTCGCCGCAGCCACAACGGACGCTGGTAGTCGGCTACACGCACCTGTTCACGCCGAACCTGGTGAACCAGTTCAATCCAGGCGCGAGCTGGTATTCCAGTCTCTTTCTGCCTAGCAACTACGCGCAGGTGCTACAGACGTTTCCGATCGTACTGGCCGGAGGCAGTTCCAACGCGCCCTTCAGCACGATTGGCGGCAACGACCAGACCTATACCCAGGGCCGCAAGGTCACGCAGTGGCAGATCAATGACAACCTGATCTGGACGCGCGGACGCCATAGCTTCAAGTTCGGGGAGAACTCGCGCAGGCTGGATGTGAGCGACTACGACCTGGGTGAAGGCGTGGTGCCCACCGTCGTTTACAACGATCTGGCGCAGTTTACCTACGGAGCCGCGTCCACGGTCACAACCGCATTTCCCGTCGCGCAGAAGGAGAGCATCGCACAGGGCAACCTCGACATGTATGCGATGGACACCTGGAAGCCCAGCCCCCGATGGACCGCGACGGCCGGGTTGCGAGCGACCTGGAACACGGACCCGGTCAACCAGCACGGTCTGTTTGCGCGGCCTGCGGGATCGTTCCTCGACATGAGCCATGACATCGCGCAGCCATTGAACCAGGCGATCCAAGCAAATGTGCGAAGGCTATTTCCGGGCACACCGATCTATAGCTGGCAGCCGCGCGCTTCGGTGGCCTACAAGCTGTCAGACAAGATGGCAATTCATGCGGGGGGCGGCGTCTTCAACGACATCATCCCCGCGCAGGTGGCGGACCTTGGTGCGATGAACCCACCGTATGCCCCGGTGTTTGTGGGCGGGATCAACGGGCAGGTAGGTGGCGTGGGGATTGCGCCTGGAGTTGCGAACAGCGCGGTATACGCGACCGTGCAGGCCAACCAAACCTTCCAGAGCGCCTTTGCCTCAGGAGCAGCTACTCCACTGGCGGTCAACCTCAACACCTTTCCCAGCGGTACGCTGAAGACACCATACTTCGAGCAATGGAGCCTGGGAATCGAACGCGAGCTGGGTGCGCGCGGTGGGCTGCGGGTCGATTACGTGGGCACGCGCGCCGTACAGGAGCCGTATCAAGTCCAGTTGAATGGCTACCAGACGGTGTGCAGTGGATGCTTCGCTCCCTTTGCCTATAACCAGCCGCTGGACCAACGCTTCGGCAGCGTGAACGAATTCCGTACCGGCGCGGGCAGCCACTATGCAGGCCTGCAAACCAGCGCGGCCAAGCAGTTTGCCGGTCTGACGTTGCGCGGAAACTACACCTTCAGCCATTGCATCGACGAGGTATCGAACGGCGGCCTGCTTCCGTTCTCCACGCTGGGAATCCTCTCGCCGCTGCCGGGCAGCCTCAGCCGGGAGTACGGCAACTGCGACTACGACGTTCGCCATGACCTGTCGGCCTTCGGGATTTATGAGATTCCATTTCGTTCCAGCCACGCAGTAGTGAGACAAATGCTGGGCGGCTGGCAGGTATCGGAGACGGCGTTCCTGCATAGTGGATTGCCGTTCAGCGTGCTGAGCGCTCCGTATACGGCGAACAATCATGGTATCTTCCAGGGCAGTGGGCCGCAGTATGCGAACCGGGTCCCCGGCGTTCCGCTCTATCGCAAGAGTGCTGTCCCCGGCGTCACCCAACCGGGCAGTCTGCAATGGCTCAACCCAGACGCCTTCGCCTCGGTGGTCGATCCCAGCACCGGCGCGTGTGCCGGAGGCGATTCGTCCGCAAATTGCCAGTTCGGCAACTCAGGCCGCAACAACTATCGTGGGCCGCATTTCACCTATTCCGAGATTTACTTGACAAAGAAGATTCCGATCACCGAACACGTTACCTTCCGCTTCGACACGCAATTCTTCAACGTCTTCAACCATCCCAACTTTGCGCTGCCCAGCAACCAGGCTGGCACGCCGGGCGAACCGGCAACGCAGACAGGCTTTGGTGCGCTGACGAGTACGATTTCGCCGCCTACGGGGTTGCTGGGCGTGGGGCTGGGGGGCGACAGCTCGCCGCGGATGATCGCGTTCCAGGGCAGGATCGAATTCTAAAATCTGGGCTAGCGGTATTGCTCGATGCGGGAGAGGAGGTTGAGTTTGCGTGTGGGGGGGAGGAAGCTGGCTTCGACGGCGTTGGCGGCGAGTTCGCGGAGCTGGTCGAGGGAGAAGCCGAAGTGGGAGTGGGCGAGGGTGAACTCGTCGAGCAGGGAGGCGCCGAACATGGGTGGGTCGTCGGAGTTGAGGGTGACCATGAGGCCAAGGTCGAAGTAGGCGCGCAGGGGGTGGTCGTCGAGCGAGGGGCAGCAGCCGGTGCGGAGGTTGGAGGTGACGTTGATCTCGACGGGGATCTGGCGCTGGGCGAGAACCTGCATGAGTTCGGGGTCGTGGTGGGCGGCGAGGGCGTGGCCTATGCGCTCTGCACCGATATTGATGGCGGACCAGATGCTGGCGGGGCCTTCGATGAGACCACCGGTTTCGCCGGCGTGGGCGGTGAGGCGGAGGCCGGCGGCGCGGGCCTCGGCGTAGAGGTCTTTGAAGAGGGAAGCGGGGCCGCGCGCTTCATCTCCTCCAATGCCGATGCCGACGATTGAAGGGTATTGCGGGCGAAGCTCGGCGGCCTTGCGGAAGACTCGGGCGGCCTCTTCGGGGCCGAAGTTGCGGACTGCGTCGATGAGCCAGTAGAGGGTGGTGCCGAATTCCTTTTCACCGCTCAGGCGGCCGCGCTCGATGGCTTCGACGAAGGGTTCGACTTCGGCGTTCTTCCAGTGATAGAGGATGCCGAAGGAGATGTAGACCTCTGCGTGGACGATGCCCTGGGCGGCGAGGGCGCGGACCATGTTATAGGTGATGAGCTCGTAGTCGGCGGGGGTGCGGAGGCGTGTGGTGACGGACTTAAAGGCGGCGAGGAAGCCGAGGAAGTCGTCGTAGGTGTAGAGGCCGCGGGCGTCGTCGAGGGTGATTGGGGCGGCGTCGTTGCGGCGGGAGAGCGCAACCAGAGTTTCGGGCTCGATGGTGCCCTCGAGGTGGAGGTGCAGCTCGACCTTGGGAAGATTGCGCAGCCAGGTTGTAAGGTCGAACTCGGCGGCGGGAAGCTTCTTGCTGGTCATTCTATTAAGCTAGTCGAGTTTGGCGCGGGGTGCTGCGCAATAAATTGGCGATGGGTGGCGAGTCCGATGATCGGACACGAGTGTGAATTTTCACCACACATAACTTGACATAGCGCGTGGGATGCTTCATGCTTACATTAATCAATTCAACAACACTAGCTTTTCCGTACGAGCCATGTTTCGGCGTTCGTGTCGATCATTTTTCTTTGCAGCTGGATACCTATCCTGGATTCAAGCTGCCACTTTATCAAGCCTGTGGTCTTCAGTAGCACCAGTATTTTACGTGTACGCCACGCATACTCATTGGTGTCAATGAATGCTCTTTAGTAGCTTGACCCTGAATCCGGAATTAATTTATTCCCAGCAAGCCTATTTTATTCAACAACTTCTCTTCAACCCACAGAGCCTACCGATAACAACTTTTCTTAAGGAGAAGACTATCCAATGAAGATTACCCAGACTGCACGACGAATTATCGCCCTGGCATTTTGTATGGCATTGATACTGGCAACGGCGCTGAACATGCGCGCCCAGACCAGCGCCAGCGGCACGATCTCAGGAACTGTAACGGACACGACGGGAGCGGTTGTGGGCAGCGCCGCGGTGGTCATCACGGACACCGATACGGGTGTGTCGCGTACGGTTAAGACCAATGAGGTTGGCGACTACCTTGCGACATTTATGCAATCCGGGAACTATGAAGTAGTGATTGGCGGGGGCGCCTACGGCAAGGTGGACCGCAAGAACCTTGTGCTGACGGTAGGCCAGACGTTGACGGTGGATGCGAAGCTGGCGTTGGGTTCGACTGCGACCGAGGTGACGGTGAGCAGCGAGTCGCCGATCCTGGACCCGGAGAAGACAGAAGTTTCGCAGACCCTGGACACGAACCTGGTGGCGAACCTGCCGGTGAACGCTCGCAACTGGAGCGACTTTGTGCTGTTGACGCCGAATGTGACGCAGGATGGCGGATCGGGGTTGATCAGCTTCCACGGCATCAGCGGACTGTATAACGAGAACTATGTGGACGGGGCCAACAACAACGAGATGCTGTTCAGCGAGGCGCGCGGACGCGCATCGGGCGCACCGTATGTGTACTCGGCGGACTCGATCAAGGAGTTTCAGGCAGAGACCTCGAACTATTCGGTGGAGTTCGGGCAGGCTGCGGGCGGGCAGGTGAACGCCATCACCAAGAGCGGAACCAACGCGATCCACGGCGATCTTTTCTACTATCTGCGCTATCCCACGCTGAACGCTCTTGATCCACTGACCAAGTACAACGCGCTTTATAACCAGTCAAACCCGGCGATCGCGGCGTTCCTTCTGACCCAGCCGGTTCATCAGCAGCAACAGTTCGGCGGTTCGGTGGGCGGGCCGATCATCGCAGACAAGTTGTTCTACTTCTTTACCTATGACGGTTTCCGCAGGGTGGGCAAAGCGCTGTATACGGACTCGAACACGATCTCACAGACGGCATCGGGAGTGACCAGCAGCACGAACACGATCACGCCGACGCAGTGCCCGACGACGATTACCGCGACACAGTGCACCAATGCGATTAATTTCCTGATCAACGAGTCGACCGCGGCGCCCACGCGCTTTGCCAAGTCAGACTTGTTTTTCCCGCGGCTGGATTACCATATCAACAACCGGAACGACGCATTTGTGGACTTCAACTTCTCCAACTTCCAGTCAGCCTATGGGTATAGCTCCGGGGTGACGTTCAGCAACAGCTCGCCCTCGACCAACGGCCCAACCTACTACCATGAGCGGTTCCTGGTAGGTGGATTGACCACGCAACTGGGCAAAGCATCGGTGAATCAGGTGCATGCACAGTGGGGACGCGACCTGGAGACGGCGGGCTCCTATGCCTCCGGACCAAGTGTGAGCATGGGCGTGATGACATACGGCATGCCGAACGCGCTTCCTCGTGCTGCGGAGCCGGACGAGCACCGCATCCAGTTGACGGATGTGTTTTCGACCACTAAGGGCAATCACAACTTCAAGGCGGGCGGCGACATCAACCTGGTGCATGAGGTGATGATCAACCTGTTCCAGGGCGGCGGTATCTACAGCTACGGCGAGGGCACCACTCTGGGCAACTTCCAGGACTGGGTGCAGGACGCCTTTGCGGGCCAGCCAGGCGATACAGATCCCTATGCCGGCTACCACTACAACACCCTGGTTGAGACGGTGGACCAGGTAAACACGGCCCCCGGGACGCAGGGCCAGGACAATTTCTGGATGAAGATGCTAGACGGCTTTGCCGAGGACCAGTACAAAGTGCTGTCGAACCTGACGATAACGGGCGGCATCCGTTACGACCTGCAACTGACTCCCGCTCCAGGGCTTGTGAACCACCTGTTTGACCCGATCTCGTCGGAGTACACCAGTTCGATCAAGAACGTTACGGACCGGATCCAGCCTCGCATCGGCTTTAGTTGGGTGCCAATGCCGGGCACTGTGGTACGCGGCGGGTATGGATTGTTCTCCGCGCTGAACCAGGGCAGCACCTACTATGCAATGCGGGTAGAGAACGGAGTAGTGCAACTTAACTACAGCTACTCCGGTTGCGAAGCACTGGTTGGCGCTGTAACGGGCACACGATGCCCGACGCCACCGACGAGCGCGACCAATGTACAGTTCCCGAACCTGCCGTTCACGCCCTCGGGACCGTCGCTATCGACCGCGTTGTATCCGTCGGGAGGCGCGGCGCCTACGGTCACTCCTCTTAAGGTAACTCCGTCCTACAGCTTCCATGGACTGGACCCGAACTTTGTTCCGCCCCTGGCGCACGAGATGAACCTGAGCGTGGAACGGGCACTCCCGGGCAAGATGAGCGTACAGGTGGGTTATGTGGGCACACGCGGTATGCGGCTGCCGGTGTTTGTGGACGCCAATCTGCTGGGCCAGACTCCGCACGGCCTGGCCACGTACACCGTTCAGAACGCCAGCAACGCTGTGACCCAGACGCTCACCGTGCCGGTGTATCTGCCTAGCGACAGGCGCAACACCTCGCTGGCCAGCTTCAACACGGGCGAGAGCGTAGCCAACACGTGGTATAACTCGATGGCGGTTACGGCGCGGCGTCCGTTTGCCAATGGACTCGAGGTGCTGATGAACTACACCTGGGCGAAGGCGACGGACGATGGCCAGGTGGCGGGCACCTTCGGGACTTTTTACGGCGGTGACACTACGACGGACCCGAATAACGTCAGGTTCGACAACGGGCCTTCGGACATCAACGTCAAGAACCGGATGACGTTGAGTTTTGTGTATAAGCCGGAGATCATGGAGAGCAACAAGTGGGTCAAGAATATCGTTGACGGCTTCCAGTTCTCCGGCGCGGAGATTGCGTCGAGCGGCGAGCCGATCTCTCTGGGGGTCTCGGGAACGATCTACGCGGGCAATACAAGCTCGAGCAGTTATGCGGACCTGAGCGGCATATTTGGCGGCGCGATGAGTTCCAGCTCCGGATCGGCGACCAGTGGTCGTCCTCCGCAGGTGGGAAGGAACAGTATCAACGCCCCGGGCTTCAATGACTTCGATCTGCGGGTATCGAGGAATGTGCCGATCTATGACAAGATCTATATGCAGTTCGCGGCCGACGCCTTCAACCTGGTGAACCACCAGATTGTGACCGGTGTGAACAGCACGTACTCGACCTATGCGGCGCAGGGGAAGAGCGGGTGCCAGGCCTTCACGGCACCGGCTGGCTCGAATGCGCAGGGTTGCTTTGTGCCGTATACGGGCACCGGGCTCTCGGCGTTTGGCGTGACCTCGAGCACCAGCAGCAGCAACCTGTATACGGCGCGGACATTGCAAGTGTCAGCGAAGCTGTTCTTCTAACAACTAATCTCGGTGAGATGGCCGAGTGAAGCATCAACAGAAGCGGCCCTGTAGGTCCTGCAATCGATGGCAGGACTTGTGGGGCCGCTTTGTCATGGGATTGCTTGGAAGATACGTCCAGCCAGCGGCCTATCTATTTATTTCCCTTCGCCTTGAGACGCTGCATGACCAGTGGAGGGACGAGGGCGCTGACATCTCCGCCGAGCTTGAAGACGCCTTTGATGAGGCGGGAGCTGACGTAGGTGTACTGCTCGCTGGGCATCATGAAGAGGGTTTCCAGGCTGGGGTCGAGCTTTCGGTTCATCATGGCCATGGGGAACTCGTACTCATAGTCGGTGATGGCGCGGATGCCGCGCAGCACGGCCTTGGCGCCCTGGGCGCGGGCGAAGTCGACGAGCAGGCCGTCGAAGGTGGTGACGGAGACATTGGAGAATCCGGATTGGGCGATGGCATCGGATATCATCTCGATGCGCTCATCGATGGTGAAGAGGGGGATGCCTTTGTCGGCATTGCGCAGAATGGCGACCACCAGCTGGTCTACGATCCTGGAGCCACGCTCGATCAGGTCCAGATGGCCGTTGGTGAGGGGATCGAAGGTGCCTGGGTAGATTGCCTTAACAAATTTCATGGCTAGAAGAAGCATACCTCAGGGGTAAATTATTAGGGAGCGTCCGTAGACTTGCAGGGCACGCAGCACGTCTGTCTTAGTAGCCGCAGGAAATGGCCGAGGGCACGCCGGTCGAGCCGGGCAGGATGTGTCCGGAGCGTGCGGGCCGCAGGAACGCACATGGCGCAAGAAGAGGTCCAGATGTTTCCAACGACGAGTCTCTCCCTCGGCAGCGAGGAGCGAGAGACCCCGCTTGACGACCTGGAGAGCGTGGTTGCCCTTTATCAGCCGCGCGTCTTCCGCTTTCTGCTGGCCACGCTGCGCGACCGTGATTCGGCCGAGACACTGACGCAGGAGACATTTTTGCGTGCCTGGAGCGCACGCGGCAGCTTCCGCGAGGACTGTTCGTTGTCGACCTGGCTTATCCGCATTGCGCTGAACCTGGCGCGCGACCACACGCGAACGGGACGATTCCGCTTCTGGAAGAAGGTTTCGGCCAGCGCGGTGGATGTGGCGGAGGTTGCGGCGCTGGTTTCCACACGCGACAGCTCCGCTGAGGAACACCTCATCGCGCAACAGCAGGTGGCGAATGTGTGGCAGACCGTGGCCAGCCTCAGCAGCCGGCAGCGCACAATCTTCCTTTTGCGTTTTTTGGAAGAGATGGAGATTCCTGAGATTGCCGACGTCACGGGGCTGCCTTTGGGGACAGTCAAGAGCCACCTGTACCGTGCATTGGCGATCATCCGCGCGCAACACGACGTGCCCGAGCAGAGCAGCACACGGCACAACTCACCCTCAAGCAACACAACCGCTCACATCGCAACCTCTAAGGAGACAACATGACTCCTCAACTCGGACCACAACTACTGACAACGCACGGAGCACCGCACCTGACGGGCGAGCAGTTCGGCGAACTGTTGTCGCGCTCCACGGAAGCTGCGGGGCCAGGGCCTACGATGGCCGAGGCCCATTTGCAGGCATGCGAGGCGTGCGCGACGGAGCTGGCCAGCCTGCGCGAGGTGATCACGCTGTTCCGCGATGCAAGCAAAGCCTACGCCGAAGAAGAACTGCGAGGCATACCGCGATTTGAGCTTCCGCGGCGGCGTGCGCTCTCGCATTCGTATGTGCCGGCCTACTGGCTGGTTGCGGCTGCCATGTTTCTGACCGCTCTTTTGCCCTTGCAGGTGCTGCGCCGGCACGCAGTACGGAGCCAGGCGGCAGTGGCGAGCGCACCGGCCAGCAATGCGGCCAGTTCCGCGCAATCCGACGAGGCGCTGCTGGAAGAGATTAACCGCGAGGTCTCCAGGCCGGTTCCAGCTTCCATGCAGGCGCTGGACGATCCAACCGATGATGCCACCGCGGTCAGCAGCGAAAGCTCCGATGCTACTTTGAACCAAAGGAAAGACCAACCATGACCCTACGATTGACACATAATCCGCTGATTGCCCTGGCCGCATTGACGCTGTGCGGCTTGATCGCTCTGGTTCCATCGGCGCAAGCGCAGCAGGCACCCGCAGCCCCGGCGACAAACGCACCAGCACCGACGGCCGCACCCATCGAACGGCAACCGCCAACGGGCCCCGGCGTGCAGCCTGGGATGGGGCGCGATATGCGGCAGGGTATGCGTCCAGGGATGGAGCGGGGGATGGGACCTGGCATGATGCAGGGTAAATCCATGCATCCAGCAATGCGCCCGGGGATGATGCAGGGCCGGGGCAACGGAATGGTTGGCAACGCGCGCGGCGGAGGCATGATGGCCTATCATGTGACCGGACGCAACGGTTTCCACGGATCGAAAGGCAGCATGGAGGCTGGCTTCCACATTGCACCGGCCGGCATTTGGTGGCGGAGTCCCATGGTGGTGCAGCGGCTTTCGCTATCGGGCGATCAGACCAAGAAGATGGACAGCATCTTTGAGCAGAGCCGGCTGCAACTGATCGACCTGAAGGCAAACGTAGAAAAGCAGAATGCGATGCTGGAGCCGCTGTTGAGCGCCAATCCGCCGGACACGACCAAGGCGATGGCGCAGATAGACAAGGTGGCCGAGGCGCGCGCCGAGCTGGAAAAGGCCAACGCCAAGATGCTGCTGGGTATCCGCGGCGTGCTTACGCCGGACCAGTGGACCAAACTGCATCAGCCCCGTGGGGCTGGTGGACGCGGTGGATCGGGCGCGAACGCGCCAGCCCCGCCGCAGTAGATTGCAGCAACAGCGAGCAGCATCTGGGGTGCCCGGAGGTCCGGGTGCCCCTTTTTCATGGTGCGCCCGGCAGGGCGCACGTACTTAGGGGTGAAAGTCCCCTACTCACCCGGCAAGGGGAAGAGTTAGCTGAACGGCAAGGGTGTCCGTCGCGAGGCGGAATCTGGAGGAAGCTGTAAGCAAAGCGCTGGCCTGACGAACAGGAAGCGGATAGAGGCGGCACGGCGGGGTGAGCAGGCCATTAGATGCAAAGCCCAGTACTTGCACGGAACGCCGTGACGTAGATCCGACAGGCATAAGCGTGAAGGTGCGTGCGCAATACCCGGGGAGGTCTGGCGGTTTGCCTTTGGGCTACTGGTGCTGAAAGGCGCTGGGATGAATCGCCAGAAGTCAGCAGCGGCCATAGTAGTTCCGCGTGAAGCGGGGCGAAGGGCCAAACGTGAAGTACGGGAGTAGGACAGCAGATCTCGATGCGAGACTTTGAAGCAGAAGCATACGCGAGTATGGCCAGGACGGAGGAGGGCAGGCGGAACCTGTCCGGGGCCGGTTCTGGTGCTGAGTCTGGCACGGCGGCTGCTGGGCGAACGAAACCGGAGGCGCTGCGGCTGATGGAAGCCGTAGTGGAACGCAGCAACCTGCTGTGCGCCTACGAGCGGGTGGTGAAGAACGAAGGTGCGCCGGGAGTCGATGGACTAACGGTGACTGAGTTCAAGCCCTGGCTCCAAGCGCACTGGCCGAGCGTAAGACAGGCGATGTTGGCGGGCGATTACATGCCGGCGGCGGTGCGCAAGGTGGAGATACCGAAGCCGCAAGGCGGGGTACGCACTCTGGGCATCCCGACGGTGTTGGACCGTCTGATTCAACAGTCGCTCAATCAGGTACTGCAACCGCTGTTCGATCCGGAGTTTTCCGAGTCGAGTTACGGCTTTCGTCCCGGACGCAACGCGCACCAAGCGGTGAAGGCCGCCCAGAGTTACGTTGCGGAAGGCAAGCGATGGGTCGTCGATCTTGATTTGGAAAAGTTCTTCGACCGGGTGAATCATGACGTGCTGATGGCACGGGTGGTACGCAAGGTGAAGGACGAACGGGTGCTGAAGCTGATCCGGCGCTATCTGGAGGCGGGCCTGATGGAAGGTGGGATAACGAGTATGCGCACGGAAGGCACACCGCAAGGCGGCCCGCTGTCTCCCCTGCTGTCGAATATCCTGCTGGACGATCTGGACCGTGAACTGGAGCGACGCGGACTTAGCTTCTGCCGTTATGCGGACGACTGCAACATTTATGTCGGCAGCAAGCGGGCAGGAGAGCGGGTGATGCAGGCGGTCACGGCGTTTCTGGAGCGGAGGCTGAAGTTGAAGGTCAATGCGTCCAAGAGCGCGGTGGCCCGACCGTGGGAGCGGAAGTTCCTTGGCTACAGCATGACGTGGCACAAGAAGCCGAAGCTGAAGATCGCGCAACCGAGCCGCGAGCGGCTGGCGGAGAAAATTCGCAAGACGCTGCGGGAGGCGCGTGGCGAAAGCCTGAAACGAGCCATCGAACGACTCAACCCCGTTTTGCGGGGATGGGTCGCGTACTTCCGGCTTACTGAAGTCAAAGGGGTGCTGGAAGAACTCGACGGATGGATCAGGCGCAAGCTGCGGGTCCTGATGTGGCGGCAATGGAAGCGCGGTTACACTCGGGCAAAGAACCTGATGAGAGCGGGGTTGGGGGAAGCGCGATCGTGGCAATCGGCCACCAACGGGCACGGCCCATGGTGGAACGGCGGCGCCTCGCACATGAACCTCGCCTATCCGAAGTCCTGGTTCGACCGCATGGGGCTGGTTTCGTTGCTGGATATGCAGCAGCGCTTCCCGTCTGCTTCATGAACCGCCGGATGCCGAACGGCACGTCCGGTGGTGTGGGAGGACGGCAGGGGTGACCCTGCCTCCTACCCGATCACTATCCTGACTGTCTTACTTCGTTCTCTTGCTGCGGGCAGGCTTTACGGCGGGCTTCTTTTTTGCCGCCGATTTCGCGGGAGCTTTCTTTGCCGAGCTCTTCTTTGCAGCGACTGCCTTGGTCGCGGTCTTGCTTGCAGGCTTGATGCTGCGTGACGCAGCTTTGTGGGCGCGCGAGCTGGCAATCTTCGACTTCAGTTCGGCACTGAGAGCGGCAACGCTGATTGTGGTGGCCGATTTTCGCAGACGCTCCAGACCGTAGAAGACGCGCTTCTCCCTGGAGAAGACGTGGACGATGAAGTCCACGTAATCCATGAGGATCCACTCTGCCTGGCGGCGTCCTTCTACGGAGTTGGGGTAGGCGCCGAACTCGCGCTTGAGGCGCAGCTCGATCTCGTCGGTGATGGCGATGTTCTGGCGCTCGTTGGTCCCGTTGCAGATGAGGAAGTAGTCGGTGAGGCCGCTCTCGGATGGGTCGAGAGCGAGGATGCGAACGTCTTCGGCCTTCTTGTCTTCGCAGGCTGCTGCCGCCGCCAGTAGCAGCTGATAGCTTTCAGTTGAGGGCATGGATCTCCTTGAGACCATGGTATTGGGTCAGGGCCGTTATCGTCCAGAGTGTGTGCAAAGGAGCTGATTTCAGCCGACAATACTGCCATCAGGTTTTCCGTGAGGAAGGCCTGACAAATTTCGTGCTTCCCTACATCACTTGTAGAACATTTGCTCCATCACAGCCTGCATTGAAGAGACGCAGGCCGTGGCGGAGGTGATGAATTGTAACTACTTTAGAGTCTTGACGAACGCTGCGAGGGCAGAGACCTGCACGGGGGTCAGCGTACTCATGGGATTGATGTGCGGGGCCTTTGGTTCGCCACCCTTGGTCAACACAGCGGTGACGTCCTTGGTTGTGCCTGCCAGTTTAGGTGCCATGGGCGGCTTTCCCTGTCCCTGATCGCCGTGACACATGGCGCATTTGGTCTTGAACAGCGTGGCGCCGTCCTGCGCGGGGGCCTGCATCCAGGCCAGCATGGAGATGGATGCCAATAGTACGGGTGCTATGCGGAGTTTCATGATCTACCTCATTCTTGAAATGTTGATGCTGTGTTTCCGGTTTACTTGCTACTCGTGCGGCGGCCGGTCTTCCGGCTTGGCCGCAATTTCATTCGACAGGCTTGGCTGTGGTTCGTCATCGGACTCGACCTCTGCAAGGGCCTCTGTGTCCAGCTCATGCTCTTCCTTGTAGTGCTGGACGGACATCCTGCCGTCGCGCCATGCCCAGTTCATGGGATAGACATCGGGATCGAAGAAGACCTGGTAGAAATGCCAGACGAGGATGGCCAGCGTGGCCAGGATCGCCTCATAAAAGTGGACTGCGGTGGCTGCGTCCACCCACCAGCGAGCCAGCAGATTGCCCACCGTAATCTTGGCCCATAACATGATGCCGGTGACAGCCATCAGCGCGGTGCCCCAGACCAGCGCCCAGTACTCGGCTTTCTCCGCGTAGCTGAAGCGGCCGAACTTCGGCTTCCGGCTGCGCAGGCCGAGGTAGAAGAGCATCGTCCCCCAGGCATCCAGCGCGTCCTTCGGCTTGGGCAGCAGATCGCGGACCAGCTTCCTGCCATCGCTGGTGAAGGCGACATAGAAGACGTGGTATAACCCATCGCCGATGAGTAGCACTCCAGCGACGCGATGGATGATGCTGCGCCAGCGCTCGCCCAGTCCAAGCGCCACGGCAAACCAGGAGTCGGGGTACTTGAGCGCGAAGCCGGTGACGACGAGGACGAAGAAACTGGTGAGCAGGACCAGATGCTGCCAGCGCTGGTTGCGCGTCATGCGCTGCACGCTGGGCCCCATAGCCCTGCGCCGGGCGATGGCTTTGGCGCGCCACAGAATTGCGTTGTGCAGTAACATTCCGCCGATGACCAGAACGATCAGGGGAAGATAGAACCACCTGATCCAACGCACTGCGAGCGTGCCCTTATCCAACGTGCGCCCGCCCTCCACGTCCACATGCACCTTGTAGCGGGTGAAGTTCTGCGTGACTCCCTTGTGGCACTGCCCGCAGGTTGCGTCCAGATTTGCTGGATTGATGGTGGAGCGCGGATCGCTGGATGGCAGAATGTTGTGCACGCCGTGGCAACTGGCGCAGTTGGCCACCACTACGGAACCGCCCTGCAAGGCCAGCCCGTGGTAGCTGTCCATATAGGTGGAGACGCGGTTGCCGGCCACATCGAACTCCTGGGTGAGGCGTACGCCCTGGTGGCAGTGTGCGCAGGTGGTGGCGGAGAGGTTGAGGTCGGAGACCGAAGAGTTGGGATCGGAGGGCGCCTTGATGGTGTGGATGCCGTGGCAATCGGTGCAGACCGGCGCCAGTCCGTTGCCGAGCGCGATTGCCTGCCCGTGAATACTCTGTTGGAAGACGCTCTGCACCTCGCCGTGGCACTTGCCGCAGGTGGCGGGGATATTGAATTTATTAATCGGCGACTTCGCATCGTTGGCGGCAAGGATCTGGTGCGAGCCATGGCAGTCGGTGCAGACGGCCGCTGTCTGCGAACCGTTCTTGATGGCGTGGCCGTGCACACTGTCCTGATAGGCGACGAAGACCTGCGAGCTTCCTCCGGTGGACTGCATCAGGAACTTCTGGCCGTGGCAGGTACCGCAGGTAGTGGGTATGTTGGAGTGGTTGACCGGCGATTTGGGATCGCTGGCCGGCAGAATTGTATGCGCGTCGCCATGGCAATCGACACAGGTTGCGGCGGGGGAGCCGTCCGGCTTTTTTGCCGCGGCATGGTAGCTGTGGCGATAAGCGGCCTGCGCATCGGCATGGCACTCGGCACACTGCACCTTGGCCGGAGTGTTGGCGTGGGGTGACGACTTCACATCCTTATGGCAGTCCACGCAGGAGAACATACTGCCGTGGATGGACTGCTGCATCTTGCCGGCGTCGACGGTGAGGCTGACCGTCTTGCCATGGGCATCGGTAGTGGTCAGCGTGTGGTCAGCGTGGCAGGCGAGACACTCCGCGTCCTTAGGCTTGGGCTGGGCGTGCGCCGGAGAGACCCAGAAAACCAGGGAGCAGGCCATGGCCAGCGCGCCGAGATTGCCCAAAAACTTCATGCTGCAAGTACACGCCCGCAAGTCGACGGTTGCCGTGACTGCTATCACAGTGCTAGATCATTTAAAAAGGATCAGGCCAAGTTGCGGTGTGCCGGTGCTCACCGGGAAGGCTGTTGTAGGCGAGGCAGATGCGGTTGATGAGCGTGGTGGCGCGATCAGGCGGCAGAGAACCATTGAGATGGGCCCGGTAGATACGGTTGAATGCTCGCTGGATAGCAGGGCGATCTGCAAGAGGGCCGAGGCGGATGGCCGGAGGGCGCAGAGCCCGACAACGGCGGCGGGAACGCTGATCGAGTTCCTTGTGATAGTGACAGAGGCGGTGACCGGCGGAAGCGACCGCGCGGCAGAGTGTCCCATCAGCCTTGTTCGTGGAGCAGAGCCTGACATTCATTGATTCTCCTATGGGGGGTACCCCCCCCCCCCCCC
>DATKGA010000034.1:0-67453 GCA_035510935.1 Acidobacteriaceae bacterium
GCGACGACTTTTTTGGCCTGATCGAGCCATCCTGCGGGCAGGTCCACACGGCAGCCACCGAAGCGCATGTAGTTGCACATCATGCGCGCGCCGGTGAGGGCCTCGAAGAGGTCGAGGATGATCTCGCGCTGGCGGAAAGCGTACATGAGGGGCGTGCCGCTGGCCCCCATGTCCTGCATAAGAAAACCGATGAGGCAGGTGTGGTTCTGCAGCCTGGTGAGCTCGCCGGTAATGATGCGTAGATACTCGGCGCGCTCCGGCACCTGGATGCCCGCGAGCTTCTCGACCGCCAGCGCGTAGGCCCAGTTATTGGTGAGGGGGCACATGTAATCGAGCCGGTCGGTATAGGGCATAGAGCCGAGGTAGGTCTCGTTCTCGGCGATCTTTTCGTGGTTACGATGGAGGTAGCCGAAGACCGGCTTGAGGCGGACAACGCGTTCTCCGTCGAGCAAGACATTCATGCGAAAGACGCCATGGGTGGATGGGTGCTGCGGTCCCATGGCGATCTCCAGCAACTGATTGCTGCCTGGTTCGGCCGCCGGCTGCAGGTCGAAGTGGGCCGCAGGATGAATAGCTGTGCTCATCTCCCCTCCGCTTCGCTCGCTTGAGGCAGGTCTGTGTGGCTCAGGTGCTGCTGCGCACGCTGCAACACATCATCGTGCGCGGTAGGCTCATATTCGTAGTCATCGGGATCGACATAGTCCCTGCGCATGGGATAGTCCTGGAATTCGTCCCACATCAGCAGGCGTCTTAGGTCGGGGTGTCCGTCGAAGACGACTCCGTAGAGGTCGAAGATCTCGCGCTCCTGCAGCTCCGCACTGCGCCAGATGGGGGTAAGCGAAGGCAGATGGACACCGGTATCGCGGTCCTGGGTGCGCATGCGCAGGGTGAGAGGACCATGCTTCTTCTCGACCGAGTAGAGGTGATAAACAACTTCAAGAGAGCCCGGGATGGTGGTGGTGCGGGTCTCCTCGACCTCCTGCTCCACTCCGTCGACCAGCTTGCGGAGCTTCACTTTCTGCGATACTTCCTTGCCCGGCCAGTCGATGCCGGTGACATTGGAGCAGAAGTCGAAGCGCAGGTTGGGTGCATCGCGCAGAAAGATGGCCACGGCGGCAGCATGATCGGCATCGAGCAGGAGAGAGTGCTGGGCCGACGGGCTGGGATTGGCAACCAACTCCACGCGGCAGCCGGGAACATTTGCCTCGATCTCGGATTTAATGGTTTCCAGATTCATCCGTACCTGCCTGCGAGATCTGGACCAAGGGAGGCTTCCAGATGGTCTGGTTGTGCGTGGGTTCCAGATCGTGCTCACCAAACCGCGGCACGACGAACTCGCTCGGCTCAGCGGCGTTTAGATGGCGAGGTCTGTTTTCACCGGTTAGCTGTTGCGCGTCGATCTTCTTCTGCAACTCCATGAAGGCATCGATGAGGGCCTCGGGGCGCGGTGGGCAACCCGGAATGTAGATATCCACGGGGATATAGCGGTCAATGCCTTTGAGGACGTTGTAGCCCTGCTTGAACGGGCCGCCGGAGATGGCACAAGCGCCCATAGAGATGACATATTTCGGTTCCGGCATCTGGTTATAGAGCCGGACCACCTGCGGGGCCATTTTTTTGGTTACGGTACCGGCCACAATCATGAGGTCTGCCTGGCGAGGAGACGGACGGAAGACCTCGGCACCGAAGCGGGCCAGGTCGTAGCGGGCCATGGTGGTGGCAATCATCTCTATGGCGCAACAGGCCAGGCCGAAGTTCAACGGCCACAGGGAACTGGTGCGACCCCAGTTGTAGAGCTCCTGCAAGGACGTGGTGAAGATCCCCTGCTTGCTCAGCTCGTTTTTTAGTGATTCATCCACCCCTGAAATCCTTGGAACCCTCTGGAATCGGTTGGTTGCGTTGGCGAAAAGCAATTTGATTTTCCTGGGTGGATGCTGCTACGTCCAGACCAGGACCTTCTTTTGATAAGCCCAGACGAGACCTTCCACCAACAAGAGCAGGAAGACCAACATGGCGATGGATTCCGATGCCGAAAAGCCTGTGAATGCTACCGCGAACGGTAGCAGAAAGATGGCTTCCACGTCGAAGACGAGGAAGATGATTCCATAGAGGTAATAGCCTGGTTTGAATTGGATCCAGGCGTCCCCTTCGGATTCCAGCCCACATTCGTAGATGGCGTTTTTGCTTGGCCCCGGCTTGTTCGGGGAGAAGAACCTGGCCCACAACCAAGCCAGCAGAAGGGTGGACAGGGCGAACGTAACAGCAGCAAGCATCAGCACAATGACAGGCAAATAAAGGCTGTTCGTCATATAGCTGCGTCCTCAGACTCCACTTTAGCAGACCCTCGTCCCGTAAGTCTTGTGACGGGGCTCACTTAATTCCTGTATACGCGGGGCGCAGAATGGGGATTGGTATTGGAGGCAACAGAATGTCCGAACAAGAGACGGCGATCCTCGATGGAAACGAAGCTTGTGCACGAGTGGCGTACCGGCTATCGCAGGTGATCACGATCTACCCGATCACCCCGTCGTCGACCATGGCGGAGTGGGCCGATGAGTGGCAGCAGGCAGGCCGCAAAAATATATGGGGCACGGTGCCCATAGTGGCCGAGATGCAGAGCGAGGGCGGGGCTGCCGGAGCCATGCACGGCGCGCTGCAGGCGGGAGCATTCAGCACCACGTTTACCGCTTCACAGGGCCTTCTGCTGATGATCCCCAATATGTTCAAGATCGCCGGCGAGCTGACCAGCAATGTCATCCATGTCACCGCGCGCGCGGTGGCGACCCATGCGCTCTCCATCTTCGGCGACCACTCCGACATTATGGCCTGCCGTTCCACGGGATACGCCATGCTTTCGTCCGGCTCGGTACAGGAGGCGGCCGATCTGGCTCTGGTGGCGCATATTGCCACGCTGGAATCTCGGGTACCGTTCCTCCACTTCTTTGACGGCTTCCGCACCTCGCACGAGGTTAATAAGGCGCTCACTATCTCCGACGATACGATTCGGACGCTGCTGGATGAGAAGCACGTTCTTGCCCATCGCCAGCGCGCGCTTAGCTCCGACAATCCGATCCTGCGCGGCTCCGCACAGAACCCCGATGTCTTTTTCCAGGCCCGCGAGAGCTGTACCCCGTTCTACCTGGCCTGCCCGACCATCGTGCAGGATGCGATGGACCGCTTTGCCGCACAGACCGGACGGCCCTATCACCTGTTCGATTATGTGGGTGCGCCGGACGCGGACCGCGTGGTTGTGCTGATGGGTTCGGCCGCGGGCGCCGTGGAGGAGACGATTGAGCACCTGAACGCGCAGGGCGAGAAGATCGGACTGCTGAAGGTCCGCCTCTACAGGCCGTTCGCTACGGAGGCCTTCCTGGCCACGCTGCCCAAGACCGTCAAGTCGATTGCCGTGCTGGACCGCTGCAAGGAGCCTACCGGGCTGGGCGAACCGCTCTACCAGGACGTGGTCACCGCGTTCAGTGAGGCATTCTCCAGCGGGACCTCGCCCATCGCCACGCAGCCGCGCATCATTGGCGGACGCTATGGCCTGTCGTCGAAGGAGTTTACCCCGGCGATGGCCAAGGGAGTCTTCGACGAGCTGAAGAAGGAGCATTTGAAGAACCGCTTCACCATCGGCATTAACGACGACGTAACCCATAGCAGCCTAGAGTACGATCCTGAGTTCTCCACCGAGGACCCGAAGACCGTGCGCGCGCTGTTTTATGGATTGGGCGCGGATGGAACGGTGGGCGCCAACAAGAACTCGATCAAGATCATCGGCTCGGAGACGCCGAACTACGCGCAGGGCTACTTTGTGTACGATTCGCGCAAGTCCGGCTCTGTAACCACGTCGCACCTGCGATTCGGGCCCAACCCGATCCGCTCGACCTATCTGATCAGCAGGGCAAACTTCGTGGCCTGCCACCAGTTTTCGTTCCTGGAGCGCAGGGACATCCTGGCTGCCGCTGCTCCCGGAGCGGTCTTTCTGCTGAACAGCCCATATGGGGCGGAGGAAGTATGGAACTACTTACCGCTGACCACGCAGGAGACGATTCTGAAGAAAAAACTTCAGTTTTATGTCATCGACGGATACACCGTGGCGCGCGAGACGGGGATGGGGAACCGGCTGAACACGATCATGCAGACCTGCTTCTTTGCCATCAGCGGCGTGCTTCCGGCCGACGAGGCGATCGAGCAGATCAAGAAGTCGATCAAGAAGACCTACGGCAAGCGTGGCGATGCGGTGGTGCAGAAGAACTTTGCCGCAGTGGACGCGGCGCTGGCCAACCTGCACAAGGTGAAGCTGCCGGAGAAGGCCACGGCAACTGTCGACCTGCTGCCCATGCTGCCCAAGGAGGCCCCCGCCTTCGTATATGACGTTCTGGGCATGATGGCCGCGGGCAAGGGAGACCTGCTGCCGGTAAGCGCACTGCCCGCCGGCGGAACTTTCCCCACCGGAACCGCGAAGTGGGAGAAGCGCAACATCGCGCAGATGATCCCGGTGTGGGACAAGGACCTATGCATCCAGTGCGGCAAGTGCGTTCTGGTGTGCCCGCACGCGGTGATTCGCGCCAAGGTATACGATTCGTCGCTTCTGGCCGATGCGCCCGTGACGTTCAAGAGCGCCAAACCAAAGTGGAAGGGGATGGATCAGGAGCTCTACACCCTGCAGGTGGCTCCCGAAGATTGCACTGGATGCAGCCTGTGCGTGGAAATCTGCCCGGCCAAGAGTAAGAGCGAGGCCAAGCACAAGGCCATCAACATGGAGTTGCAGGCCCCGCTGCGCGCGCCCGAGGCGCTGAACTGGAGCTTCTTCGAGTCCATTCCAACGGTGAACCGCGACCGCCTGTCGCACACCCAGGTGAAGGACATACAACTGCTGGAACCGCTGTTTGAGTTCTCCGGCGCATGCTCCGGCTGCGGCGAGACGCCGTACATCAAGCTGCTTACCCAGCTCTTCGGCGACCGGCTGTATATCGCGAATGCCACAGGCTGCTCATCGATCTACGGCGGCAATCTGCCCACCACGCCCTACACCAAGAACGCCAGCGGTCGTGGGCCCACCTGGTCGAATTCGTTGTTTGAAGACAACGCGGAGTTTGGCTTTGGCATGCGTCTCGCTCTGGACCAACAGAAGGATTACGCCGAGGACCTGCTGAAGCGGCTTGCGCCGTCTGTTGGCGAGGAGCTGGTGACGGCGATCCTGACTGCAAGCCAGGCCAGGGAGAGCGAGATCGAGGCGCAGCGCGCACGTGTTCTGGCGCTCCGTTTGAAGCTGACTGGGGTGGATTCATTCGAGGCCCGCGCCCTGCTAACGGTAGCCGACTCGCTGGTGCGCAAGAGCGTGTGGATACTGGGCGGCGACGGCTGGGCCTATGACATAGGCTTCGGCGGGCTGGACCATGTGCTTGGTTCGGGTAAGAACGTCAAAGTGCTGGTGCTGGACACTGAGACCTACTCGAATACCGGCGGACAGATGTCGAAGTCAACCCCACGGGGCGCCGTGGCCAAGTTTGCAGAGGGCGGCAAGCCCAACAGCAAGAAGGACATTGCCATGGAGGCAGTCGCCTACGGTTCGGTCTATGTGGCGCGCATCGCTATGGGTGCAAGCGACATGCAGACGGTGAAGGCGTTTCAGGAGGCGGAGGCCTACGACGGGCCGGCGCTGATCCTGGCCTACAGCCACTGCATCGCCCATGGCTACGACCTGACCTATGGCATGGACCAGCAGAAGAGCGCTGTGCTCTCCGGCTACTGGCCGCTGATGCGCTACAACCCCATGCTGCGTGCCGAGGGCAAGAACCCCTTCCAGCTCGACTCCAAGGCGCCCTCCATCCCACTGAAGGAGTACGCCTACCACGAGGCACGTTACACCATGCTGACGCGCAGCCGGCCTGAGGTGGCGAAGCATTTGCTAGAAGAGGCGCAGGACGACGTGGAGCGTACGTGGAGGGTATACTCCGGCCGTGCTTCCATGGCGGGACGCTCGGAGACTCCGCATATCGCCCCACCGGAAAAAGAAGGAGTGGTTGCCCCGCTCGGTGCTGGTGGAGGCGACGAATGATCGATCTGACAACGGAATATCTGGGCCTGAAGCTGAAAAGCCCACTGGTGGTGTCTTCCTCGCCACAGACGGAATCGACGGAGAACATACAACGACTGGAAGCAGCCGGGGCGGCAGCAGTGGTGCTGCCCTCGATCTTCGAGGAGCAACTGACGCTGGAGAGCAACGCGCTGGACAGCGATCTCTCGCGTGGCACAGATTCGTTTGCGGAGTCGATGAGCTACTTTCCTGCCTATGAGAGCTACCGCCAGGGACAGGATGCCTATCTTAGCCACATTCGCCGCACCAAGAGCGTTGCCGGCATTCCTATACTGGCAAGCCTGAACGGGGCGACATCCGGCGGATGGGTAAGATTCGCCAAGGAGATCGAACAGGCCGGCGCAGACGCACTGGAACTGAACACCTATTCGCTACCTACCGACCCACGCATCACGAGCGCTGCCATCGAAGATGGAATCGTCGATCTGGTGCGCGCGGTAAAACAATGCATAACGATTCCCATCGCAGTCAAACTCTCGCCGCAGTTCACCAGCATTCCTCACCTGGCCGCCAAGCTGGATCAGGCAGGTGCCAGTGGGATCGTTCTCTTCAACCGCTTCTACCAGCCGGACTTTGATATTGAAAACCTAAGCGTGACACCCCGGCTCACCCTTAGCCGCCCGGAAGAGCTGTTGCTACGGCTGCACTGGGCCGCGATCCTCTATGGCGATCTGAGCGCGGACATTGCCGTCACCGGCGGGGTACACAGCGCGGAGGACGTTCTGAAGGCCATCATGGCCGGCGGTCAGGTCGCGATGATGGCCTCGGTGCTGTTGATCAACGGCGTTGCACAGCTCGACATCATCCAGTCCAACCTGTTGCGCTGGATGGAGGAGCATGATTACCGATCCATCCGCCAGATGCGCGGCAGCCTTAGTCGCCGTTCCGTACCGGACGTCTCACCCTTTGAACGCGGCAACTATATTAAAACTCTGAGTAGCTATACCCTGCGTAAGACAGCATAGCTGTCTGAACCGTTGATCTCTCCCCCTGTCGTACCACACAGCCCTGCCCGTGCCTCGATCCTCGAATGCGGCGGAGGCTGAGTGCTTATTTCAGCGCCCGGGCAGACCCTACACCACAGCAATGCGTGGGATACGAGAGTGCGATAGTCTGTCGCATTGCGTATGCGTTACGCTGGACAGGGTTTCAAGCGATACTGGTAGAACCGAGCTGAGGCATCGGACAAATGGAATTTCACATCTCCCGCGACGTTCGCGAAGCGACCAAGGTCGATGACATGCTGTTCAGCTACACCGGAAATGTTGTCTTCGCCGATGTCGCTGCCAGCCGCAAGCTGGCCGAGGCGCTGAACCGTGCGCGTGGCGCGGACGCCGAACCGGCTGGCGTGATCAATGCCGGCGGGCTGTTTGCCATGGGACTGATCGACGAGCTGAGCCACGCGCTGGTTGAACGCTATCGCAAGCAGATCGACCCTGCGGTGCTGGCGGAGGCGGTGCGCTGGTTTGCCGCTCAGATTGACGCCGACAAGAGTAAGCCGGGAAGACTGGAAACCCTGCTGCACGCCTTCACCGAGCAATTCCCCAACGCTGCGATCTTCCGCGGCGATCAGACCGCCGACCAGTGGCTGCGCGGTTCCAGCGACGGCCGGCCCAACCGGGAGGCAGCCCTGGAAGAGTTGCTGATGTTATGGATCGCCAACAGCAACCCCGCGTTCAAGCCCTTTCAGCAGCTCTTTGCAGACCAGGGTCTGAAGCAAAATACGGTCTACGCCGACGTTACAGCGTCCTTCCCGGAGTTCTTCAGCACGCGCCCTCCGATTGCACCGGAGATTGGCAGCCTGTACGACGCCCTGCGCGCGCCTATGCTGGCCTCGCCCGATTCGCTGACTGGCCAGCTCGACTTTATCCGCGAACGTTGGGCACCTTACCTGGGCGGCGACCTCAAGCGCATTCTGCTTGCCATCGATGTGCTGCGCGAAGAGGACCTGGCCATCTGGATGCGGTTTAATCCACCTGGCCCCGACCAGTTCCGTCATGGCGCTCCCTCGTGGGGCTCGATGGGATTCGAGGGTGACGAGTTCATTGGATACGACGAACTTCTCCGTCGCCGCTATCCTTCCGGTTATCAGGCTCCGCTGGATGAGTACGAGGCATTCAGCGCGGACCAGGCCTGGATGCCCAATGTGGTGCTGATGGCAAAGAGCACCTATGTCTGGCTGGAACAGCTCTCCAAGAAGTACCTTCGCCACATCCACCGGCTGGACCAGATCCCGGACGAAGAGCTGCAACTGCTGGCTTCACGCGGCGTGACCGGCCTGTGGTTGATCGGTCTGTGGGAGCGAAGCGTAGCATCGCGCACCATCAAGCGACTCCGCGGGCACCACGACGCGGTCGCCTCCGCCTACTCACTCAAGAGCTACGATATTGCCGAGGACCTAGGCGGTTGGGAGGCCTACAACCACCTGAAGCACCGCGCCGCCGCTTTCGGCCTGCGCCTGGCCAGCGACATGGTGCCCAACCACATGGGCATCGACTCGCCCTGGGTGATCGAGCATCCCGACTGGTTCCTGCATCGTTGGGAGAGCCCGTTCCCGGCCTACAGCTTCCATGGGCCGGATCTTTCTTCGGACAGCCGGGTCGAGATCAAGATCGACGATCGCTATTACGACCAGACGGACGCCGCCGTCGCATTCCGCCTGCGCCATCACTGGGGTGGATCGACGCGCTACGTCTACCATGGCAACGACGGCACCTCGTTTGCATGGAACGATACGGCGCAGCTCGACTACTCCAAGGCCGAGGTGCGCGAGCATGTCATTCAGACCATCCTGCATGTAGCGCGCCTGTTCCCGATCATCCGCTTCGATGCGGCGATGGTGCTGGCCAAACGGCATGTGCAACGGCTCTGGTTTCCGCTTCCCGGAGCGGGCGGATCGATCCCCTCGCGCGCGGAGAACGCCATGTCGCAGGAGGAGTTCGACGCGCTGATGCCCAATGAGTTTTGGCGCGAGGTGGTGGATCGCGTTGCCGCCGAGGTGCCTGGCACACTGCTGCTGGCCGAGGCCTTCTGGCTGCTGGAAGGCTACTTTGTGCGCACGCTGGGGATGCACCGCGTATACAACAGCGCTTTCATGAACATGATGCGTGACGAGGAGAACGCAAAGTATCGCTCGTACCTGAAGAAGACCATCGAGTTCGATCCCGATATCATGAAGCGCTACGTCAACTTCATGTCGAATCCCGACGAGCGCACCGCTATCGACCAGTTTGGGACCGGCGACAAGTATTTCGGCGTCTGTACCCTTCTGGCCACTCTGCCCGGCCTGCCCATGTTCGCCCATGGTCAGATCGAGGGGTTCACGGAACGCTATGGCATGGAGTTCAAGCGGGCGACCATGGATGAGTGGCCTAACGACGGCCTGGTAGCGCGCCACCAGCGCGAGATTGCGCCTCTGCTGGCCAAGCGCTATATCTTTGCCGGGAGCAGCGACTTTACACTCTACGATTTCTGGAACGGCTACGGCCACGTCGACGAGAACGTGTTCGCATACTCCAACCGATTTGGCGACGAGCGCTCGCTGGTGCTCTACAACAACAAGTACGACAGTACGCGTGGGACGATTCACATCTCTACGGCGTTCATGGACAAGGGCAGCGGTACGCTGCGCCAGCGGAGCCTCTCCGATGGACTGGGGCTGCCCACCGGCGGCTCGTTGGTCATCGCCTGCCGCGACACCAACGGACTGGAGTACTTGCGCCGTGCCACCGAGTTGCACTGGCGCGGTCTCAGCTTCGACCTGCATGGTTTCCAGTGCATTGTTCTGCTGGACTGGCGCGCGCTGCAACCGACCGCAGAGTGGCCCTGGGACAGGCTATGCGACTCCCTAGAAGGAAGAGGCGTGCGCAGCATCCACGACGAGATGGTGAAGCTTCGCCTGCGCCCGCTGCACGAAGCCCTGCGCGCCGCTATCAGCCCGGCCAATGTTCGCACATTCGCCGAGTTTGCCGCCGAGATTGCGAAGCAGACCGCCAAGCAGGGAAGCGTGGCCGATGCATTGCTGAACGCAAAGACTGAACTCGATCCACGCCTGCGCGCTCTGGCCGACAAGGGCCAGTTATTTTTGGAACGGCTTCTGGAACAGATTCCCGAAGAGAACCGCACAGCGAGGCCCAGCACTCAGACTAATGCAACGCCGACGACAAGCAGCGATGCCGTGAGCGCATCCACCACGCAGCCCACCGCTATGCCGCGGCCCGAGGCCGCTGCCAAACCAACATACGCCGCGGCCTTACGCACGATGCTGGCAGCCGGAGCAAATTTGCAAGCACTGGCACAGAGCTTTACCACCAATTGGCCCGCCCAGTCGCGTCCCATTCTGCCGGGCAACGCTCCAGCCACGCGTCAGGAAAGGACCTGGGCGCCGATTCTCGCATGGTTTGTGCTGCGCAGCATCCCAGAGCACTGCGTGGCGAACGGCGATCGCGTCGAGCTATTCGACCGGCTGCTCCTGCGCCATGCGCTAGCCGAACTATTCAGTTCGATGGGAATGGAGGGCGAGGCCAGTTGGCAGGCGGCCGCGCAGGTTCGGCTACTGCTGACGCCGCAAGCGGTTTTGCCTGAAGCCATCCACGGCGAAGCCCTGTGGGCCGACCCCGACGTTCGCTGGCTGGCCGGCGCCAACCTCGCTGCCGGCATTACCTACTTCAACAAGCAACAGTTTGAAGAGCTGCTGACCTGGTTGCAGCTTCCTGTGTTGCTACAGATTGCTCAGGCCGAAGCCGCCCAAGAGAAATCCGTTCAAACCTGTGATATAGCGGCAGAGATTGCGGCCATCGAAGCCTCCGTCACCGCTGCCCGCAAGGCCGCTCAACGCGCAGGCTATGATCTGAACAAGTATCTGGCCGCCTCCACGTCCATAGCGAAGATACACCCGTAATTCATGCCCGCGCGCCTCATCCTCAACGCCGACGACTTCGGCCTCACCCACGGCATCAACCGCGCCATCGGGGAACTACACTCGGCCGGCGTGCTGCCCTCCACCACGCTGATGGCCTCCGGTGCGGCCTTCGACGATGCCGTGGAGATCGCGCGTGCCCACCCCACGCTCGGCGTCGGCTGCCACGTCGTCCTTACCGATGGGACTCCCGTCTCGCCCCCCGGCACGATTCGTAGTCTGCTCGGCCCCGACGGCAAAAACTTCCGCGCGTCGCTGACTGGCTTTGTGGAGGCGCACTTGTTGGGACGGATCAACCAGGACGAGGTTGCGCGTGAAACTCGGGCGCAGATTGAGAAGTTGCAGCGCGCGGGAATCAACATCACCCACCTGGATACGCACAAGCACACGCATCTGTTTCCCTCGATTGCGAGTACGCTTCTACAAGTAGCTGAGCGCTGCGGAATTCGCTCGATCCGCAATCCCTTCGAGCCGCGTTGGTCGCTCGCGCTGGAACAGGGAAGCCGCGCGCGTCGCGTCGCCGTCCGGCTCATCGGATGCCTGCGGCCGAGCTTCGAAGCTCATGTGGAGATTGGTGACGGGCGGGTGATGACAACAAATGGCACGGTCGCGATCTCCGCAACGGGAGAGTTGAATTGCTCGACGCTGGGTGAGATTCTGCGCGCGCTTCCGTCCGACGGGTGCTACGAACTATGCTGCCATCCCGGTTACAACGACAGCGCGCTGGATTGCGTTCGCACAAGGTTGCGCGCTCAGCGCGATATTGAGCGCGAGGCCCTGCTCAGCGAGATCCCCAAACTCCTTGCCCGCACCAATGCGCCTACTCTGCTTCACTACGGAGCCTTCGCGGCGGAGCAAATCTCTGCCGCACCTGCGGCAGATGTGACATCCTAGAGTGTCAAGGAGAGCAGTTGGCAACCATTGCTGAAATCGCGGAGCTGGTTGGAGCGCCTACGCCGCAGGCATCGCTTGCAGCAGACGAGATTCTGTCCGTGTCCAGCATTGAGGCGGCCACGCCCAGCGCGCTGGTTTTTGCCACGGACGCCTCTACCTTGAGCGCCGCGCTTCAATCCGCTGCCGGGGCAATTCTGACACGCAGCGGGCTGCTTGCCGGCAAGGACCCGCAGGATCCACGCGTGCTTGCGGTGGGCGATCCACGCTATGACTTTGCGCTTACGGCACGGCTTTTGAAGTCGCGGGAACAGGCATCCGGCAACACCGCGCCACGCATACATCCTACGGCTGTACTGGGTGCAGACGTTCGAGTGGGGAAGGGAAGCAGCATTGGCCCACATGCTGTGCTGGGCGACGGTGTCGTTCTGGGCGAGGAGTGCGAGGTGCTGGCCAACGTCGCCATTTATGCGGGCACGGTGATTGGCGATCGCGTCCTGGTACAGGCTGGGGCCGTGCTGGGATCTACCGGCTTCGGTTACGCACGCAACTCCGCCAGTGGAGAATACATTGCCTTTCCGCAGCAGGGAAAACTGGTGATCGAGAACGACGTGGAGATCGGCGCCAATACCACCATCGACCGAGGCGCGCTGGGGGAGACGCGCATCGGCGCGGGAACGAAGATCGACAACCTGGTGCATATCGGGCACAACTGCGTTATCGGGCAGAACGTCGTCATTGCATCGCAGACAGGGATCTCCGGTTCGTGCGTCATCGAAGACGGAGCGATTCTGGGCGGGCAGGTGGGACTGGGCGAACACGCACACATCGGCCCCGGTGTGATTCTGGGCGGAGGCGCGGGCGTCCTAAGCCACAAGAAGGTGCATGGGCCGGGCGAGGTCTTTTGGGGTCGTCCGGCGCGCCCGCTGAAGCAGTACCTGCGCGACCTGGCGCGGCTTAGACGAGGCTGAGATGAGCTAACTGAATTGCGACGAAGACGCTCTAGAGCGGAACCAGAGTTACTGTCGTCTGGCGACGAGTATGCGATGCGGTTTTCCTTGAGAGAAAACCGCACAAGGCTAGTTGACGCCGGATATACCTATGCTGCTTCCGTTCAGTTGGCGCCGTCGGAGAGCGCGTCCATGTAGGCGACATCGAGCGCCGTGCCCTGGACCGTGACAAACTCATTGTCGATCTCATTTGCAATGCCACTTGACGACAGCACGGTGCTGAAGATGTGCACCTGGCCACCGTACGCGGTGTAGACCTTGTTGAAGTTCTGCACCCAGCACAGGCCGGTGAGACTGCCGTAGTAGTACTGGTCGTTATTCTGGTTGGGATAGGGCACCACTGCGGTAGGTGAGCCAGGAGTGACGGTGGGCACGATCTGAACAGAAAGAACCTGAGCAGGCGTCGATGTACTGAGCTGGGCCACTGTGAGACAGTTGTAGTTCTCACCCAGCTTGGCGCGCTCCCCGGTGGCACAGAACTGCGAACCAATCCACAAAGTGTTGTTGTCGGCAAAGAGGATCTTGGAGTGGCTGCCATCGGAGATGGGGTATATGCCTGTAATGGCGTTGGTGGCCTGATTCATGGTGGACAGGAAACCCTCAAAGAGGCCGTCCGGTTGAAGCTGCTGGCCTGCCATATAAAGTGTCGTCCCGTCTGATAGCGCCTCGGTGACACCTCCCGGCACAGGCACATTGGCGATCGTGGGGTTTGGCTGCACGGGCGACGTGGGAATCACGAGCGTGTTAAGAGGGCCCTGCTGGAGCAGGGTGACGCTGGCCGTCTTTCCACCGCATTCTGGCCCACAGTTGAGCACGTAGGCTGTGGTGCCATCCAGCGAGTAGTAGACGCTGGTTGGCTGGTCGTATGTCCCTGGAACCTGGACCACGCAGTAGACGGGAAGCAGGGCGGGTTCGCAGTCGGCGGAGCCGGTAGCCGCAATGGCAGCCTGCGCGGTTTGGAACTGATTCTGGTTCAACTTGAAGACACGGTATAGCGAATTTGAGTTATGCACCATCGCAAGCACAACCGAGTCCCCGGTATTGGCGAAGACCTTGAAGACATTAGGCAGGCTGAGCCCGAAAGACTGTCCGGTCAGATTGTCTATGACCTCGAGCACGCCAACGGCCTCCTCGGCCCCATAGAAGTGCCCGAACCCAGAAGGGAGGGAGATGGCGCCTGCACCTGACTCAAACGATCCCACGGAACCGGCCGAGGTCTCGGTGGAGTAGTTGATGTTGACAAGGCCTCCGTCACTGTTGGAATAGACGTATCCCCGCGTCTCCGCGGGGAAGTTAAAGATGGTGCCGGGATACCCCGATGAATAACCGCTGATGGAAAAAGATGTGATGGTGTTTTCGACGTTGCTGCGAATATCGCGCGAGGCGTCGACGATCTGCAGGTTGCCGATGTTGCCGTTCGCGCTGACGCCGATCATAACTCGCTGAGCCAGCTTACTGGGCGGGACTGGCCGGCCAGCATAGTTGTATTCGGGAAACTTGTAGTAGTAGTAGGCTGCCGAGTGGCATGAGCAGAGAGCAAGCGTGGACAGCGTAAACAGCAGGACGCAGAGTAACCTGAACCCAAAGGCGACGCCAGAGGCCCTCTGCTCAAGAACCGAGGACTGGATCAAGGGAGCTTGCGGCGACGGGCCGGGGAACGGCTGATCAGCGGCCCCTCGGACAAACAGACTTCGATTCTTCAACGTGGACAACTCCAACCTTCATGGTGCAAGGGTTTCGCCTGGGCTTAGATATAGTTCACAGTACATGTGGCCGGGCTTGGATCGTGCGAGCCGATTTCCTGAAGGAAAACCACGCGAATGTCTTGCGCTCAGGAGCCACCTACCGTAAAACCTCTCTACCCTCCGAGTATAGCAAAGGAAGCGGGCCATGAAGACCGTCCGACGATGGTTTGGTGCCGGCTGCGAAGGTAGCTTAGGATGGTGCAATAGGGTTCAAGACGATGCTGCGGGACTTTTTGGGAAGCGGGTTCGGAGAGATGCATGGCAGGCACAGGCTTGATTACTGCGACAGACATAAGAGGCAGGCATGGCGAGCTTTGAAGAACATTTGACGCAGTTGGAAACGGTGGTGGAACGGCTGGAGCGCGGCGACCTGTCGCTCGACGAATCGGTGCGCCTGTTCGAGGACGGAATGAAACTCTCCGGCGCTTGCAAGAAGGAGTTGGAGCAGGCCGAGGGCCGCATCCAGGTGCTGGTGGAGGGCAAAGGCGGCACCATGAAGCCCTCCGATCTGGAGCTGGATAAGCCAGAAGCCGGCGAGATGGATGCGGATGAGGCTGCGGAATAGCTATAGCTTCCCATTAATTCGCATGTTGGCTGCTATGGCTGGCCAAGAATGGCGAATATTGCCTCTATCCTGTTTATTTTCTTTATGATGAACCATTCACCCACTGAATGAAATATTTTTTCATAAATATGAGTGTATTTTAATCACATTATCTGCTTTGTATATGATAGTATTTCTACATGGATGCTGTGGGCGGCCTACATGCTGTCCATATGCAGACAAACTATATTTGAGGAGACTTTGAGATGACTACATTGACTCGATTTGTTCCGTTCCGTTCGCCGCTGGCCGATGTCGCCGTGCTACAGAATCGCTTGAACTCGATCTTCAACGAATTTGCCCTCCCAGCGGGGGAGCAGGAGTCGCTCACCATGGGTAGTTTCATCCCCCCTGTGGACATCTATGAGGACGAGCAGCAGTTGGTGCTGAAGCTGGAGGTTCCGGGTATTAAGCAGGATGCCCTGGACGTCAACGTGGAGAATCAGACGTTGACTGTAAAGGGCGAGCGCAAGTTCGAGAACGAGGAGAAGCAAGAGAACTTCCATCGTATCGAGCGGCGCTACGGCAGCTTCACCCGCACCTTCACGCTGCCGCAGACGGTAGACACGGGCGCGGTGAAGGCAACCTACGACGCAGGCGTGCTGACCATCTCGCTGGCCAAGAAGGAGGCCGCCAAGCCGAAGCAGGTGAAGGTGGAGATCGGCACGACCGCTGCGCAGCCCAAGCAGGTGGAGGCAAGCAAGGCCGCGTAATTTATGCGCGGTCCGTTCAACGATTGCAATTAGCAGGCTCTTAACAATCGCCCCGCATGGCCAGCCAGCCGCGCGGGGCGTTTTGTATTTGGGCTGCCTATCGATCGCGGCTCGTGACGAAGCCCGGCACCCACAGCAGCGCGCGTTTGGCCTCGGAGTGGGGCAGGTCGGCGATGGAGAGCCGCGCCGCCTCTGCGTAGGCGCAGGCAGTGTCCATGGCGTAGGCGATGGAGCCGTGGCGTTCCAGGATCTCAAGAATCGCCGGGCGCGAGACGGTGGTAAAGCTGCGTTCGGCGAGCACGGTTCGGATCGACTCTCTATCCGCTCCGGTGCCGCGCTCCAGCGCGTGGATGACGGCCAGGGTTGCTTTGCCCTCGCGCAGGTCGCTGGCCACGGGCTTGCCCAGGATGTCTTCGGTTGCAGTGAGGTCGAGCATGTCGTCGACGATCTGGAAGGCGAGGCCGAGGTTGCGACCATACTCGCCCAGTTGCGCCTCGGTCTCGGCTGGGTTCGCAAAGGACTGGGGCGGACTGATGGCGGCGCCCAGCTGCATGGAGACGCTAAAGAGACAGGCGGTCTTGCGGTAGATGAGGTCGAAGTACTCCTCCTCGTTGATGAGGCGGCCTAGCTTCTGCATCTGTAGCAGCTCGCCCTCCACCATCTGCTGCGTGAGGGAGATGAGCAGCTCGAGCACACGGAAGTTGCGTTCCTCGAGGGCAGTGGAAAAGGCCTGCATGTAGAGCCAGTCGCCTGCCAGGACGCATTTGGCGTTGCCCCAGGTGGTATTGGAGGAGGGTCGTCCGCGGCGGGTGTCTGCCTCGTCGATGATGTCGTCATGCACCAGGGTTGCGGTGTGCAGCATTTCGACCACCGCGCCGAGGCGGATGCGCGAGTGGCTGGTGCAGCCTAGCGCCTTGGAGGAGAGCAGGAGAAGCAGCGGACGGATGCGCTTGCCACCGCCAGCCATAAGGTATTGCGCGATGTCTGTGATGACGTCGACTTCGGACTCCGACTGACGGGTAAACTCCTGCTCGATTGCGGCCAAGTCGTCGCGCAACAAGTCGAAGACCTCTTTTGCTGTCGCGATGGAGAGAGTGCCCACTGGAATTTAGAGTAGCAGGTTGAGGCTAAGGATTCTGTGAGCGATTGCAGATGACCGGTGTTGAGCTAGCCGCGGTAGTTAGTGAACTGCAACTCGACGCCGAAGTCGCCTGCGCGCAGTTTGGCAATGATCTTCTGCAGGGTGTCGCGGTCCTTGCTGGTTACGCGCACGGTGTCTCCCAGAATGCTGGCTGCTGCCTTGAGCTTCATCTCCTTGACGAGGGCGGCGATCTGCCTGGCCTTATCCGACGGAATGCCCTGCATCAGCTTGATCTTCTGGCGGACGGAGGAGTTTGCGGCGGGCTCGAGTTTCTCGTACTCCAGGTTCTTGAGCGAGACGCCGCGCTTGACGAGCTTCTGGCGCAGGATCTCCTTGACCGCCTCCAGCTTGTACTCGTCCTGGGAGGCGAGCTGAATGACGTCGGCACCCTCGATGGTGATGCTGGACCTGGAGTCCTTCAGATCAAAACGGGTGTGAATCTCCTTGGTTGCCTGATCGACCGCGTTCTTCACCTCGGCCAAGTCTATTTTGCTGACTACATCGAAGCTGTTGTCGGATGCCATAGAGGACAGTATAAGACGGTTGCAGGTTCGAGGTTCAAGGTTCGAGGTTCGAAGTAACAGGAAAGAGACGGTGGAAGTTGGCCGTGGTGAGGGCGGCGAGAGCCTCGGTGGAGAGGTTGCGAAGTTCGGCGAGGCACTCCGCGGTGTGGACCATCAGCGCAGGCTCGTTCGGCTGGCCGCGGTGCGGAATGGGCGCGAGGAAGGGCGCATCGGTTTCGACGAGGATGCGGTCAGCGGGAGCGGCGGCGGCGACCTCGCGCAGTCCGGCGGCTTTGGGGTAGGTCAGATTGCCTGCGAAGGAGAGATAGAAGCCGAGGTCGAGCGCGCGGTGTGCCTGCTCGAGCGTGCCGGAGAAGCAGTGCAGGATGCCGGCCGGGATTCCATCCCGTGCAGGGGAGTTCCACTGGGCGGCGAGAAGATCGAGGAGGTCCTCCCATGCGTCGGCCGCGCCGAATTTCTGCTTGGCCTCTGTCGTCGCCAGCTCTGAAGTCCGGCAGTGGATGAGGATGGGTTTGTACGCCGCAGCGGCGATCTGCATCTGGGCGACGAAGCCGGCTCGCTGTAGCTCGATGGAGGGATTATCGACGTGGTAGTAGTCGAGGCCGATCTCGCCGACGGCGATGACACGCGGGTCTGTCGCCAGCCGGGTCAGCTTGGCCAGCGCGTCGGCGTCAACCCGATGCGCCTCCTGGGGATGGATGCCGGCGCTGGCGAAGATTGCGGGGGAGTCGGGGTGGCCGCTGAAGTGGGTGGCGATCTCGAGGGCGCGCTGCATCTGATGGGGGCCATCGCCGATGCCGATGGCGAGGATGGTGCGCACGCCGGCGGCCTGCGCGCGGGCCAGCACTCCGGCCAGGTCGTCGGGGAACATGTCGAGATGGGCGTGTGAGTCTGTGAGATGCATAAGGTTCCAGATTCAGGGTTCGAGGTTCGAGGGAGATGGGTGGACGAGAATCGTGTGCTCGTCTATATTTTCAATTTTCATTTTCCTGTCTATATTCACCATTTTTCCGTCTATATTCACCCCCCTACCCCCCCCTCCCCCGAGCTAAAATATCCAAATACAGACAGATGCAGAAAAATCAGCTACATCTCATTCATTCTGGATGGGTTGCAGGTCAAATATAAGAAAGTAAGCGGGTTAGTTACGTGTGCGGTCTGTACTGTAGTTCCCCCTACTTTCATTATAGCGATTTGGTGGTAACTACTATGCCAACTATTGTAGGTTGCTAAGTAACTGTAATGGAAATGGTTAGGGATATTTGGAGCGTTGAGGGGCTTGACAGTAAAACAGAGTTCAGCGGGCGGTATTGGAGTTGTTTAAACCCAAGTCTCAGAAGCGATACCCATTCGGCAAGCTCAGGGCAGGCTAAGGGGCACCCGATTAGTGGAGTCATTTAGACCTGGGCCACCCGCCTCCTTCGACTCGCGCTGCGGAATGACAACCAAAGGGCAACCCACCCTTTGCGATGAGACCGCAAAGGATGGGGCACCCGACGCGTGGGGTGGGGAGCATGAGATAGGATTGCGTGCATGAAAAAGATGAACCGTCGTGAACTGTGTGTCACTTTACCTGCCCTGGCCGCCATTGGCACGGGCGCTCCGCAAGCCTTCGCGATACAGCAGAAGCCTGCTGCCGCCAGTACTCCGCCCGCGCCTGCGGCTGGTGCAGGCACTCTGGGGCCGGCGCACGCCATTGGCTACGACGCGATGGCGGTGCGCACGATGGCCAATGGCGGGGAGAGCCGCGACATTGCGCATGGCACACTGGCCACGGGCGAGACGGTGAACCTGCACCAGTCGATGCAGGTGGCTGAGGCGGTGCCCAATGCGCTGCATGTGATCCAGCACACGGAGTTCATTTTGGTGCGCGAGGGTGAGCTAGAGTTCCAGCATGAGGTGGATGGTAAGACGGTGGCGGAGAGGGTTGGGCCGGGCGGCGTCTTCTATGTTGCCTTCGGGACCAACCACACGGTGAAGAACGTGGGCGGGCTTGCTGCGCGGTACTTTGTGGTCGCGATTGGCGGGGACGCGAAGTAAGTCTCTTCGTGACGGGCGTTTGCACGCCCTTTTCCTGCTTCGCGTGGCGCTCACGGATAAACTGGATCCATGAGAATTGCAACCGCAGCGTTTCTTGCGAGTCTGTTGCTGGCGGGGAAGGCGTTTGGGCAGGCGGAAGAAAAGGAACCTGTAGCCATCGTGGAGATTGGCGCCGCCGGGGAATGGGCGCTGACCCATGGCAAGCCGAGCTATGGCCCCGATTTCGCGGTGGAAGTAACACCGATACCAGAGTGGCTGGAGATTGAGGCTGGGGTGTCGCCGTTGTTCAGCCGCGGACAGGCGGAGTGGGACAGCGACCTACTGTTCAAGAAGCCGTATACGTTATCGAAGACGCTGGAGTTTATGTGCGGTGTGGGGCCGGAGTGGGCGCACACAATCAGCGGCGGCACGAGCAGCAATTCGGTTGCAGGAGAGGCTGCGCTGGACTTCATGTTCTGGCCGCAGCCGAAGAGGAGGTTTGGCTGGTACCTGGAGCCGAGCTATGGGTATAGCTTCAGCAGCGGGCATGAACAATCCTTTAGCGTGAGCGCAGGGCTGTTGATTGCAATTCCGTAGGGATCAGGTGAGCGGCCTGGGTTGTGGAACCAAATTGATCCGCGAACGGATGGCAAAGATGGCCGGCGCGGTGTAGGATTTTTCGCATGAATACGATGAACCGACGTGATCTATTTGTGGCTCTTTCTGGGATTGCAGCGCTTGCTGTGACAGCGAGCGAAGGGCAGACACAGGACAAGATGGCGATTGCTCCGCCTGCGCGAACAACCGGCGAGCCGGTGCTGTCGGCGTCGCGCTTGTTTCCCTGGGACCAGCTTCCGGTGGTGAAGAACGCGAACGGTGAGACGCGCGCGGTGACTCACGGGACGCTGGTGAGCGGGGAGCTGGTGGAGATGCATGAGACGACGCTGCTGCCTGGGCACATGCCGCATCCGCCGCACCAGCACCTGCACTCGGAGTTCATGATGGTGCGCGAGGGGACGATCGAGTTCAACAACAATGGGACGATGCAGAGCGTGGGGCCGGGTGGGGTCTTCTTTGCCGCATCCAACGTGTTGCACGGACTGAAAAATGTGGGCTCGGCGAATGCGAACTATTTCGTGCTTGCGATTGGGCGGGACGGGACGGTGCAGCCGGTCTAGGGTTGAGGGGATGTTTATTGCCCGCCACCCGGGCCCGCGCCAGAGCTCATGCTGAAGATGGGCAGGTAGAGGGAGATGAGGATGGTGGCGACCACGATGCCCATTACGATGAGGATGATGGGCTCGATGAGGCTCATGGCCGCGGTGAGGTTGGTCTGCACGTCTTCTTCGAAGAACTCGGCGACGGAGTTGAGCATCTGAGGCAGCGCGCCGGTGGATTCGCCGACCTCGATCATTTCGACGGCCAGCTCGGGAATGAGCTTGGTGGCGGCGAGACTGACGGAGAGGCCTTTGCCCTCGCGCACCGTCTCCACACCGCGGAAGACTGCGTTGCTGATCTGTCGGCTGCCGATGGAGCGGGCCGCGGTTTCCAGCGATGGCACCAGGGGCAGGCCGCCGGTGAGCAGGGTGGCAAGGGTGCGCGCGAAGAGGCCGACCTGGTACTTGAGCCAGACGGGGCCTATGAGGGGCAGCCCGATGCGGATACGATCCACCATATTCGCGCCGGCGTCGGTCTTGATCCAGCGGATGAAGAGGAAGACGGCCAGAACGAAGACCACGGCGGCGTATATCCCGTAGCTCTGGGCTTGCTTGCCAAGTTCGAGGAGGAAGGAGGTAATGGCAGGGAGCTTGGTGCCCAGCTGTTCGTACAGCTCCGCGAATTTTGGAACTACATAGGTGATGAGAAAGATGAAGAGGCAGATGACCATGACGACCAGCACGGCGGGATAGATGAGGCTGGCGATGAGCTTCTTGCGGAAGGTGAGGCTGACGCGCTGGAAGTCGAGGTAGCGTTGCAGCACCTCTTCCAGATTTCCGGAGCGCTCGCCGGCCAGCAGGGTGGTGGTATAGACGATGGGAAATCCGCCCTGCGCGACGAAGGCTTCGGAGATGGACTCGCCATTTTTGACGCGTGTGGCAACGTCCTCCAACTGGGCGCGGAAGTGGGGCAGCTTCTGGCGGCGGGCCAGCAGCTCGATGGAGCCGAGGATGGGAAGGCCGGCGCGGATGAGAGTGAGGAACTGCTGGTTGAAGACGAGAAAGGTCTCCAGCTTGACCTTTTTTGCCTTGCCTGAGCCGGCAAGAATTCCCCTCGCCTTGACCGAGTAGACGTAGTAACCGGCCTGGGTGAAGCGCGCGCGCAGCTCCTCTTCGGTGGCCGCAGAGTGGGTCTGCTCCTGCACACGGCCACGCTCATCCGCCAACCTGACTACATACTCAGCCATAGAATCACAGACTCAATCCTGGAAACGCATGGACCCATGCCAACGAAGACATTGCAACGCTCGTCCGCAAAGGCCCTTTCCATCTTAGACGTTTCCGGTGGCGATTCCTCTCAGTATCCGCGGCTTGAACCTTTGACCTGCGGATTCACAGCCGGTCGAGGATGCAGTGTGCGCGCTGTTGGTGGTTCGTGGACATGATGGCTTATGCTCCTCCTGCTAAACTCACAACACTAACGCAAGTGCGAGGCGCAGGGAGTCGGATGGCGAAAACGGCAGTCATTATTGGGGCTGGGCCAGCGGGTTTGACGGCCGGCCTGGAACTGCTGAGGCGTACCGATATTGTCCCCATAATCCTTGAGTCGAGCGAAGAGCTTGGCGGTATCTCTCGGACGATCCGCTACAAGGGCAACCGGATGGACATCGGGGGCCACCGGTTTTTCTCGAAGTCGGACCGGGTGATGCAGTGGTGGATGGAGTTGATGCCACCCGAACTGACGGTGCCGGGCGAGCCGGCGAGCGATGGGGCGGGAGCGCCGAGCCAACCGGCGGAGATCAGCTACCAGGGCAAACGGCGCGTGGTGACGGTGCCTGCACACCTGCACGAGGAGCCACCGCTGCGCGGCCTGGGGCCTCTGCACCACACGGAAAGCGCCGCCGCCGAGGCCAGCGCGGAGGAAGAATCCGACGAGGAATACGCGGAAGAGGCAGCCGAAACAGTGGTGGTGCCGGAGCCTGTCGATCCCGATCTGGTGATGCTGATTCGGCCCCGGCGCAGCCGCATTTACTATCTGCGGAAGTTCTTCGACTACCCCATTACGCTGACGGCGACGACGCTGAAGAACCTTGGCGTGGTGCGGATGGTGCGCGTGGGGGCGAGCTACGCGGTATCGCGGGTGCGCCAGATCAAGCCGGAGAAGAGCCTGGAAGACTTCCTGATCAACCGCTTCGGTCGAGAGCTGTACCTGACGTTCTTCAAGAGCTACACGGAGAAGGTGTGGGGCACGCCGTGCCACGAGATTTCGGCGGAGTGGGGCGCGCAACGCATCAAGGGCCTCTCGTTGACCAGTGCGGTGAAGCACTTTGTGAAGAAGATGTTTCGCAAGAAAGGCCATGGCGGCGACCTGGCGCAGAAGGGCACGGACACTTCGTTGATCGAGCGCTTCATGTATCCGAAGTTCGGACCCGGGCAGCTATGGGAGCATGTGGCAGAGCTGATCGAGCAGAAGGGCGGCGAGATTTATATGGGATGGAGAGTGGACAAGATCCACTTCGCCGAGGGCAGCGAAGCCAGTGAAATTTCCACGCTGCGGGTCACGTCGATCGAGGCGGTGCGAACGGACGGAGAGCGCAGGAGCTTTGCAGGCGATACTTTCTTCTCCACGATGCCCATGCGCGAACTGCTGCGCGCGATGCAGACGCCGGTCCCGGCGAACGTGCTGGAGGTTAGCGACGGGCTGCAGTATCGCGACTTCATCACTGTGGGACTGCTGGTGGACAAGCTGAAAGTGACGGAGCCGGACGGCAGCCTGCTGAAGGACACATGGATTTACATCCAGGAGCCGGACGTTCTGCTGGGACGGTTGCAGATATTCAACAACTGGAGCCCGTACCTGGTCAAAGATCCTACGAAGGTGTGGATTGGGCTGGAATACTTCTGCTACGACACGGACGATCTGTGGAAGATGAGCGACGACGAAGTGAAGAAATTCGCCATTGCCGAGGTAGCGAAGATCGGCATACTGGACGCAGCGGATGTGAGCGACGGGCATGTGGTGCGCGTGCCCAAGACCTATCCGGCGTACTTCGGCACCTACGACCGCTTCGACGAGCTGAAGACTTTCACCGACCGCATTGAGAATCTCTTTCTGGTGGGACGCAATGGGATGCACAAGTACAACAACCAGGACCACAGCATGTTGACGGCGATGCATGTGGTGGATGGGCTAGTTGCGGGCAAGGTGGACAAACAGTCGCTGTGGGAGATCAACACCGAGCAGGAGTACCACGAAGAGAAGGACAAGAAGTGATTTAGGCCGTGGGTTCGAGGTTTGATGAGTGCGATGAAATGCGGGCGGTCTTAGAAATTAACCCTCGCAGTGCAGGTGACCGATTGCAGCATGAGGCGAACCCGGCTATTGCTGTATTCCCCTGCCAGGATGGAACTCTTGCCGACCGACTCGGAGCTGGGCAACTGGACCTGGTATGCGGCGTCCAGGTGCAGGCGGCTGTGAGTCCAACCGGCGCCTGTCGCGATGGAGTTCTGCATGATCGCGGCGGTGAGAGGCAGGAGCGTTGCGCTGGGTACCGGGTTCGACATGAAGCTGTATCCAGCGCGCACTGCCCAAGACTCACCGAAAGGCGAATTGACACCGAAGTGCAGACCGAACTGATTGTTCCATTGGAGAGGAACGGAATCCTGCATGGAGCTGCTGCCCACTACGCTGTTGATGGTAGTGTTGGTGCCTTGACTCAATGAAACTGGGAGTTGCTGGAATGCCTGCCCCCATGCCGTGAAGTCCCCCTGAGCCTGCCATACGAGGTGACGGCTGGACTGCAATGAGAGGCCTGCATCGAACGCCTGCGGTAGATGGTTGAGCACCTGGACCTGATAGTGGAAGGTGGGGTCGGCGGTGAGGCCGAGCGCGGTGAAGAGGGCTGATGCGGTTCCACTGGCGTCGCCGTTAGTGTGTATGGTGGTGCCGCTCTTCCAGGCAAGGCCTATGCGCGTGCGGTGATTGGGCTGCCACTGAACCCCTGCGTTGCCGTTCCAGCCGATGCCGTGGGTTTGCAGATTGAGCAGAACCTTGAGGCCTGCAAGCTGGGGCTGCTGCTGGAAGATGTACGGTGCGTTCAAATTATTTGTGTTGTATACCAGCCCGAGGACGGCGCCAGCGGACCACTTCGATCCTAAGGTGCGGGCCACCCCTAGCGATGAGCGGACCGCGATGATTTGGGTCTCGTTGGTCTGCAGGCCGTAGGTGACACCGGCGGTTCCGGGCGCATCGACGTAGCTCCAGTTTGCCCGCATCAGGATCTCGGGAGTGAAGGCGGCCGAAGCGGCCCAGTGGCTGGCTCGTATGGGTGTGACGAATGCGCCGAAGGGCATGGCACCGACGGTGCCACTCATACGGCCATTGCTGTTGACGGAGTTTTGGAATGATCCAGAGCCAAAGATCCCAACCGCTCCCGCTTCGAGCGTACGCATTTTAATCCCCGCGAGACCGGCAGGATTCCCTTCGACGGCATCGAGGGGGCTGCCCTGCTGGGTGGCCAGGGTGCCTCCGCGCGATTCGGCCGCGGCACTAAGGCCATTTCCGAAGGAGGTCGCCTGGGCGGAGGCGCTTATGGATGTTGCCGATAGCAATCCACAAAGTATGATTGCGCGCAGGGTGAGCCTATAAGGAAGAGAATTATGATTTGGCACAGGATTTCCTTTCGGGGCCTTCCACCGAGTGCTGACCATTTGGTCGACTCCCGAGGGAACGAACGGCAGAATGATGACTCGCTCTTAGGAATTGGGGCCCGGAGATCGCGGTGTTCGCAATGCTATCTGGGTAGATGTTCGCGTATATGGCGCGCGAGGGCCATACCACCAGTGCACGATGGCCCTGCCACGTTTGTGGTAGCTTGCGAGTTATTGGTTTGGGGGCGGTATGAAGACATTTTTATTGCTGGTGTTCGTGGCGCTGCTGGCGTTGATTGCGGTGAATCGTCAGCGCATCTATGTGCGCGACCCGCTGGCGACGGTATTCCGCGACGATGGGAAGCAGAGCGGGGTGCAGGTGTTTATCAATGCTTCGAACGACGTGCTGTTGTGGCAGGAAGCGGAGCCGGGAGAGTATCGCACTCTACTGCAGGGTTGGAACAAGATGCCGGGAATCCCGTATCGGCTGACATGCATGCACTGGATGATGTGCCTTACGGATGCCGATCACGCATCCGTCATCCCGCTGAACTGGAATGGCAACAGCGGGAAGGGCAGAGGGAAGTATGATCCGGCGGTGACGATGACAGACCGCGAGGTCACATATATGGATGCGGACGGGGCGACGATGCGCGTGGAGTTGCGCTAGAGGCAACAACCTGAGTTGCTATAGGAGGTTGTTGGCGGGGCGGGTGGGGAGGGTGAAGTGGATGGTTGCACCGTTGCCTGGGGTGCTGGTGGCCCAGATGCGGCCTCTGTGCTGGGTGATAATGGCGCGGCAGATGGAGAGGCCGAGGCCTGTGCCACCCATGGTGCGGGAGTCGGAGGCATCGACCTGGAGGAAGCGCTCGAAGATGCTGTCGAGTTTGTCTTCGGGGATGCCGCGGCCCTGATCACGGACCTGGATTTCTGCCTCGTTGACTTCGCTGCGGCGGGCGCGCAGTTGGATCTCCGTGTGTGTCGGAGAGAATTTGATGGCGTTGGAGATGAGGTTGGAGAGGACCTGAAGGATGCGGTCGGGGTCTGCCCAGACATTGACTCCCTGGGAGTTGAAGGTGATGCGGAGATGGGCGCTGGCGGCGTCGGCCTGCATAAGGATTGCGGCGCGGCGGAAGAGGTCGTCGGCCGAGCAGAGGGTGCTGTGCAGTTCGTCTTTGCCGGAGCCGATGCGTTCCAGTTCGATGATGTCATTGACCAGGCGTACGAGGCGGTCGGTGTTACCGGCGGCGATCTCGAGCATCTGGCGGAGCTTCTGCGGACGCGCGTCGAGCGAGCCACCGGTGATGAGGCCGAGGGCTGCGCGCAGCGAAGTCAGGGGAGTACGTAACTCGTGGGAGACGGTGGAGATGAACTCATCCTTCATGCGATCGAGGGCTCGGCGCTCGGTGGTATCGGTGAAGGCCACGACAACGCCGACGGCCTTACCAGCGGGCTTTGCATCCGGCGCAGCGTGTTGATAAGCGGAATCGATTTCGATTACAGGTTCGAACTCGAAGAGAATTCCCGACTGGATTTTGGGCTCGATGCTGGTCCGTGCCTCCTGTTCACTTTCGATCTGGGGCCGGGCGACGTACTCGACAGGGAAGCTGGAGCCGTCTTTGCGCCAGAAGACTTCATTGGAGACACGGACGGTGTCGAGGTCGCGGATGGTGTTTTGAACGGGGCACTCGTGCTCCGGGTAGGGGGAGCCGTCGGCACGGGAGTGATGGATGAGCGCGTGCATGTTGCGACCGAGTAGTTCCTCGGGCTTGAACCCGAGCATCTGCAATGCAGCTGGGTTGACGACGGTGCAGTTGCCTTCGAGGTCGATGCCATAGATGCCGTCGCCGACGGATTCGAGGACGGAGTTGGACTGACGGATGAGGGCGCGCAGCTTGTCTTCCGCCCGGACCTGTTCGCTGATGTCGATGCCGAAGCCAAGGACGTAGGGGTCTCGCGCGGTGGAGTCGATGAGCTTATTGCGGAATGCGACGACGCGCACGCTGCCGTCTGTGTGGCACAGGTGCAGCAGCCCCTGAACTTCTCCAGTCCGAGCGATGCTGGCGAGATAGTTGTCGAACTCGGCACGATGGTCTTCCGGCATGAATTCGGAGAGTCGATGGCCGACGAGATCTTCGCGTGCGCGGCCTATGGTCTGGGCGCCGTGGGTATTGATGGAGAGCAGGACGCCCTGAAGGTTGTGGGTGCAGACCAAGCCGAGCGAGCCTTCGACCAACTGGCGGTAACGGGCTTCGCTTTCGCGCAGGGTCTCTTCGGCGCCATGCTGGACCGTGACATCAATGCCGGTGGCGATGATGAAGTTGATGCGGCCCTGGTCGTCGAAGAGCGGCGAGGCGGACCAAGCGATGCGGCGCAGGCTGCCGTCGCGGTGCAGCCACTGGTCCTCGAACGCGGCTGGAGAGCCGCCGGCACGCAGACGGGCGAAGTTCTGCACTGCGGCGGGGACGTCGGCATTGGGAATAAGGATGTCCCAGAGATGTCGTCCGACCATGGTGGGGAAGTCGTATCCAGAAGCTGACTCGCAGGCTCGATTAAAACGTACGATGCGGCCGGCGGTGTCAAAGACGGCGACCAGTGCATCGACCGTATCGAGCACGGTAGAGACGAAGTTGCGCTCGACGGTGAGGGCGGATTCGACACGCTGGCGTGCGCGGGCCACACGCTCCATCTGGCGCAGGGTGTGGTTGAGTTCGATGGTGGTCATTGCCTGTCGGCCAAGGAGGCTGAGGGTCTGCAACTGTAGAGGGGTCAGCCTTCGCGCGGAAGTGTCAAGAACAAAGAGCGAACCGATGCGCACCGCGGAGGGCGTGATGAGGGGAGCGCCGGCATAGAAGCGGAAGGTGCGTCCCGCGAGAACTATCCCTGCCGGGGCGAAGGCGGGGAGCTGCGCGGTGTCGGGGACCTCGTAGACGTTATGGCTGCGCAGCGGGGGCACGGCGGGCAGGCTGCCGAGGGGTAGCTCCGTGTCGCCGATGCCGTATCGAGCGTGGATCCATATGCGGTTGGAGGAGGCGAAGGCGATGCCGGCGATGGGGGTATTGCATGCCTTTGCAGCCAACTCAGCGAGGTCGTCGAGAGCTGGATCGGGCGCAGCCCGGAGAACCTCGTATTGATCGAGGATCTCCAACCGCAAGGCTTCACTGCGCGTAACTTCGCGATTATCCAAGGTAGCGTTCATCTTACCCCCTTTGATGTTAGGGAATGGAGAGGCATAAGACACTGATACTTTTGGGCAAGCGCGTGGTACTTCGGGGGCCTAGAAGATGCATGCAATCAGCCGAGCAGGGTAGAGGGTACGCCAGACCGAGAGAGCGAGTAAACCGGGCTGTTGCCGGGTTGGTATACTTAGAGACTGCGGGGGCTTCTGCGCAAGCGAACGACATTGGGGCGGTGGGGCCCGGACAGGCGAGTGCATGGAAGAGTTGTTGAGCAGGATTGAGTCTCCGGCGGATGTGAAGCGGTTGACCATACCGCAACTGACTCAGCTTGCCGAAGAGATCCGGGAGCGGCTGATTGTTGGCGTGGCCAAGACAGGCGGACACCTTGGCCCAAACCTGGGCGTGGTGGAGCTGACTCTGGCCCTGCATTACGTCTTTGAAACGCCGCAGGACAGCCTGGTGTTCGACGTGAGCCACCAGTCGTATGTACACAAGATGCTGACCGGGCGCAATCGGCGCTTCGAAACCATCCGCCAACCGGACGGGTTGAACGGCTTCATGCTGCGCAGCGAGAGCGAACACGACAGCTATGGCGCTGGGCACGCGGGGACGGCACTGAGCGCGGCCCTGGGCATGGCCGTGGCGCGGGACATGTCCGGCGGCACGGAGCATATCGTGGCGCTGTGCGGGGACGCGGCGTTTACCAACGGCATCTCGTTCGAGGCGATGAACAACATTGCCGCCCAGACGCGGCGGCTGATTGTGGTGCTGAACGACAATGCCTGGTCGATCGACAAGAATGTTGGGGCGATTGCGCAATACTTCCACAAGATTGTGACCAATCCGACGATTGCCGGACTGCATGACCGTGCGGCGGGGCTGCTGGAGCGCTTTGGCGGCAAGGCGGTGCGCCATGTGGCGCGCAAGGCGGAGGAGGCGGCCAAGGGACTGATCGGGCCGGGAATGCTGTTCGAGGAGTTTGGCCTGAGCTACTACGGGCCGGTGGACGGGCACAACCTACCGATGCTGATCGAGACATTCCGGTTCCTGAAGCAGCAGAACAAGCCTGTGGTGCTGCACGCGATCACGCAGAAGGGGCGCGGCTTCCAGCCGGCGGAGGAGAAGCAGAAGAAGTTCCACGGGCTGGGGCCGTACGATCCGGAGACGGGCGAGACTAAATCGGCGGGCCAGAAGACCTACTCGGAGATATTTGCCGAGACGCTGGCGAAGATGGCCGACAACAACGACAAGATTGTGGCGATTACGGCGGCAATGCCCAATGGCACGGCGCTGGACCTGTTCCGGCCGCGCCATCCGAAGCGCTACTTTGACGTGGGCATCGCGGAGGAGCATGCGGTGATCTTCGCGGCGGGGATGGCGACCAAGGGGTACAGGCCGTTCTGCGCGATCTACTCGACGTTTTTGCAGCGCGCGTTCGATCCGATTGTGCATGACGTGTGCCTGCAGAACCTGCCGGTGGTGTTCTGCATGGATCGCGGGGGCTTGTCCAGCGACGACGGGCCGACCCATCACGGTCTGTTCGACATCAGCTATCTACGCAGCCTGCCCAACCTGGTGCACATGGTGCCGACGGACGAGGACGAGCTGGCGGACATGATGTATACGGCGCTGCTGCAGAACGGGCCAGTGGCGATCCGCTACCCACGCGGCGCGGGGCCGGGCGCGGCGGTGAAGGCGCAACCCATCGCGCTGGAGATCGGCGTGGCGGAGGTGATCGAGGACGGCCACGACGTTGCCATATTCGGACTGGGCGCGATGCTTCCCGAAGCAAAACGGCTGGCCATGATGCTGCGTCGCTTGGGATTCTCGGCGGCGGTGATCAATCCGCGCTTCACCAAGCCGATCGACCGCGTATGCGTGGCGGAGTACGCGCAACGATGCGGATTGCTGGTGACGCTGGAAGACCATGTGCTTGCGGGCGGCTTCGGCTCGGCGGTGCTGGAGGCCCTGAGCGAGATGGAGCTGGATACCCCGGTGGTGCGCATAGGCTGGCCCGACCAGTTCATCGAACACGGGAAGCTGGAGGCCCTGCGCGCGAAGTATGGGCTGACCGCCGAAGCCGCGATGGAGAAGGCGCAACCTTATCTGGCTGCGATGGAGAGCCGAAGGATGGCGCTGCGGTAGGGGCGGCGTTGCCTGCTGAGTGCGAAGGCGATTTCGTATCAATCCAGAATCGTTGCCGACTAGAACGGCGTTTTCGGGGACGTTGGTCTTTACGCAAAGTTCATAACAGGCTCTAAGACAGCTCCGGCTACGTCACCTTTGAGTCTGCTGTCTCATCTTGCACGTCTTATAAGTAACGCCTTCCCTCTGGCGCACCCTTGATCCCGATCGGACACTTTCTGCGCACTTTTCCCGTTTTCGTCCTGCTCTTGTTGTGCCCGTTGCTTATGTCAGCCCAAAGGCTTGCGTCCGATTTGCCCGACGCACCGGTGGCTGTCGCGCAGGCGCTGCTAGCAAACGCAGGACCCGAGAGATCTTTTCTCTCTCTCGATCTCCAAGCCGGCAGCCAGCCCCCGGGGCAGACTGACGGCAAAGCCAGACCTGCGAGCGACATTTCCCTAGACGCAGCCCGCAATCCTGTCCCGCTCGAACGACGGGAGCCAAAGCGCATCCTCGGCCTGATGCCGAACTTCCGCACTGTCTCCAGCGGTGCCAAACCACCTCCCCCCGGTTGGGAGTACAACTTCACAGTCGCCAATCACCAAGCCCTCGACTACTCCACCTTCATCTTCCTCGGTCTTACTTCCCTGACGGCCGAGGGCATGGACTCCCACGCTGCGCTCGGAAAGGGTGTCGATGGCTTTTACGCCTACACGTGGCGGGGCTTCCTCGACAAAACCGACAATACCTACCTCTCTGCCTGGCTGCTCGCCAGCACGCTCCACGAAGACACTCGCTACTACGCTCTCGGCAGTCCGCACCACATCGCCACCCGCGCCCTCTACGTCATCAGCCGGCAGGCTGTTGCTCGCACCTACGCGGGACGTGATACCCCTAACTTTGCCGGTCTTGGCGGCAAGGTGCTCACTCAGGTTTTCTCCCGCTACTACTACCCACCCTCGGCCACAAGCTTCGATGTCCTCGCCACCAAGTTCGGCTACTCTGTCATGCGTGATGTCGGCTTCAGCACCATCCGCGAGTTCTATCCCGACGTGGCCGCGCACTACATCCGCAAGCATCGGGAGAAACTACTCCGCCAGCAGCAGCAACGCGCATCATCGGGAGCCGCAGATCACCATTAAAACCAATTACTTGGAACCTCTATGTCTGGATCGGTCCCGGGAAGTCGGCATTGCGACTGGAATCTCATGGTGGAGTCCGGGATCGAAGATCGCCGTCGCAATCGGCGTTTCCGAGGACTAATCATCTGCAATCGCTTCTAAAATGCGAAACAGCATGGTACACGCGGCGTCCCAAGCGCTGATCTACCAAGGAGGTTGGGAGATGGAGACAGCACCGGCTGTGGTGAGATCGCGATTCAAGGTGCATACGCGGGCCACATGGAGCGCACGCGAAGACAGGATCCCGTCTCTGGTATGGCTCGCTTTGATCTGGATCGGGATGATTGCCGGGTTTGGCGTGGACATGCCTCGGTTCCTCCACGAGTCTCCGCAGCCCGCTGCTGTGGTGGATGTTCATGCCGTCGTCTTCACCGTGTGGCTGCTGCTTCTAACCGCGCAGGTCTTGCTGGTAGTGGGCGACCGCGTGGCTCTGCACCGGAGGCTGGGATGGTTCATGGCAGGCTGGGCCGGTCTTATGTTTGTCCTCGGGGTGTGGACGGCGATGGTTGCAAAAGGGCCGGTTGACTCCGGACCGGCCAGTCCCCAGTTTCTCTCCGTGAACTTTGGCTCACTCCTTGCGTTTATACTTTTTGTGCTGTGGGGGGTTGCCCTCCGCGGGAATCCCGCTGCCCACAAGCGGGTGATGATCCTCTCCACCGTCGCAATCCTCGATCCAGGCTACGGGCGCCTGACCGGCTGGCTCTGGCCTGAGCCCCAGTCGATGCTGATGTGGTACTTCTTCAACTTCTGGGGCGACGTGCTGGTTCTCACGGCGATGACTGCCTGGGACGCATGGCGCGGTCGTCTGATGAAGCAATTTGCCGCCGGTGCAATGGGCCTCGTCGTCCTCCAGTGTTTGCAGGACTTCCTCTACCACTGGAGTCCGTGGAAGGGATTCGCCAGCGGACTGGTCTCAGCCTGGACAAGGCACATCCGATAAGTCAGACGGTCCTTCTGTGGAGCGGATGCTGAAGATACGCCCATCCAGTTCCAACTGCAACCCCATCCAAACAGTTGGTAATGAGAAACGGACGTCGCAATTTCGCAAGCTCATGCTGAGGGCGTGCCAAATCGGCAATGCGCTCACCGACACTGCATTAGTACCGGCAAGTCGGCCAGCGTACCGTGACCACATGACCGGTTCGGGGCAGGGTAATCCGACAATGCGGTGTTTCCGTTACCAACACATATTTGTTGGCCCGGTCGAAGACCACCGTGACAGATCGCGAAACGGCTTTTTGAGACCTTTCGGAAGGCCACTTCGTCCCATTGGTGAATATCCACAAATAGACTAAGCACGATATGCTAAGGGCAAGATTTCGGCAACAGATATAGGGCTTGGTATATCGTTCTGCTGTCTGATCGCGATCGATGGATGAGTGGTTTGACATGGAAGGCCCAAAAAGAGGAGAAGTCTTACTATGCTGAATTCATGTGCGCGACGGCTTGGTGCCTGCGTCGCATTGTTGATGGGTTTTGTGCAGGTCGCGTCCGCTGCTGAAATTCTTATCGTTGATGCAAAGTCCCAGCCCGAGAGTTTGACGATAGCTCCTGGTGGTGTATTGTTCGTCGGCAGCGCGAGCAGTCCGTTCGTCTACAAGGTGCGCCCCGGCTCAACCACGGCTGAGAAGTTCGTAGACGCCAGCGCGGAAGGACCCGGCACCTTTTTCTTCGGAATGCTCGCCGAGGCCGCTACCAATACGTTGTGGACGTGTCAGCTAACCCCGGTGCCGGGAGTGACGCCTGTGAAGCATCATACGGCGCTCAGGGGATTTGATCTCTCCACCGGCGCCCAGAAGCTTCGTTGGGACCTGCCTGGTGACGACAGTACTTGCAACGATTTCTCGGTCGGACCGGATAAGGCGCTCTATATAACTGACACCGCCAACGGCAGGATCTACAAGCTGCCTGCCGGCGCCTCCACAGCGGAACTCTATCTGGAGCATCGGACGCTGATGGGCGTCGATGGCATCACTTTCCTGAATGGCACGCTGTATGTGAACAACGTGATATTCAACAAGCTCTACCGCATTCCCGTGGATGCCTCCGGCAAGCCGGGGCCGCCTGTCGATATCTGGATGGACCAGCCGGTGAAAGGGCCGGACGGGATGCGCGCAGTCAATGGCAAGATACTGTTGGCTGAGAATGCCAATGGTCAGATTGCCGTCCTTACCGTCAATGGTGATAAGGCCAGCGTCACAGTAATCAAGGAAGGACTGACGACCCCAACCGCAGTCGAACCGGCGGGCGACATCATCTGGGTCGGCGAGCGCGGTGCCGGCAAGGCGGTGTCCATTCCGATGCCAAAGTGATGGAGAGAGTGGATGAGCAAACGGACCGTGTCTTTCTCGAAGAGGCCGCCGGGGCCGTCGGAACATTTTATCGAAACGCGATACTCTATATCAGTCCGAAATGCTGCCGTGTGCGTAGGCATAAGGGCAATTCTTTGATGTCAGATCAATCTGCTTAACATAAGGGATACGAGATGAAACACTTAGCAATCGCGGGGCTATTCCTGGCCATGGCTTCGAGCAGCGCATTGGCGCAGGTTAACGCGGGCGAGCAGAAGTCAGACCCGAACCTGCCCTTCACCGTGACCCAGGTCACGACCTTGGATCTGCCCTGGAAGATTGCTTTCCTGCCCGATGGGCGGATGCTGATCACGGAGAAGGTCGGTGCCATGCAACTGGTCACGCAGCAGGGAGCAAAGACTCCGGTTGCGAACGTTCCGGCCGTTGAGTGGCAGGGTCAGGGTGGAATGCTTGGCGTCTACCTCTCGCCGAACTATGCCAAAGACCACAATGTATACCTCACCTATTCCGAGCCTGGCGAACCTGGCGGTTCGAGCCTCGCGCTGGCGCGGGCCCAGTTAAAGATCGGAAACGATGCGGCCAGCCTCGAAGGGCTCCAGGTCATCTGGCGCGACGGCGAGCGGGGTGAGGGCGGACAGTTCGGCGCGGAGGTCGCCTTCTCTCCTGACAGCAAGTACCTGTTCCTCACGGTTGGCGACCGGCAACGCATGACGCCGGCCCAGGATCCCAACCAGCCCCTCGGCAAGCTGCTGCGACTGACACTCGATGGCAAACCAGCCCCGGGGAATCCCATGGCAGGCAAGACTGGCGCGGCCACCGTGCCAGTCATCAACCCGCCCGCGGATACGGAAGCTGCGAAGACGGCCCCGGTGGTACGGACGTACACCTTTCCGGGCCCGAACCTGACGCCCGCCGAGACATGGGCCATCGGCATACGCACTCCCTATGGTCTGGCCTTTGCACCAGATGGCCGGCTGTGGGAGCTTGAACATGGCCCACGTGGCGGCGATGAGTTGAACCTGATGGAGCCCGGCAAGAATTATGGCTGGCCTCTTGTCTCTTACGGAATCAACTATAACGGCGTTCCCATCCCCAGTCCGGATACGCGGCCTGACCTGACCAAGCCCGTGATCTACTGGGTCCCCGTGATCGCACCGGGCAACCTGATGTTTTACAAAGGCGCAATGTTCCCGCAATGGAATGGGTCGGCCTTTGCCACCGGTCTGGCATCCATGTCGCTTACCCGCATCACCATGGACGGCAAGGGAGGGGCGCAGGCAGTCGATCGCTGGAGCCTGGGCTTCAGAATTCGCGACATGGAGGTGGCACCCGATGGAGCGCTATGGATGATCGAGGACGCGAAGCCGGGTCGTCTGGTACGCCTGACGCCGTTGGGCATGGCGGTTTCGGCTCCGGTGGCGCAGGCTGCAATGGCTGCCTCGGCTCCAAGTGTCTCTGCGACGCCGAGTGGGGGTGGGACGGCGAATGCCTCGAGTGTCGAACATGTGAAGAGCATTATTGCGGACAACAACTGTCTGGTGTGCCATCGTATCGGACGCGAAGGAGGGGACATTGCGCCGTCGTTGAACGGAGTGGGAACGCGGCGCACGGCGGAGCAGATACGGGCGGCGATTGTGAACCCGCCGGAAAAGACGAGCGCCGGCACTCCCAACCCTATGTCTTCCTACGCCAATAAACTTACGCAGGAAGATCTACAGAACCTGATTCACTACCTCAGCGCACTTCCCCCTTTACCCTGATTTTTTTTGAGAAACCAAAAGAGTGTTGCGAAGCGAACGAATAGCCGAGGCACTGGGATCTGGACGTGTGCCGACAGGTCATCGTGCTCAACCGGAGTATCTACTAGAACGGGGTGGAATGCTTGCCGTCATTCGGTCAGACGGGGGCGGGCTCATACGTTTGAAGTTGTATGCCCGGCGGTTGACAATCGGGCGGGGCAGCCGTCAACTTGATAGGGCTGATTTTTTTTCAGTGGGGGCACGGCGTAAAGGATATGGGTAGTGCGGTTGAGATAGCGGAAGTGAGCGCGGACAGCGGCAAGAGACCCGGCACAACTTGCGAGCACACAGCGAGGCATCACGACAGCGGCCTGCTGGCGATTGGCCTGCTGAAGCTGGCGGAGGCGGTCTTCTTCTTCCTGGTCGGCGTGGGAGCAATCCACTTCATTCATCGCGATCTGGGCGACTCGGCGCTGCGCCTGGCGGAGAGGTTGCGGGTCGATCCCGATGGGCGGCTGGTGTCGTGGATGCTGGACCATCTGGATGCGATCACGGCGCAACGATTGAAGCAGATTGGCGTGGCAACCTTCTTCTACGCAGGGCTGCGGACGACCGAAGGGATTGGGTTGGTACTGGAGAAGGTGTGGGCCGAGTACCTGACGGTGTTCGTGACCATGGCGTTTTTGCCGTGGGAGCTCTACGAGATTGCGCGGCACCCGGACTGGGTGCGGGTGTGTCTGCTGGTGGCGAACCTGATTGTGCTGGCGTACCTGGTGTGGTGGCTGGGACGCAATCGCCGGGTGGAGAGAGTTGCGGGGGAGTGATTGGAGCGAGCGACTTTCGCTTTTCTTTTGCTATCGCAAGTCAGGACGGGCCGCAAGTGGGAGTTTTCGGGTGTACCATCCGGCTTAACACTACATATAGCGGTTATGGATTAGCCAACTCTACATGTAGATATTTCCACATTCAGGGCAAAATTTAGTCTTCAGATTCCTAAATTAGTGCTTGCAAAGAGGAATCCGGTGCGGCAGGATTGCGGAGTGGAGTGAAGTGGTAAAAAATGGAGTACAGCGGATAGAGTCGCTCACTTCCAAGCCAGTTTACTCCCCAAAGCTGTATCCAGTGGGCTGGCTAGTTTGGTTCGGGCCATGAGGTTGTGATGTTTCGAGGGAATCACCCAACGCGCGTGGACGAGAAGGGCCGGCTGAAACTGCCGGCTGAGTTCAAGCGCCGGGTGGACGAGGTGTACGGGCCGCTGTTCTACATAACGAGCATGGATGGCAAGCGGGCGCAGGTTTATCCGCTTAAGGAGTGGGAGGCGATTGAGGCGTCGCTGCAGAAGATGTCTCCCATGGACCCGGTGCGGCGGAAGTTCCAGGATGTAACGAATTTTTACGGACAGATGGCGGAGATGGACGCGCAGGGCCGGTTGCTGATTCCGCAGAAGCTGCGCGATATGGCCAAGGTGACGGGAGACGTCGAGGTGCTGGGGTCGCAGACGTTGCTGGAGGTTGTGAACAGCGAAGTCTTCACCAGCATGATGACCAAGGCGACGGGCGCGGTGGAGCTGACGGACGAGGACCTGAGCTCGTTTGCGGGAAAGACGAACGAGACGTAGCGAGAGATTGGTTTGGCCCCCAGGGGCAGCACAGAGGCGGACGGGATGAATAAACCGCAGCATGTGCCAGTTCTTTTAGAGGATGTTTTGCAGTACCTCAATGTGCGGCCCGGCGGCGTGATTGCGGATGCGACGGTTGGGCTGGGCGGACACTCTTCGGCGATTGCGAAGAGGCTGGGCGGGGCGGGCAGGCTGATCTGCTTCGACCGCGACCCGCAGGCGATGGAGTTGGCCAAGGCCCGGATGGACGAGCTGAGGGCCGAGTTGACGGATGCAATGCCCGAGGTGGTTTTCCACTCACGGGCGTTCTCGGAGTTGGCCAACGTGATTGGGCCGGGAAGTCTGGATGGATTACTGGCGGACTTTGGAGTGAGCAGCCTGCAGTTGGACGAGGCACAGAGAGGATTCAGTTTTCGGCTGGATGCACCGCTCGACATGCGGATGGATACGCGCAGCGGAGAGACGGCCGAGCAAGTGGTAAATCAGGAAGACGAAAACGAACTCGCCGACCTGATTTACGAATTCGGAGAGGAAAGGAGGTCGCGGAGAATCGCCAGAGCCATTGTTAGGGCCCGGCCGATACGGACGACAGCGGAATTGGCTGAAATCGTATCGGCCGCGGCCCCATCAATGAAAGGCGACAAGATTCATCCCGCGACACGGACCTTTCAGGCGCTTCGAATTCGAGTGAACGATGAGTTGGGAGAGATCGGGTCGCTGCTGGAAAGCGCGCCCTCTCTGCTGAAACCGGGAGGAAGGCTGGTGTTGATCAGCTTCCACTCGCTGGAAGACCGGCTGGTGAAGGACAGTTTTCGCGAGGCCGGGCGGAAGAAGATTTTTGAAGTGTTGACCAAGAAGCCGGTGGTCGCGGAGGAGCAGGAACAGATGCGAAACCCGCGATCGAGAAGCGCGAAACTACGAGCGGCGAAAAAAGCAGCGGGTAGTGAGTAGTGCACGAAGGAAAAGGAGGGGCGATGGCGACGATGGCGACGGCAGGACAGGGAGCGATTTTTGGAATGGGTATGGGCAGCATGAGCCATACGTCGCAGTCTCGCGCGCAGCGCAACCGCGAGCTTTTCGAGCTGCAGAAGAGCGCGCGCCGCGGACCGACGCCCGAGGTATTCTTCGTCAAGCACATCGACAACAGTCGCATTGTGAAGGCCGACGATCCGGAGCGCAGGCGCGAGATGCGCGTTTTCACCCTGACGATGAGCATTCTGTTTGTGCTGGTGATGGTGTATGTGTGGCAGCATTTTTCGGCCATCGAGATCGGCTACCAGGTGGAGACACAGAAGCAGCAGGTGGAACAGATGCAGGAGCAGAACAGGCAGCTTCGCCTGAGCGAAGCACAGTTGAGCAATCCGGTTCGCATCGACCAAATTGCCCGCGAACAGCTAGGGCTTGAGGCCCCGGAGCCGGGCCAGGTGGTGCGTCCCGATGGGGCCGGAAGCAACGCGCCCGTGCTGGCGCAGGCATCGACGCCATCGCTGCCCTAAGACCAGTGGGTAGTTGGTAGTGAGTAGTTGTCGAGTGGCAGTTGTTGGTGGTCAGTTGCTGGCTGAGTCGCATTAGAATGCTCACTACGTATAACAACTCACAACTAACCACTACCAACTAAGTACTGATTTTGGAGCCCATGAAACAAGCGACCCGACAGAGTTCACGCCGGACACTGACCGCTCCGATCCGCAAGGTACGCTTTGCGTGGGTGGCGATCTTCTTCTGTGCGTGGGTGGGTGCGATCGGTGCGCGGCTGGTGTTGCTGCAGGTGGTCCAACACGGGGAGTGGGTGGACAAGGCGAAGCACCAGCAGCAACATACCTTCGAAGTGGCGCCGCACCGCGGTGTGTTGTACGACCGCAATCTGCGCGAACTGGCAATGACGGTGCTGGTGGATTCGATCTATGTGGACCCGACGGAGCTGGGCGAGAACCGGGCCAATGCGGCTGAGATCCTAGCGGAGGTGGTGCATAGCGATCCTGCTGACAACTTCACCTCGGAGCAGCAGATGCTGGCGCGCTTCAACGACTCGAAGAACTTTGCGTGGGTGGCGCGCAGGGTGGATGCGGAGACGGCAAACCGGGTGCGCGAGCTGAACCTGAAGGGGGTCTACTTTCAAAAGGAGTTCAAGCGCTTTTATCCCAACAACGATCTGGCCGCGCAGGTTCTGGGATATGTGGGCAGCGACGACACGGGTTTGGGCGGTCTGGAACAGGAGTTCGACGACGAGATGCATGGGACGCCCGGCCACATGCTGACCGCTGTAGACGCCAGGCGGCATGTGATGGGTAGCGTAGAGAACGAGCCACTGCCTGGCGACAACCTGGTGCTGAGCATCGACGCCAACATACAGTACATGGCGGAGCGCGCGCTGGACGAACAAATGACCAAGGTGAAGGCGGCGCACGGCACGGTAGTGGTGCAGGACCCGCACACCGGGCAGATCCTGGCGCTGGCCATATCTCCGCGCTTCAATCCCAACGACTCGAGGCACATGGAGCCGGGTTCACTGACCAATCTGGCGGTGAGCGATGTGTACGAGCCGGGCTCGACGTTTAAGCTGGTGACCTACTCGGCCGCAATCGACTCTGCGGGAGTGGAGCCGACCGACATTGTGGACTGCCAGGGCGGATCGATGACGATGTATGGACGGACGCTGCACGACGACAAAACAGACCACTTTGGCGCAGTGACGGTGCAGTACGCGCTGGAACACTCGAGCGATGTGGGGGCGGCCAAGATGGCTCTGAAGACTGGCCCCGACAAGTTCTACAAATACATTAGGGGCTTCGGATTCGGCGATCGCACGGGCATCGAGCTGCCCAGCGAGACGCGCGGGCTGCTGCAGAGCCCGAAGAAGTGGGGCGCGACCAGTATTCTGTCCCTGGCGATCGGGCAGGAGGTGGGGGTTACACCAGTTCAACTTGTAACGATGGTAAGCACCATTGCGAATGGCGGGGTGTATATGCCTCCGCACGTTCTGCTGCAATCGACCGATGAGACGAAGGGCGATGCCCGGTTGCAGCCCGCGGCCTTCCATCCCTCAAACCAACTCCCTGCGACGCTGCCGGACGGCGCGCACCGTGTGATTCAGGAGTTGACGGCGGCCAAGATGCGCTCCATGATGCAGGGCATTGTGACCGAGGGTACGGGCACTGCCGCACAGTTGAATGGATATAGCGCGGGCGGCAAGACGGGGACGGCGCAAAAGGTCGATCCTGCAACGCATACGTACTCGCATACGAAACTGGTAGCGAGTTTCGCGGGGTTTGCGCCGGTCAGCTCACCTGCGGTCTCGATTGCGGTGGTGATTGACACACCAACGGTGGGTAGTCTGTATGGCGCAACGGTGTCGGCGCCGGTGTTCCAGAAGGTGGCGCAGCAGGTGCTGGAGTACCTGGGCGTACCCCACGACCAGCCGATCAAGAGCAGTAAACAGCTACTGGTGGCGACATCGCAGGGCGCACCGGACGACGGGCCGAGTGAGCCACTAGGCGACTTGAACGTAATGTACGACGCGATCAACAATCTGCCGGCGGACGATCCGCTGCGCGCTTCGCCCAGTAGCACGGCGGACGCAGGCGAGACCCGTGCTGCAGCGCCGACTCAGACCGACGGCGCAGCTTCGGCGATCACGCAGGACAATGGGGCTACGAAGACATCGCGCATCCTGGGACTTCTGCCGGCGAAGGCTCTGGCATTGTTCAACGCGAATGGCGGGACCAATTCGGTAATGCCGGACAGCGCAACAGGTGCCGCTGCACCGCTGCGTGCCTCCACGGTTGCTGCGCAGGTGCAGCCGCGTGGCAACGGCTCGGTGGTGGTGGATGCCGGCGAGCGCGTGGCCGTGCCGTCGTTCACCGGGTCGGCGCTGCGCAGTGTTGTAGAGACGGCGGCAAGCCTCGGCCTGCGGGTTGAGCCGGTGGGCAGCGGTATGGCGCGCGAGCAGGCTCCTGTGGCAGGATCCATGGTTCCGCTGGGCACGGAAGTGGTTGTGCGCTTCGCTCGGTAGCGAGTGAGCAGGTTAGCAAGTCAGCGAGTCAGCAAGGGACATAGAATCGGAATATGCAGTGGGCTGACGCGCTTCACGAAATTACGTGGATCGAGAGTGACGGGGGCGGCGGCGAAGTCGCCGGGGTCGAGTACGACTCGCGGTGCGTGCGTTGCGGCGCGGCCTTTGTGGCCATGCGCGGCGGGACCACGGATGGCAATCGGTACATCGATGCGGTGATCGCGCAGGGCGCAGCAGCCATTGTGACCGACTCGCAGGAGGCCTACGCTAAGCTGCGGCTTGAGCATCCGGAGATTGCCGCGGCGCGTGTTGCACATGGAAGGCGTGCGCTTGCCGAGTTGAGCGCAGCGGTGCTTGGCCATCCCGAACGAAAACTCGTTGTCTGCGCGGTGACGGGGACCAACGGAAAAACAACAACGGCATATCTGCTGGAGCAGATGCTGCGCAACGCGGGGCGGAAGTGCGTGCTGATTGGGACGATTGAGACGCGCATTGGCGATCAGGTTCGCGATTCGCTGCATACGACGCCGGAGTCAAGCGATACGCTGGAGATCTTTGCGGATGGCGTTCGCGCAGGCGCGACCGAAGCGGTGATGGAGATGTCGTCGCACGCGCTCGATCAGGAGCGGGTGTGGGGCATACCGGTGGATGTGGCAATCTTTACTAATCTGACGCAGGACCATTTGGACTATCACGGGACGATGGAGAAGTATCTCGCCTCCAAGGCGCGGCTGTTTGATGGCGTAGGGACAGCGCCGCCGAGGGTGGCGGTGATCAACGCGGACGATCCGGCGGCAGAGGCCATTGCGCGCGCCGCGAGCCATTCGCAGTGCATGATGTTCAGCGCGGAGGGGCGCGGAGAATTTCGCACGGAGCAGGTCCGGATGCAGGGGGGGGAGACGCGCTTTCAATTTGTAACAGATTCAGGTTCGATAGAAATTCAGTCACCTCTGACGGGACGGGTCAATGTTGCGAACCTTCTGGCCGCTGCGTGCGCGGCATTGGCGCGGGGACTTTCGCTGGAAGCGATTGCTGCGGCTACGCGGAATCTGAAGCCCGCACCGGGACGGTTTCAGGTGGTGCCGGGATCGGCGGCGGTTGGGTTCAACGTTGTTGTGGATTACGCGCACACGGACGATGCGCTGCGAAACCTGATTGCCCTGGCGCGCGAGCTGGTGAAGGACAGCGGAGGCCGTGTGATTACGATGTTTGGATGCGGCGGCGACCGCGACCGGACGAAGAGGCCGCGCATGGGGAGGGCCGCTGCGGAGGGCAGCGATCTGGTGGTACTGACCAGCGACAATCCGCGCAGCGAGGAGCCGATGACAGTCATTGCAGAGGCGCTGGTTGGCGTTCGCGAGACAACGACCGAGTGCATCGTCGAGCCGGAGCGCGCGGACGCCATCGGGATTGCCATCCGTGCAGCGCGCAAGGGCGATATAGTTCTGCTTGCGGGTAAAGGGCATGAGAAGGTACAGATTTTGCGGGACAGGACGATTCCGTTCGACGATGTGCTGGTCGCGCTGAAGATTTTGAAGGAGATGCAGTGAAGTTAACTCTGAAACAGGTGGCCGAGTGGATGCACGCCAAAGGCGAGTTCGCGGCGAACGCGGAGGCGACTGGCACCTCGATCGATTCGCGCACGATTGCGGCGGGAGAGCTATTCTTTGCGGTGCGCGGTGAACACTTCGATGGGCACGACTTTGTGCAGGCGGCGCTTGCCAAAGACGCTGTGGCCGCAGTGGTGAGAGCGGGATGGAATGCGCCTGACGGGACCGACGCGAGCCGTCTGCTACGTGTTCGGGAAACAGAGGTCGACTGCGTGCTTGAGGCCTTGCAGCGGCTGGCGCTGATGGTGCGGCGGCACTGGGGCAGGCGAGTGATCGGGGTGACCGGATCGGCGGGCAAGACAACGACCAAGGACGCGGTCGCGCAGGTGCTGGGCTCGCGCTTTCGGGTGCTGAAGTCGCAGGGAAATCTGAACAACGCATTCGGGCTGCCGCTGCAACTGTTGAGGCTGGAGGCCGAAGACGAGGTCGCGGTGATCGAGATGGGGATGAACCACTCGGGCGAGATCACAGCACTGGCGCACGTCGCCGAGCCGGACTGGGGCGTGGTGACGAATGTCGCACCGGTGCATCTGGAGCACTTTGCCGATGGCATTGCAGGGATTGCGCGCGCGAAGTATGAACTGATAGAGGCGCTGCCGCCGGATGGAATCGCGGTGCTGAACTGTGACGATACCTATGTAACTAAATTTGGCGATGGGATGGGCGGGCGCGCAGTCTTTTATGGAACGGGCGAGTGCGCCGAGGTGCGCGCGGTGCAGATCACTGAGCTTGGCTCGGAGGGCGTGTTGTTTACGGTGACTGCGCAAGGAGAACGAGCGAGCGTACAACTGCATCTGCTGGGCCGTCACAACGTGCACAACGCGCTGGCGGCGATTGCAGTGGGGCTGCGCAGCGGTATCCCGCTGGCGGAGTGCGCGGCGGCGCTGGGCGAGCTGCGTGCGGGCGACAAGCGGGGCGAGGTGTTTGAGTGGTGTGGAGTTAAGTGTATCAACGACTGTTACAATTCTAATCCGCGCGCGCTGGATGCGATGGTGGACGCGCTGCTGGCGATGCCGGTGGCACACGAAGGAAGGCACATTGTGGTGGCGGGCGAGATGCTGGAGCTGGGGCCCGCGGGCGAGGAGATGCATCGGGCGTGCGGGCGGCGCATGGCGGAGCGCGGCGTAGATGTGGTGGTGGGAGTGCGCGGGCTGGCGGCTGCGCTGGTGGAGGGAGCGGCCGCGACGGAGGCGCACTTTGTGGAGACGCCGGAGGAGGCCGGGGCGTGGCTCAGGGAGAACCTGCGGCCGGGTGACGCGGTGCTGCTGAAGGCCTCGCGCGGAGTGAAGCTGGAGCGCGCGCTCGCCTCGCTGACGGATTAATTTGGCGGCGACGAAGATAATTTCTGGGCCTCGTTGCTGTGGATTCAGGCGAGGGGCCACCAGAGCAGGCGGGGCAGGGTGGGGTAGTAGAGGGCGAGGCGGACTTCCGTGGGCGCGGGACGGTCTGGGGGGTGCGGGGGCTGGGTGAGTACGCGGGCGTAGGTCTCCAGCTGGGGAGCGTAGGCGGCTCGCTGTTCGGCGAGGAAATCGTCGAGGACGGAGGAGCCGTAGTCGGAGGTCTTGTAGTCGACGATCCAGAGGACGTCGTCTCCGGGGGCGCGTGGTTCGGGTCCGGCACGGAAGATGCGATCGATACGGATAGAGATGGGGGGCATTGGGGCTGACGGCCTGGGGTCGTGTGCCTCGGGCCAGGCGGTGAGGGCGAGTTCGTTGGCGGCGCAGGAGTTGGGTGCAAGCAGCCAGAGACCATCCGGGTCGCGCAGGACGTTTTCCAGTGCAGCGCGGGTATCTCGAGCGAGGCGGTTGACGATGACTTGGGCGAGGCCGTCGGCGCGCAGGAGGGCGGTGATACGCGGGCCCCAAGCGGGAAGCTCTGTGAGAAGGGCGGCGGGTGAGTGTCCGTTGGCAATGCGATCGGCGAAGATTTCGAGGGCGGCGTGGACGACGTTGCCGAAGGTGCGCGCGGCAAACGAGCCCTCGGGGCGTGAGAACGAGGCCAGGCTGGAGGCGGCGTCGCTGTCAGGATCGCCGTAGGGCAATTTGTGGGCGCGGGCCGCGGCGAAACGAGCGGCGGGATCGAAGGCGAGCGGGAGGCGTTGCAGGTTGGAGTGGGACGGGGCTGCTGCGGCGGCGAGGTCGAGGTCGTTCGTGGGTTTGGAGACGTGAAAATTCGTGGCATTCGACCTACTCATCGCATGAGACAAAGGCGCGATGAATGGGGCACCCAGTTTCCCGTCTGTTCCCAGTTCGCTGTCTAGTATTGAGGAGGCCGGGGCGAAGTGAGGTTCGGCGGCGGGCCAGGCGGCCTGTAGTAGGCTATCGAATCGGGGACGGATCTCTCCGCTGGAGGTGAGTTGAGGCGCAGCGAAGAGGTGCAGCTCCTGGCGGGCGCGGGTGCAGGCGACATAGAAGAGACGTTTGCGTTCGGCGGCCTCGCGGGCGCGATGCATTCTATTGAGCCAATTGTTGAGCGCCTTCGACGGCTCACCGCGTCCGGCGATGGGAGCGAGCATGATATGGGCCGCGGTGTCGCCGGATGATTCGGGCGGTTCAAGCTCGGACCAGGTGAGCAGGCGGGAGTGATTTGTTGCTGGCTGGCGTTCGAGGGACGGAACTAGGACGACGTCCCACTCCAGCCCCTTGGCCTTGTGGATGGTGAGGAGCTCGACGAACGAGGTATCGGGAGGGATGGGATTTGGCTGGGCGTAGAGCTGTTTCAGGTTCTCTTCGATGCGGGTGGAATCGAGCAGGAGGGGGGAGGAATAATCTTCTTGTGTATCTTGAAGTTTATCTAATAATTCAAAGTAAATAATAGTATTTATTGTCTCTTCGCTGCTGAGAGATACATCGCCGCCGAGGGAGTGCCAGGCGCGTTCCACAAGCTGGGCGGTGGTGAGGCGAGCACGCTGCCCGGCGGTGGATTCTAGAACCGAGGAGACGCGGGCCAAGCGCTGGCGGGAGTCTTCGGGGAGCAGGTGGGCGCGCTCGGCCATGAGGCGCTGGATGGAGTGATCTTTGAGGGTGGGATCGTCTGCCCCGGTGAGCAGATGTAAGTCGGCCAGCGAGAGTCCGCAGCAGGGTGAGCGCAGAAGGGCAAGCGAGGCGACACGGTCTGCCGGGTGGAGCAGGGCGCGGGTGAGCGCGACGAGGTCGAGGACCTCCTGCCGCTGGTCGAGGGATTCGATCTCGACCGCGCGGAAGGGGATTGTTTCTTCCTGTTTCAAGGCTGCGACAACTTCGTTGAGATGGGTACGGCTGCGTACCAGGACGGCGATGCGCCAGGGTTCGATGCGGCCCGAAGGAAGTGGTTTTGCGAGCCACTCGCGGGCGATGCGGCAGATCTCCTGGGCATCGCGGCGGGCCTGCTGCTGTTTGAGTCGGTGGGGCGTGAGGAAGGCGGGTGGAAAGGTGGTTCGCGCTTCGCGCAATTGCCCACTTATATCGAGAGACAAAGGCGCGATGAATAGGGCACCCGGTTCTGTGGTGGAAGCGGGCAGAGGGTTGGTGTGCCAGACGGTAGCACTGGCGTAAGCTGAAGCTGGGAGCGTGGATTGGGCGGGGGTATAGGGGAGGGTTTGAGGGGATGCCTCTTCGGGGAAGATGAGGGTGAAGTCGCGATTGAACTGATCGACGAGAGTGCGTTGGGAGCGGAAGTTAGCGGTGAGGCGGAGACGGGTGAGGGGCAGGTCGCCGAGGCGCTGGGTGTGCAGGGCGCGGATGAATCGCTCGACCCGCGCCTGGCGGAAGAGATAGATGGATTGGCGGGGATCGCCGACTAGGAAGACGGTCTGCGAGTAGCCGTCCCAGTTCCGGGTGAGGAGTTCGATGAGGTCGTACTGGCCAGTGGAGGTGTCCTGCATCTCGTCGACGAGGAGGTGTTGCAGGCGGGCTCCGAGGGCGGCGGCAAGGTCTTCCGGGCCGGAGTCCTCGGCGAGGGCATGACGGGCGAGCAAATTGAATTCGGTGAAGTCGCATTGATTGCGGACGGCGAAGACGAGTTGAAGTTCCACGAGCGCGCGGCTGAGTATGCGGAAGAGGGATTTGGCGACGGCCCACTGGTCTTCGGGGTAGTGTGCGGGAGGTAGCGAGCGGATATTTTGGAAGGCGAGGAGGAGGTCGTCGCGACCGTTGAGTTGATTGAGAATGGCAACCAAGCGGGGGTGGGAAGGTGATTTTTTATTGTAGTTAAACTTTAATGTTTTCTTGTTAATCCCTCTTTCTTTACGTAGTTCTCCACTATCAATAATCAGTAGGTGGATCAAGGCGCGCCAGTGATCGAGGTCAGTGGTGAGGGGCCTGGGAGGGGTGCGCAAGCCGGCGCAGAGAGCGATGGGAGATGGGATTTCTGGGTCGTACGGGGCGGCGTCAGCGAGGTCGGCGGCGAGGGCAGTGAGCTCCGCGAGGAGCTCGGCGGGAAAGGCTTGCGCGAGCGGGGCGAGGGAAGCCTGGATGGCGTGGTCGAGAGCGAGTTCGAGGCGAGGCCGGACGTTGTCGTCGAGCCATGCGTCGTCGAGCTGGCTGGGGGTGAGGGGGATGAGATCGCCCCACTGGTCGCGCAGGCTGAGCATTTCGGCGAGCAGGGATTCACAGTCGGCGAGGTTGCCGTCGCGGTGCAGGAGGAGGTTGCGGAGGGCGTGGTCGAAGGTTGCGTCGCCAGAGCCGAGCTGAAGTAGAGTGCGGCGAGCGGCCTCGCGGTGGAGGGGATTGGCGTCGTCAGCGGGAGTGAGGCGTCCGCCGGAGCCGGAGAGCACGGGCAGAGTGCGCGCGATCTGAGCGCAGACCGAGTCGATGGTGCGGATGTTGAGGCGGTGTGGGTGGTCGAGAAGCTGCCAGCCTAGCTGGCGGTCGCGGGCGAGGACAGCGTGGGCGAGGGTAAGGGTTTCAGTTTGGAAGTCGTTGGCTGGTGGATTGTCGTCTCCTACCCATCGCGCTGCCACCCCAGCGAGCAAAGAGCGCTCGCCGGGAACCCCGGTCGCTGCGATGGATGGAGCACCCGGCTCGTCTGGCTCCGAATCCGCGGCGGCGAGCTGATTCAGAATTTTGGAGTCGTAGAATTGAGCTGCGGCGGAGAGATGGGCCAGGACACGATCGCGCATCTCGGCGGTGGCTTTGAGGGTGAAGGTGATGGCGAGGACCTGCTCGGGCTGCTCGACGGAGGGGTCTGTGAGGAGTTTGAGCAGACGCTGGATGAGCAGGCCGGTTTTGCCGGAGCCGGCGGGAGCTTCGACGATGAAGGAGCGGCGGATGTCGAGGGCCTGACGGCGGGCATCGGCGTCGGGTGGGTGGCTGGATGGAAAACGGAGGGGTTCAGCCACGGGCGGCCTCCGGGCTATCGGAATCGGAGGAGTTGGGATCAGTGTCCGTGCCGTCGTCGATAGCATCGACGTTGAGAGTGACGGGATTAAGGCGGCAGAGCAGACGCTGATCGCAGTGGCTACAGGTATTCGGGTAATCCTTGGGATCGACGCTGGCACGACCGGAGTAGAAGTCTTCGGCCAGCGCTGTGAGGACACCGCGCCACTCATGGACTTGGGACCGTAGGCTTGCGGCTTTCAATTTTGCCGGCTTGGGCAGGACGCCATCGCGAGACTGATAGCCCTGGAGGCCCATGTCCTTGCCGAGACGGACGCTGGCGAATGCGACTGCTGCGAGGTTTTGGGCGTCCTTGCCAACAGCCGCAGCGGTGGAGACGACGGCGTAGAGCGGGAGCTGCGGCTGGTCGGGCCGCTCACCAAGCCAGTCGGCGGGGCGGGCAGCGCCGGTCTTATAGTCGAGTATGATCTCGCCAGCGGGTTGGATGTTGTTTCCCTCTCCGAGTGCGAGGTCGACGCGATCGATGCGGATGTCGAGGCGGAGGGGGCCGATCTGAACGTCGTGGAGCTTCTCTTCGCGAGTCTGGACGGTGAAGGGTGGGCGCTTGTCAGCCTCGTAATCGAGCCACGGACCGAGGAGATTGAGCAGGCGCTGGCGTTCTGAGTTAAGGTAGGCGCGGGGCCAGCCGGCGGCGGGATGGAAGTAGTCCCTGGCGAAGGCCTCGTCGATGGATTGATTGAGCAGAGTATCGCGCTGGTCACGAGTAAGGAGCTTGAGCGCGGCCTGGGTCTCGACCTTCGTCCAGAATTTTTCCATGACGGAGTGGACGAGGTTGCCACGCTGGAGTGGATCGAGGCCGAGCGAGGAGGGTTCGAGTGCGGAGGCGAAGAGACGCTTCTCGGCGAAGGCGCGGAAGCCGCAGGCAGCCTGCGATTGGAGTATGGACGCGCCGCCTGGCAGAACGCGATCGGGTGGGGGCGGGATGGGTGCGTCGTCCGGTAGGGGTTCAAGCTGGATGGGTGCGGAAGCGGGTTCGGGGGGAGCGATCTGATGAGCACCGAGGATTTCGAGAGAAAAGCTAGTTACGGCTAAACCAGTCGCGGATAAACCAGTAATTAGGGGGGAGGGGCGCTGGTGGCCGTTCTCGATTGACTGGTGTGCGTAACTGAAGAGGACGGTGGGCGCGCTGGCGGCGATGCGCTGAGTGATGCGGCGGGCGTGGGAGGTGTCTTGCGTGGGATCGGCGCCAGGCATGGCGAGTTCGCGCTGTAGGAGCCAGGGCAGAAGAGGATTGGGAACGGGTCGGGCAGGCCATGCGAGGTCGTCAGCGCCGAGAAACCAGAGGGCGTCGAAGCCGGAGCCAGCGGACTCCAGCGGCCCCATGATCTGGATGGGCGCGTGTCTCGACTCCGGCGCGAAGAGGGTTTGGGAGGCGATACGAGCCAGTGCGGCGAGCGCGTCAGAAAAGGAGACTCGCGTGCCGTTGGAGCGGGAGTCGAAAGCTGAATCAAAATCGAGGCTTGCCAGCTCGTCGAGAGCGCCGTCCCATTTGCGGCGGGTCTGGAACTCGGTACTGCTGTCGCGTCCGCTGGCGGCCCATCCGGCAGCGTCGAGCAACTCGTGGAAGGCTGCGGCCCAGTCTGCGTGGCTGCGCTCCGCGCGGTCGATGCGCGGGAAGATCGCGCGCAGGGCGCTCAGGCGCTGAAGTATAAGAGGCAGGTTGGTGGCACCGTGCTTCGGGTTGGAGACGAGCGAGTGCAGATCGTCGAGCGAAATCTGGGGTTGAAGGAGGTGTTGGCGGCGCAGGACAAAGGCGTCAAACTCTGCGCGGGCAAGGTATTCGGATGCGCCGGGCGATCTATGGGCGGCGAAGTGGGGCGAGAGCAGCAGCGCACTGACGCGGTCGAGGGGAAGCGGGCCGGTGGCCCAGCGCAGAATGTCGAGTGCGGTGGCGGCCATCGGTGTACTGGCCAAGGGGATGCCAAGCGAGAATTCGTAGGGACTGGTGCCGGCAGGCGTGGAGATGTCGTTGAGTTCGGGCGCAAGCGTTTGCCGGAAGACGCGGTCGATCTCGGCGCGGTTGGTCTCGATGGCTGGAACAATGACGGCGATGCGTGAGGCGGGTTGCCGGGTGAGATGGGCGCGCAGCCAGCGAGCGCAGGCGGAGAACTCGTCGCGCTGGTCACTGGCGTCGACCAGAGTGATGCTGGGTGCAGGGGAGCCTAGTTCAAGCTCTTCGAAGTCGCAACCGGCAGCACGGATGGCGCCGAGCAGAGCGGTCTGCGCGGGGTTTCTTAAGTCGAATCCGACGAGAAGGAGGCCGGTTGGAGGAGCGAGGCGGCCCGCTGCGAATACGGCGCGCAGGGTTTCGGGGAGCTGCGCCTCGGTGAGGTATTTCGCGCGTGTACAGCGGAGATCAAACTCGCTGGCCCAGCGGGCGAAGGCGCGTGTGTCGGAGTTGACTATGGCAGCTTGCAGACGGCGGCGGGCGCGGTAGTCGTGCAGAAGACGCCATGCGTCGGCAGCGAGCTCGGCGAGTGCGTCGACGGGGCGGAGGCTGAGCACTGCTCCATCGGGCGCTGTGTCTGCCACGATGATGGCGCGCCAGAGGGTATGCTCCTGGGTGGAGTTGAGCAGAAGATCAGTGGCGTGGCCATCCAGCAGCAGGCGGTGCCAGATGCTGATGAGCCATGTCTCCCACGCAAGGATTTGTGGAGGCTCCCAGTGGGTGAGACCGAGCGCGCGCTGGTGAAGATCGAAGATGTGGTGGAGGGTGCGTGCGGCGCGCTGGTTGGCGGTGACGACGGTGAAGCCGCGCTCGAGCGCCTGTTGAATCTGCCGGGGCAGCGCGGCGGATGAGTCCATACGCCTTTTATACGCCGGAAGGGTGCGGAAAACGCGGCGCGAGATGCACGGGCACCAGGTTGCGGCAAATAAGCGCAAGTATGATGGAGGCAGGAGAGAAGCGTCTATGCGATTCGGGTTGCGAGCGGCTGCGGGGTTGATTCTGATTGCGACGTTGGTGGCTGGATGTAAACACTCGAGCAACGGTGCGCCGGGAGCGGCAGGTAGTACATCTGCGGCTGTGGGCGAGTTGAAGGCGTTTCCGGTTCGCGGGAAGATTGTGAGCGTGGACGCCGCGAAAGGAATGATCGTGCTGGACCACGAGGCAATACCGGGATTCATGGACGCGATGACGATGCCGTACAAGCTGAAGGACGCCTCGGTGGCCAGCGAGCTGCATCCCGGCGACCGCATCACGGCGAAGATACTGGTGCACAAGGTGGGTGGGGACGATTACGAAGACCCGCTGCTGGATGAGATTGTGGTGACGGCGCAGGCGCGACCCGACTATAAGCCCATGGTGCAGTACCACGTTCCGACGGCGGGCGACGCGGTGCCCGACTTCAAGCTGACCAATGAAGATGGCCGGGCAATCCATCTTGCCCAATTCAAGGGCCGAGTGCTTCTGCTGACCTTTGTGTACACGCGCTGCCCGCTGCCGGAGTTCTGCATCCGCATGAGCAGGAACTTCGCCCAGATTGACAAGGCGCTCGAGGCCGATCCGGCGCTGTATGCAAAGACGCACCTGCTAAGCATCAGCTTCGATCCGAAGGTCGATACTCCGGCGGTGCTGAAGAGCTACGGCGAGACGTATATCGGAGGCGACGCGAGGCGTGCATTTACGCACTGGGACTTTGCCGTCCCACCTGCCAGTGAATTGGCCGCGCTGACGGAGTTCTTCGACGTGGGAATAACGCCGGGCGACGGGGGCACGCTGACCCACTCGCTGTCGACGGCGCTGATTGGCAAGGACGGCAAGGTGCGAGAATGGTATCCCACCAACGAGTGGACGCCGAATGAAGTGCTGGCCGCGATGAAGAGCGCAGCGGCGGCGTGAGGGAAGACTCTTCGGTATTGTTGAACAAGGACAAGGAGTTCACGATATGGCAAAGCAGACCATCTTTTTCGGGGTTGTACTGATTGTGCTTGGAGTATGGGGATTTGTGGCCACGGGGAGCAGCCATCCGACGGCGCTGATCCCAACCTGGACCGGGTTGGCGTTGGCGGTCTCCGGCGCGCTGGCACGCACCGAGGACGCGAAGCAGCGCATGCTGTGGATGCACGTAGCGGTTACAGTGGGCCTGCTGGGATTTCTGGGAGCCGGGTCGAGGGCGATTGTGGAGTTGGTGAAGGCAAATGGCGCACAGTTGGCCTATCCGGTTGCGGTGTGGGACCAGGCGGCGATGGCGGTGATCTGCCTGGTGTTTGTGCTGCTCTGCGTGCGTTCGTTTATCACGGCGCGCAAGACACGTAACGCCGCGTAGCGAATGGGCAAGACTGCCTCGATCCTTCGCGCGGAGGGAGTTCCTTACGGCGTAGCACAGTTGCTATTGCTGCTTGTCAGGGATAGACAGAATGCGGATTGCCTCCCGCAAATAGTCCCGCACGGTAGCATCGCCCTCCATCTCTAGCTTATGACGAAGCACATCGACCACGCCGGTTGCGTGCAGGGACCGCAGTGCCTGGATAGCGGCAATGCGCACCGTTGGGTCAATATCCGAAAGCGCGGAGACAGCCAGGGCTTGTGCCTTGTCGCTCTGCCCACGATAGTTCACCGCGGCTTCCAGTGCCAGAACCCGATTATTTGCGTCCTGATCTGTCTGCTCAATCTGCTCCACCGCCGGATAGCAGGTGGACATCTCCTTATTGGAGACATAGCGCGCCGCATCGAGACGCGCTGTTGCGGGAACATTCAAATTTTGACAGAGGCGTTGCAACCGGTCGAGAGCACGTTGCGAGCCAAGCCAGGTAGCGGCGCCGGCGAGGTTGACCTGGACCTGCAGATCATTCTCGTCATCCAATGCAACAAGAATAGCTGTCAGCGCCGGATGGTCGTCCATGGCCGCCAACTGCGCCGCAGCCAGGCTTCGGGCCTCGCCATCCGGGTCCTCCAACGCGGCAATCAGTGCGGCCTCGGTGAGTGCGATGTGGTGTCGCGCCAGCCCATCGGCAAAGGTCTCCACCGGCGGAAGGGGCGTTCCAGCCAGCCACATCGGCGCCAGTGGAGCGACTTGCGCCGAAGCGGCGGAAGTAGCGGCCACGGTAAGAGTCCCCGAAACCAACAGAAGTAAAAAATGCCGTGCAGTACACGCCAGACCCTTTGCCATTCGGATGATCCCTTCCCGTATATCCTACTGACGCACGGCGTGCCGATTGGTATGCCGCCGACCCTTATTATCCTGTTGAACCGTACCCATGTATCGCTGTTCAGTTGCCTGAAGCAGCGGCGGGAGTGTGGAAGCTGCGCGTAGACAGGGTACACTTATCAGATATGTCTTCTTCGTTTGGATCGCACGGCATGGGTGGCGGAATGAATTCCGCGGACCGGCCAAGCCGTGGCACTGGGCGCGCGCTGACCGCAGACCTGACAAAGAGCCGGCCCAAGCCGAAGCTGAAGAAGGTGCTTCCCGAGGTGTGGAAGCTGGCAAAGCCGCGACGCCGGTTACTGACGGGATGTTTTGCGCTCATGATTGTGAACCGGACCTGTGCGCTGGTGCTGCCGGCGTCGTTTAAGCCGCTGATCGATCTGGTGTTCTACAAGGGCAGGCTGGACCTGCTGGTGTACATCGTGGGAGCGGTGCTGGTGGCGACCCTGATTCAGGGTCTGACCTCCTATGCCCTGACGCAGTTGCTATCCACCGAGGGGCAGCGGCTGATTGCCGATCTGCGCAAGCAGGTGCAGTCGCACATTGGGCGGCTGCCGGTAACCTTCTACGACGAAAATCGGACGGGCACGCTGGTGGCCCGCATTATGACCGACGTGGAAGGCGTGCGCAACCTGATTGGCACGGGCGTGGTGGATTTCGTTGGCGGTGTGCTGACGGCTCTGCTGGCCTTCTCGTACCTCATGTACGTCAGTGTGAGCATGACGCTGCTGGCGTTTGTGATCATGACCGCGTTCGCGCTGGTGCTGCAGCGAGCATTCAAGACCATTCGGCCGATCTTCCGCGAGCGGGCCAAGATCAATGCCGAAGTGACGGGACGGTTGACCGAATCTCTCGGCGGCGTGCGCGTGGTGAAGGGCTACCATGCCGAGGCAAGCGAGGCGCGAGTCTTCGGAGCGGGCGTGACGCGGCTGCTGAACAATGTGATCAGTTCCCTCACCGCCCAGTCGTTGATGACCCTGTCGTCAACCGTGATCCTGGGAATCGTCGGAGCAGTGGTGATGTATCTGGGGGCTCACCTGCATGCGGCCGGAAAGCTCTCGCCTGGCAGCTACTTCTCCTATGTGATGTTTCTGGCGTTCATGACAGCGCCGATTGTGCAACTGGTGAACATCGGCACGCAGTTGAGCGAGGCGCTGGCGGGACTGGACCGGACGACAGAGATCATGAACGAGCACGAGGAGGACTCTGAGCCTGCGCGGACCCGTACGTTCGATGTGAACGGCGATGTCGAGTTCGAGGATGTGGTATTCGAGTACGAGAAGGGCAAGCCAGTACTGCACGGCATCAGTTTCGATTCAAAACCGGGGACAGTGACCGCTCTGGTGGGATCGTCGGGATCGGGCAAGTCGACCATGATCAGCCTGGTCTGCGGCTTCCATACGGCGAGCTCTGGGCGGGTGCTGATCGACGGCGTGGACCTGGCGACGATCCGGCTGAGCAGCTACCGCGAGCAGCTCGGCGTGGTGCTGCAGGAGACATTCCTGTTCGACGGAACGATCCGCGAGAATGTGATGTTTTCGCGCCCTGGGGCGACCGAGGAACAATGGATGGAGGCGTGCCGGATTGCGCGCGTGGACGAGTTTGCCGAGAAGTTTCGCGACGCCTACGATACGGTGGTGGGAGAACGCGGAGTGAAGCTCTCGGGCGGCCAGCGGCAACGCATCTCGATAGCGCGCGCCATCCTGGCCGACCCGCGCATTTTGATTCTGGATGAGGCGACCAGCTCACTCGACTCTGAATCGGAGGCGATGATTCAGGGCGGATTGAATCACTTGATGGAGGGGCGTACGACCTTTGTAATCGCCCACCGGCTTTCGACGATCCGCCGCGCGGACCAGATTCTGGTGATCGAAGGCGGCCTGATCGTGGAACGGGGCACGCATGAGTCTCTGTACCGGCTGGGCGGGCGTTACTTCGACTTGTACACACGCCAACATGGCCTGGAAGCGAACCTGTTTCTGGCTCCCGGTGAAGGCGACAAGGTGGAAGAAGCGGAAGAGGCCAGTACGAAATAAGTGCTCTGAGCAAATAGGGTAAGTAACGGGACATTGCGATGCCGCGAGTTGCCTACGACGATCTGATCCAAGCGCTGCAGCGGGCGACGCTGCATCTCGGTCTGAGGGGCGAGCGCGCCGCACTCTGTGCACGGCTGTTTGCCGAGACAACGCGCGACGGCGTCTATACCCATGGGCTCAATCGCTTTCCGCGTTTCGCCGCGATGGTTGCTAACGGCTGCATCGACGTGGCTGCCAAGCCGACGCGTGTGGCGGACGCCGGGGCGCTGGAGCGCTGGGAGGGGCATCTCGGCCCCGGAAACCTGAACGCCTACGTGGCCATGGAGCGCGCTATCGAGCTTGCACACGAGCATGGGTTGGGCGGAGTTGCGATGGCCAACACTAACCACTGGATGCGCGGCGGCAGCTACGGCTGGCTAGCGGCGGAGCGCGGCGTCTTTGCCGTGTGCTGGACCAACACGCTGCCCAACCTGCCCGCCTGGGGCACAGCTACACCCACACTGGGCAACAATCCGCTGGTGGTCGCCATTCCGCGCCCTGAGGGAGCACACGTTGTGCTCGACATGGCGGTCTCGCAGTTCTCCTACGGGTCCATCTCCGCCTACGCCGCGCGCGGGGAGCAACTGCCGGTACCTGGAGGATTCGACGCAGCAGGCAATCTGACCACCGATCCAACTGTTATCGAAACCACAAAGCGCGCGCTGCCCATCGGCTACTGGAAGGGTTCCGGCCTCTCGCTGGTTCTTGATATGCTTGCAGCGATGCTATCGGGCGGCAACTCCACTCATCAGCTTCCCCGCGATCCAGAGCGCGAATCCGGGATGAGCCAGATTTTTCTTGCCATTGACCCTTCCAGCTTCGCGGACCAATCCGAGCTCGATCGCATCGCCAACGGAATACTGGAATCACTTGGAACGGCGGTCCCACTGGATCCCAAGCGCCCCGTGCGTTACCCCGGTCAACAGACGCTGCGACTGCGCGAAGAGAACCTTCGCCTGGGAGTTCCAGTCGATACGGCGGTGTGGGACAGACTGCTTGCGCTGTCGTTTTAGGGTCAGCGAGCAGGCGAAGACCGGGAGGCCTGGACGCGGAACTAGCGGGATTCTACATATACTGACGCTGCCAGAACCGGATGGGCCTGGGGCGGCGTGGGCTTGTTGATCTGTGCTGCGCGCGGGACAATTTCCATTTTGCTGAAGTTGAACGCCATGCCGGCCACGCTGCATGGAGTGCGGTGCGGCGACGGCAGACTACATAGATCCACATACGATTCCACGGGCCGGAATCGAATCATCGGAGATCCTTTTCAAACCGCTGCGTATGTGTGTCGATGCTGTGGCGCGACAGCCCTTTATCTGACAACACCATGGTATGGAACGGCTGGTAAACCATTGCGGACAGCTCCAGTGCAAACGGTTGAATTACTTCCCGCCACCATGATTCACCCTGGAACAGCAACAGACCATAGCACTAGCTCGCTAAGGGATGCAGCGCAAGTTGTATTCACGGAGTGCGACGACGGGTTATACCACCGGCTGTGTGCAGAACTTGCAGCGACGGGCCGGCAGGGGAATCTCGGAGAGGCACTCGGCGCAGGTCCTGGTGGTTGGCGCGGCGGGCTTCCTGATCCTGGCAAGAAAATAGTTTACCGGCAGCACCAGCAGAAAGTAGACCACCGAGGCCTGAATGAGGAAGTCGATGACCGCGGTGAGAAAGCTGCCGTAGCCGACCTTGCCTCCGTGCAGGGTGAGGAAGAGATAAGAGAAGTCCGGCTTGCCCACGATGGCGCCGATCAGCGGGCTAATGATGTCGGTGGTAAAGGCGGTGATGATCTTTCCGAAGGCAGCGCCGATGATGACGGCGACCGCTAGATCGACCACGTTGCCGCGCAGGATGAAGTCGCGAAATCCCTTGAGCATGGATGACTCCTAGGTTGAGATAAGCAGGGGTGAGTATAGCGCACAAAAAAGAGAGGTGGTGGTAACTCGGACTAAATTCAACCGAAGATTCTTCGACTCTGTTTGGCGCAAGGATGAGCCAACCCCTGCTCAGGATGACAGTATTGTAGGGGGTGCGCGGCGGATCAGTTGTCGGCGCGGGCACATTTGTAGGGGGATGCAAGGCGGGCGCGAGCTTCGTTGATGGCACCCTGGGTGTTGTCGTTGGTCTGGACACCGAGGCGATACTCGTTGACGGCGCGCTCCCTTTGGCCGGTGCAGTCGAAGATATAACCCAGGTGAATGTGGCTCCATACCTCGGTCCATCGCGGGTCGTCGTCTCCGCGCAGGGCGTCGCGGAAGCTGTTGGCGGAGGCCTGATAATTGTGCTGCAGGAAGAAAACCTCTGCGATGCGGTAGGCGGCCAGCGAACTGGATTTATTTTCGTCGAGCGCCTTCTGATACTCGGCGAGCGCGCCGTTCAGGTCGCCCTGCGCGACCAACTGCTGGCCACGCAGCACGGCTACGCGGATGGCAAGGTCGGGCGTGCTCTTGAGCAGCCAGTTCTCCGGGTCGATGGAGATGCGGCGCGGGCGGCCGAAGGTCTCGACGGTATAGGAGGAGTCGGTTCCGGCGACATCGATGCGGCGGTCCTCGGTTTTGCCGTCGGTCTCGATGCGCAGTTCCACCGGCATGCGGAAGAGGTCGAGGTCTTCGCTGATGGAGCCGACCGTGCGGAAGCCCTTGTTGTTGCCCAAGCGGTAGACGGAGTATTTATCGGCGAAGGCGGGCGCGCCGGTGCCATCGATCCACTGGGAGAAGAACGGCGTGAGTTCCAGGTGGGAGCCCTCGTTGTTTGCTCCGTTGATGGTTTGCGCCTCGGCGGCGGTCTCGACCTCGGAACTGCGGATGCTCTTGCCGGTGTATTGCGAGAGCAGACCGCGCAGGAAGCTCTGGAAGGCGTCGTCGCCCATCTGCCAACGAAGCATGTGGAAGACCATCGCACCTTTTTCCAGGGTCATGGACTGGAACTGCGGCGAGAAGGGATCGAGGCGGCCAAGCGTGCTGAGCGGCTCGGTATCGTAGGCCAGCGCGCCAGCGGAGACATCGCCTATGGCGGTCTGGAAGGCGTTCTTGCCGGCGGAGTCTTCCAGGTACATCAGTTCGCCGTAGCGGCTCATGCCGTTGGTGATCCATGCGTCGTTGAGCGTTTCGGGCGAGACCTCGGAACCCCACCACTGGTGGGCCAGGGTATTGGCGAGCAGCCGCTGCGAGTTGCGATCGACGATGCGGTTGCCGGCAATGCAGGCCATCTCCGGCGCCCATGAGGCGGAGACGGCGTCCTCGGGCAGCTCAACGATGTTGATGCGGCCGGACTCGGGCTGGCCAAAGAGGTTCGTCATAAATTCGAACTCTCGTCCGGCGAGGGCGGCAAAGTCCGGGGCGCCTTCCTTGCGCTTTTCGGTGACATATACGTGGATGTTGCTGATGCCGGAGGCTGTGATGGGGGGCAAAAACTTGCCGGCAACGATGGTCCCGGGAAATCCAGGCTTCGACCAGGCGAAGCTGAACTCGCTTCGCCCGTCGGACAGCGTCTTTTTGGACGGGGCCCCACTGCCGACGGCGGTGTACTCGGCGGGTACGCGGATATGCATCTCCGCGGTGAAGCGGTCTGTGAAGAGTCCGGTCATGGGAAACCAGCGGCCAGGATAGAGCAAGATGCTGATGGGGTCGGCGATGGCGGCCAGCTTGATGCCGTCGACCGGACTGGTGTCGGAGCCGGTGAGCGTTCCTGAATAGGTGAAGTGGAAGGTGTTGCTGGAGCCTTTGGGCAGCGGCGTGGGCAGCGTGACGCGCACGGTAAAGTTGGAGGCCAGCCGTTCTGAGTTGAGCGCGGCACCGGAGTTGTTGGTGAGCGATGTAACATTGAGGCCGTTATTCAGCTCGAAGCTGGCGCTTGTGAGGTCTTCCAGGGCGGTGAAGGTGACATCGGCTGTGGCTGCCAGCTTGCCATTGGAGGGGTCGAGGTCCGCGTTGATCACGTATCCCGTGATATTGAGCAGCGGGCGGACGGGCGCTGCAGACGCGGGCAGCGAAAGCACGCAGACGGCCAGCAAGACGGCGGCGAGGGCGCACAGGCTGGGCGTCTGGAAGAGCGCGGCGCAATGGATTCGCGGAAGGATTCCAAGCCGGGTTCGGGGTCTGATTTGCGGGCTGGCGGACATGCGTGCGTGATTCCTCAGATATAGTTCAAGCTTAAATGAAATGGTAAACAGTTTGCGCCATTCTGGAGATAGGATGCAGCAGCCATGAGGCTGGCACTTGATGAGACCCAATAGGTTAGACGTTTGTTGCGGCGGTTCGGTGTACGTCTGAAGAGGTAGCCAGCAGAAGCTCGACGACTGCGTCGGAGACGCGAAGGAGAGGGTCGGCGGTTTGTCCTGTCTGGGCGGGGGTGGGCAGCAACCGGGTGCGGGCCTCGGCGAGGTCTGCGATCATCTGGCGGCGGGCTGGCGTGTCGTCGAGCATGGGGCGTAGTGCGTCGGCGAGCGCGTCGGCGGTAAAGCGGCGGTTGAGCAGCTCGGGAACAATGCGCCGGCCAGCGATGAGGTTGGGCATGGCGATGGGCAGGTTGCCGTCGGCGTCGCGCGGGGCGGGAATCTCCGCGGGGTAGCGGATGAGGCGTTTGGCCAGCGCAAAGGTGAGCGCGGAGACGCGATAGACCACGACGAAGGGATTGCCGATGGTAAGCGCCTGCACTGTGGCAGTGCCACTGGCGACGACGGAGGCCCGCGCGTGGTGCAGGGCTTCGCGCGCGTCTGGAACGAGGTGGATGGACGGAGTAGCACCGTGACCACCCTTCTTCAGTGCCGAAACGAGATCCTGAACTCTCCCAATATCCAGCGTTGAAGCTACGGGCAAGAGAAATTCATAGTTGCCACCGAGCATGTTTGCAGCCCGGATCATGATGGGAAGGTTCGATTCAACCTCCTTCCAGCGGCTGCCGGGGAGTAGGGCGATCCATATTTTTGAGGGATCGACGCTGTTCTGGGCCGAGTATTCTTCGCGAGAGCTGTTGGGCAGCGGGAGCGCGGCCAGTGGGTGGCCGACGAACTCGGTATGGACTCCGCGGGCCCGGTAGAAAGAGGCCTCGAAGGGGAAGATGACCATCATGCTGTCGACAAGCTGCTGCACCTGGCGCAAGCGGCCGCGCTTCCACGCCCACAGTTGCGGGCTGACGAACCATAGCACGGGAATGCCAAGGCGTTTGAGATGGCGCGCGAGGCGGAGGTTGACCTCGGGAAAGTCGATGAGGATGGCAACGGCGGGCCGCTCGCGCTGAATTGCCGCGACCAGCTTGCGGTACTGCGAGTAGATGTAAGGTGCGTGGCGGATGACCTCGGTGAAGCCCATGTGGGCGACATCCTCGGCGCGGACGATGCGTTCGAGGCCTGCGTCGGACATTGCGATTCCGCCAAGACCGGCGAAACTGGCCTCGGGCATCCGCGCACGCAGATTGGAGATGATGCCCGCTCCATAGTGGTCGCCCGAGGCTTCACCGGCGGAGAGAAAGATGCGCGGATTGGAGTGGGTAGCGATGGTTATGAGTTTAGCGCGCCCATGACGTGCTGCGCCTTCGGGGTACGATACAGACGTAGGGGAGGGGTTGTGGCGGACCGTGCAAAGCGATTTGAGGCGGTGTTGGAGCCGTTGGGCGATGGCCTGGGGTGGGTGGTCGCATGGCTGCCGTTCGATGCGGCGAAGGCGTGGAAGAAAATGGTCCGGCAACGCGTGACGGTTGAGGTGGGAGGCGCGCAGTTTCGTACATCGCTCTTTGCGGGTGCGCGGCGTGCTGGACAATTTGTGCTGGTCAATAAGAAGATGCAACTGGCAGCAGGCGCGCGGGTGGGAGACAGGGTGGAGTTTGCGATCATGCCAGACCTGGAGCCGCGCGAGGCGGAGTTGCCGGACGAGCTGGCCGTGCTGCTGGAAGATGAACCGGGGCTGCGCGAGTGGTACGACGGGCTGACGGAGTACATGCGGCGCGAGATTGGCAAGTGGGTGATGGAGCCAAGCAGCGAAGCAGCGCGGTTGCGGCGCGCAGAGCAGATGGCGGAGCGCCTGCTGGCGACGATGGAGGGCGAATGCGAACTGCCTCCGGTGATTGCAGCGGCGTTTCGAATGAGGCCAAGGGCGCGTGTGGGGTGGGGTAAGATGACCGGCACGCAGCGGCGCAACGCGTTGATGGCGGTCTTTTACTACCAGACTCCAGAGGCGAGGCAGAAACGCGTGGAGAAGATGTGCGATGAGGCAGAGAAGCGCGCTAAAGCCTAAGAAGCTGTCGATGATTCCATCCACCTGAGGGTTTTGGCGGCGAGGCGGTCGAAGGCGGTAACGGCCACGCTGAGGTGGTCGAGGCGGCTGTCTTCGATCTTATTGTGGCTGATGCCGCCGAGCGACTGTACGAACATCATGGTGGTGGGAATGCCGAGGCGGGCGACCTCGGCGGCGTCGTGCAGCGGGCCGGAGGGAAGGCTGTGGGCGGGCGTTCCCAGCGTCTCAGCGATGGCCTCGCGGCAGAGGTCGATCAGCGCGGGGTGGAAGGGGATAGGCTCGATGCTCCAGATGCGCGACCACTCGACGGTGCAGCGTTCCTGCTCCGCGAAGAGCTGGCTAGCCTCCCGCGCCTCGCGGTACATGGTGGCGAGAATTGCGGGGTCCAGGTCGCGCTGATCGAGCGTGGCCTCGCAGCGACCTACGACCGCAGTGACGATTCCGGGGAAGGTCTTGACGCTGCCCATGGTGCAGACCGCGTCGGAATGGCGCGAGGCAATATAGCGAATCTCCAGCGCGAGGCGCGCGGCGGCGGCCAGTGCGTCGCGACGGTCGGCCATGGGCGTGGAGCCTGAGTGGGCCTCCTGCCCCAGGAATGTGATGGCGTGACGTTCGACGCCTTTAGTACCGAGGACCGCGCCGAGTGGGAGATTGAGGCGTTCCAGCACCGGGCCTTGCTCGATGTGCAGTTCGAGGTAGGCGGCGATGCTCTCTCGTTCGCGCGCTGCGTCGCCGATGCGGTCGATCTCGATGTTGCAGGCTGCGAGGGCGGCCTCGAGTGTGATGCCGTCGCGGTCGGTGCGCACGCGGTCGGCCGCGATGCTGTGCGTACCGGCGAAGGCGGAGGAGCCGAAGAGACTGCGGCCAAAGCGCGCACCTTCCTCGTCGGCCCAGTCGACGAGGCGGATGGTGAAGGGAGGGCGGCCGTTGGTGTCGCGGGCGATGCCGCTAAGGACTTCAAGCGCGGTGACGACGCCGAGCGCGCCATCGAGCCAGCCGCCGTTGGGGACGGAATCCAGATGGCTGCCAAGGACGAGCGAGCGGGGCGATGCGCCAGGCAGCGTGACCCAGGAGTTGCCGGCGGCGTCCAGATGGCGGGTAATGTTGTATACGGCGGGCAGCTCTGAGAGCTTGCCTGCGATCCACTCTCTCGCGTGCTGCCAGGTTGGGGTGAAGGCGATCCGCTGCGCTCCATTGGCGTCGCCGGTGAGCGCGGCGAGTTCCTGAAGGTTGGCAATCACGCGATTGGGATCGGCTGGCATCGGCTCCTCCGGATTCACTTTACTTCCCACATTACACCTATGTTTGTGCAGACATGAATGTTCACAATCCATCAGCTCTCGCATCGCTGTGCCTCAATATGATTTACTTCTAGGATGTTGAACTGGCTGGTCGTTGGAATTGGAGATATCACCCGCAAGCGTGTGTTGCCCGCGGTGCTGGCGGAGCCGCGCAGCCGACTGTACGCGCTGCTGACGCGCTCGCCCGCGAAGGCCGCGGCGTACACAGGCGCGCTGGCTTATACCGATTTGAACGAGGCTCTGCGCGATCCTGCGATTGACGCGGTATATGTGGCGTCGCCGGTGGCTTTTCATGCAGAACACACCATCGCCAGCTTGCGCGCGGGCAAGCATGTGCTGTGCGAGAAGCCAGTGGCGATGAACTATGCACAGGCCGAATCCATGGCCGAGGCGGCGCGCGAGTCAGGGCGGCTGCTGGGCATCGCGTACTACCGGCGGCTCTATCCCAAGCTGGTACGGGCACGGCAACTGATTGCGGAGGGTGCGATTGGACTGCCGGTGCTGGTGGAGGCGAACTATCATGGCTGGCTGGAGAGTCCCGAGCGCGGCTGGCTAAAAGACCCCGTGTTGGCCGGCGGAGGGCCGCTGTACGACGTTGGCTCACACCGCATCGACGCATGCAATTTTCTCTTTGGCAGGCCGCAGCGCGCCACCGGGTTGCTCTCGAACGCGTTGCATGCGCTGGCGGTGGAGGATTCGGCCACCACGCTGATTGAGTACGAGGGCGGCATTCATGCGGTGGTGGATGTGCGCTGGAACTCGCACATCACGCGCGATCAGTTCCGCATCATTGGCAGCGAGGGCGAGATCAGCCTCGACCCGCTCAACGGCCCGGCGCTGCGACTGCTGGCGAGCGACGGGAAGCTGACCGAGGAGCAGTTGCCCACGCATGCCAATGTGCATTATCCGGCGGTGGAGAACTTTGTTGCCGCAGTGCTGGACGGCGCACCACTGGCCTGCCCCATCGACGAGGCCATCTGGACGGACTGGGTGACGGAGCAGGTGAAGGAAGCTTAGTAGCTGGATGCACGATCCTAAAGCCAACTTTATCGACGCAGGAGATGGGGAAAGATTGCGCCTGTGGTCCGGCTGTACTCGACATACTGCGCACCGAAGGTCTGGCGCATGAACTGTTCCTCCTTCATAAGTTTGATGGAGAACGAAACCCAGAGAAGCACCAGAGCAACCACATCGCGCCACTCGTCCAGCGCAACCGCTGTCCCTGCCATGGCTACGATGACTCCGGTGTAGATGGGATGGCGGACAAAGCGATAGGGGCCGGTGCGGATGAGTTCGTGCTTCACCTTGATGGTGACCGAGCTACTCCAGTTGCCGCCCAGAGTGAAGCGCGCCCAGAAGGTGATGGCGAAGCCCAGCAAAGTGACTGCCACGCCCACCCAGCCGATCCAAGGCCGGTAGTCGAGGATGTCGCTATGCCACCGGTCTCCGAGGCCCTGTCCGAAGAAGATGAAGTAGATCGCCAACCACAGCACAAAGGTGTACGACATGCGCGAGGCAAAGCTTTCACGGTGTTGTGTCTGCTTGGATTGCAGCGCCCAGGCCAGCCATATGAGGACCCAGGCAGCCCACAGAATTCGGCAGATTGACATTCCATCCATGGAGACTCCCTGGATAGAATACGTGGGCAGCCGCGTGCCGGGACAGGCCACAATGCACCGCGGGTAAATGCGGAAGCGATCCGATCCTCGCCAGCATGAGGCGGAATGATCTAAACGCCGGGGGTAATCGGCCGAGTCATCTCATGGACGACCGCAGCAGAACCGCTGGGATAGGCAACTGTGCGTCCGGTCATGCTGAATTCCAGCCACTGATAGAACGAGATCGCGGATTGATTGTCACTGGCCACATGCAACTCCAAGGTTTGTATTCCGTGACGTCCGGCCCAATCGAGGATCTTATTTACTAAAAGTTGGCCAATACCGTGCCGCCGGTGCGTGGGCGCAGTCCACATGGAAACCAGGCGGACCCGGGTTGCATCGTCGGGATCGGGCAATACACCAGCGATGCCGCGCACCTCGTCTCCTTCCATTGCGAGATAGAAGATGGATCGCTCGCCGTTGGCCTGAGTGGCTCGCTCGATCCAGTCGGCATCCGTGAGCTGAGATTCCTCTGCATAGGTCGCACAGAACGCACTCGGCGTGTCCTGTAGCGCGCAAAGGCGTGCGGCCTTGAATATCAAGGCATTCTGCGCCGAGAAGGTCTGGATGGTGATCATGGGATCTGATATTAAGATACAAAATGCATTTCGGTTATGCACCGAAGGCGAGATCGATCAGAGTTTTTTCCTCCAGCGCGTGGGCCTTGGCCGATCCGGTGGCTGGGCTGGCGCTGGCGGAGCGCTTGACGCTGAGTACGGCGCGGTCAGCGGCCATGCGGCGCAGGTTTGGCAGGACGTAGGTGAGCGCTCCCATGTTGGCCGGCTCCTCCTGCACCCACACAATCTCACCTGCCTCGGGATGCTGGTCGAGCGCGGCCTGCATCTCGTCCTCGGGCCACGGATAGAGCTGTTCGAGGAAGAGGATGGCGACCGAGCTGTCATTGCGCCGCTGGCGCTCCACGCGCAGGGTGTGGCCGATCTTGCCGGAGCAGACGAGCAGGCGGCGCGGCGCGCTGACTGAGTTGTCGGGAAGGACGTTGCGGAAGCGTGGGGCAGAAAAATCGGCGAGGGGTGAGGCTGCGTCCGCGCTGCGCAACATGCTCTTGGGAGTGAAGACCACCAGAGGCTTGCGCCACGGGCGCAACGCCTGGCGACGCAGCAGATGGAAGTACTGCGCGGCGGTGGAGGGCTGGCAGATCTGGATGTTGTCGTGCGCGGCTAGCTGGAGATAGCGCTCGATACGGGCGCTGGAGTGCTCCGGGCCCTGGCCTTCGTAGCCATGCGGGAGGAGCATGACGAGGCCGCTGAGCAGGCCCCACTTGTCCTCGGCGGCGGCGATGAATTGATCGATGACGATTTGCGCGCCGTTGGCGAAGTCGCCGAACTGGGCTTCCCAGAGGACGAGGGTTTCCGGGTAGTCGCGACTGTAGCCGTACTCGAAGCCGAGGACGCCAGCTTCGGAGAGGATGGAGTTGTAGACGCTGAAGTGGGCCTGGTCGGGCGAGAGGTGGTTCAGCGGGATGAAGCGCTGCTCGTTTTCGATGTCGATGAGGACGGAGTGGCGCTGGTTGAAGGTGCCGCGTTGCGAGTCCTGGCCGCTGAGGCGGACGGGTGTGCCCTGGGTGAGAAGGGAACCGAACGCGACGGCTTCGGCCATGCCGTAATCGAAGGGATGCTGGCCGCGGCCCATGGCGGCGCGCTGTTCGAGGAGCTTTTTGATCTTCGGGTGGATGTGAAAGGCGTCGGGGTATGACGCCAGTTTGTCGGAAACGGTGTGGATGGTTGCGGGGTCGAGGCCGGTGTCCACTTCGAAGCTGGGGTTCCAGGGTCCGCCTTGGTACGCGCTCCAGTACTCGGGCATATCGACGAGCCTGGGTTTCTTTTTTGCGGCGGTGGCTTTTTTCTGGGCATCGGCGAATTCGGTTTGCAGGTCTTTCGCGAGGCTTGTTGGGTCGACGCCGATTTGCTTTGCGTAGATCTCATACAGTGGCGGGTGGTTCTTGATGAGTGCGTAGCGGAGGGGTTGGGTGACGGTGGGATCGTCTACCTCGCTGTGACCGTGGCGACGGTAGCCGATGAGGTCGATGACGACGTCGGTGTGGAACTGGTAGCGATACTCGGCGGCGAGGGCGGCGATGCGTACCACGGCAGCGGGGTCTTCCGCGTTGACGTGGAAGATGGGGACGGCCAGGCGACGGGCGAGGTCGGTCGAGAAGCGCGTGGAGTTGGTCTCCTCCGGCTCCGCGGTAAATCCGATGAGGTTGTTGACGACGATGTGAATGCCGCCGCCGACAGAGTAGCCGTCGATGCCGGCGAGGTTCATGGTCTCGGCCCAGATGCCCTGGCCAGCGAAGGCTGCGTCGCCGTGGATGACGACGGGGAGGACGCGGTCGAGGCCGTCGGCACCGATACGGTCCTGGCGGGCGCGGGTGCGGCCCATGGCGACGGGGTCGA
>DATKGA010000035.1:0-56469 GCA_035510935.1 Acidobacteriaceae bacterium
CACAGTCATCCATTCTAGCACGCAATCGATGGTTTGACCAGCCAATTTGCACCTTTTTCGTGGCGGTTCTGCCCCAGCCGTGCGACAATCCACCCTACGGGTTCCACGCGGCTGCTTCTCATGTCCAACTCCCCCAAAAAAGTCCTCGTCCGACGCTTCGCCGGAGACACTCTCCCCGGCTATCTCCCCCAGTCCGCCTTCGTGCGCCATAACTCAATCGACCTTCTCGATCTCTCCGGCCGCCTCATCTCCTTGTCACTCAACGACATCAAAACCATAAGCTACGTCCGCGATTTCAATCTCTCCGACCCCGTCAACCCCGAGCGCCTCACCCGCCGCACCTTCCTCGCCCGTCCCCGTACCGAGGGACTCTGGCTGCGCCTCACCTTCCGCTCCGGCGACCTGCTCGAAGGCCTCGCCCCCACCGACCGCTCCCTCCTCGATGCCCTCGCCGACGACGACGGCCTCTTCCTCACCCCGCCCGACACTCGCTCCAACACCCAGCGCCTCTACGTCCCCCGCTCAGCCCTCACCGAGGTCCAACTCCTCGCCGTCATCACCACCCCCTCCCGCCGCCAGCCACGCCCCGATACTCCCGAACCCATCCAGGACGAGCTCTTCCATCTACCCCTCGACCCCACCTCCCGCCCAAATTAAAGCAACTACAAAGGTTGTGTCGCCACGGAGAAATATGCTCCGCGGTTCTCGCTGTAGGAGAGCTCCGCGAGACAACCTTTTTTTTACTAGCCTCATCTTCATTATGCGTGGTTGGTATGAGGTGGTATCTGCGTTCGTAAGCAGGGCCTAACAGATTTATAAAGTGGCACTTACACAGCCTGCGAAGGCTGCGGAAAATCTTTGTCTCAAAGGGGGAATTATGAAAAACCATGGCATCGTTCCTACATTGCTTCTGGCTATGGCGACGCTTGTTGCCGCCGGTTGCTCCAGCAGTTCCACCACGCCCGCCGCCACCGCAAACACGGGCGGCGCAAGCAACGCTTATGTTTCTAATGCTGACCCCAGTATCTACGGCTATACTGCGGCCAGTTCATCCAGCACCCTCTCTTCAACTATCAATGGGCCTACCAACGATTCCTTTATCGGAGTTGCCACGGATGCCAGTGGAAACCTGTATACCATCGACAAATCCACCGCGAGCGGCAGCACAACCTATACGGTCAATGAATATGCTGCTGGCTCCAACTCCACCGGTGGAGCAACCACAACAACCTTGCGCACCTTCACCTCCACGGCGTTCACCTCCGCGCCAACCAGCCTTACGGTCGACCAGAGCGGCAATATCTATGTCATGTTGAGTGGTGGGACCTTGGTGCGCTTTGCGTCGAGTTCCTCCGGCTCGGTGAGCGCGTCGGCGACTCTGACTGGCCTGGTCAACGTCAGCACCAATGTCAGCGTCATGGCTACTGACTCGGCAGGCAATCTGTATGTCACCATTCCTGTTTCATTAACCGACAACCACAACATCATTGCGGTGTACAGCTCCGGCTACGCGTCAGGAGCGGCGTCGCTACGCACTATTATTCCCGCCACCGAGATCAACATTACTTCGCTCGGGGTGGATGCCAGCGGGAACATCTATGCCACAGGCAAGGATGCCAATGGCAACATCGAAGTTGCTGTCTTCTCCTCCACCTCCACGGGAACTTCCACGGCTACGCGCGTCATCTCAGGTGCCAGCACCACCATGATGACTCCGTGGCAGGTCCAGGTGGACGGCTCGGGTAATGTCTTCGTGGGTGACTCATCCAACGGAGCCGTCGGAGGGACGGCCGTCGTGTATAAATTTGCCGCGTCAGCAACTGGCAACGTTTCGCCAAGCGAGACGATCACGACCTCAGCTACCTACGCTGCAACCACAGGATTGGCAATACATTGAAACACTGCGGTTACTCAATGAAGGGGCTGTGCGGGTTCACCGCATAGCCCCTCTTTCATAACTCCTGGCAAAGACTGGCCACCCGCCTTCCGCCCAATTTGAATGGTGTTGCACGTATAAGGTTGCAGGTTGAATGAGGTTGGAATTTGTATGCAGTTGGTTTTCAACTCACAACCAGTAACCGGCCGGGTGCCGGGTGCCCCATCCATCGCGTACTTTGCGATGGGTGGGATTCCCCCCCCCGCAAAAACCCAAGCAAATTTCCTTGTCAATACCCTCGAACCCCAAAAATTCACCTATCCAACACTAACTAAACAACATAAATCCGAAAAATAGTTGGCATAGTAGTCTCCCTCCACGGCGTATATTTAAATCAGTAAGCAAATCCAAACAGACCTGGCCAACCAGCCGGGTCTTCGCCTTTAATACGTCTCGCGCGCTTAGCGCGAGCTTAATCAACATCTTTTGAATACTTTACGCTACCCAACCCGGGGGGGGTACATGACAATCGAAGCATCCGGCGAGTGGCAAGTGAGCAGCTTTCCAGCAGTATCTCGTACCGCTTACCACGGTTCTTCTACAATCTCTCCATGAAGCTCTCCGATCTGGCTGATCATCTTGGCGCAACGCTCGACGGCGATCCCGAAGCCGAAGTTACCTCCGCCGCCGGTCTCGAAGAGGCGCGCCCCGGCCAGCTCACCTTCGTCGCCAACCCCAAGTACACTCCTCTGGCCCGCACCACCCACGCCACGGCTGTACTGGTCGAGCCCACCTTCGGCCAGATCGCCGCCGCAACCCTCCGCATCGCCAATCCTTACCTGGCCTTCGCCCGTGCGCTGGAGCTCCTCTGCGAAGCTCCGGCTTACCCGCCGAGTATCCATCCCACCGCGGTCATCGCTCCCACAGCTAAGATCGGTGACAACGCCTACATCGGAGCCTACGTCGTCATCGGCGACCACGCAGTCATTGGAGATCACGCAACTCTTCTGCCCCACGCAGTGGTCTATCCTCATGCGCAGATCGGCAGCCACTTCTTCGCTCACGCCCACGCCATCGTCCGCGAGCGTTGCCGCCTGGGCGACCACATCACCCTGCAGAATGGCGCCATCGTCGGTGCCGACGGCTTCGGCTTTGCCCGCTACGACTCCCCCGCGCCCGACGCTCCCGCATGGCACAAGATCCCGCAGACCGGCATCGCTGTCCTCGACGACCACGTCGAGATTCAGGCCAACTCCACCATCGACCGCGCCTCCATCGGCGAGACGCGCATCCGCACCGGCGCCAAGATCGACAACCTCGTCATTGTTGGCCATGGCGCCTCGGTCGGGGCCAATACGCTGCTCTGCGCCCAGGTCGGCATCGCCGGCTCTGCCCATATCGGCAGCAACGTGATCCTCGCCGGCCAGGTCGGCGTCGTCGGCCACCTTGAGATCGGCGACGGCGCCGTAGTCACCGCGCAGTCCGGCGTTGGCGGAGACGTCGCCCCCGGTGCCACCGTCAGCGGCTCGCCCGCCTTCGACAACCGCACCTGGCTGCGCTCAGTCGCCATCTTCCGCCGCCTTCCCGAGATACTGCGCGTGCTCCGCGAAAAGAACAAGCAGTAGAAAGCTTCACCGCGGAAGCATCCGCGCAGCAAAAGGCGCGCCGGTTCTTCTGGGAATGAAATCCGCCTGGGCAATTGGCCGCAGCACAATCAGCAGGGCCGCCATTCCAGGTCCTTCGCGTCCAGCATATGCGAGAGTTCATTGTCCGGCTCAATCCATCGCTGTGCCACCATGTGCATCGCCTTCGCGGTAAGTGTATGCCGCATCACCACCAGGTCCGTCAGCTCCTCCGTCACAAACGAGAATTTGATCGGGTGCGGTGTTCCGCCCTCGATATACAACCGGCGAGAGCCATGCTCAATCTCGTGCTCGATGCAATACGAGCGCATCACCGTACCCAGCGAACTGGTCGCATGACCGCTCCGATTCATCTGCCACAGTATCTCCGATCGCTGTCCGTATCTGCGACCGCCAAGCATGCTCAGCCATTGCCCGTCTCGGTCCTTGATCCCCATAAACACCGGCTCTTTGAGGTCCTTCAACGAGTCGTAACGCCACCCCGCGACTGCTGACGGCACTGCATACATGCACTGACGATTGAAGCGCAGCACCTCTTCGCGCGTGACCTCTATCTGGGGCAGAAACACGCATCCCAGATCCGCCTCCGCTCGACGCCGATAGTAGCGCAGGTTGCTCCGCGTGCGCTGCCCGATCCTCGCCAGTGTCGCGTCATACGTCGTGGATAAGGGCAGGTAGCCAGGAATGGTGCGATTGCGCTGGGCCCAGCGCGCCACCTCCACCCCTTGCTCCGCCACCCCCAAAAGAGGAGGCCTGCCCGTCGCGCCCGGCCCAGCAGCATCCCCCGCGCGATACGACATCAGGATCAAGTGGGCACCGCGTTCCAGCAATGCGCGGCTGGCCAGTGCCGCGACCCGCGAGCGGTCTTGCGCCTCGGCGATCAGAGCACTCCTTCCCGATCGATCGTTGGTCGCGAACGCGCCCACACCAATCCCGAAGATGTTTTGCTCAAAGATCAGTAACGCACCCAAAAGATCGTCGAGCTTTGGACTCGTCAAATCCAGTTCAGACGTCCGCGCCACCAGCATCAGGTTCGGAATCCGGGGCAACGCGCCGGGCTTGGTGAGGAAGTAGACAATGTCGTTCATGGCGTCGGGCTGGCCGCAGCGAGCGCACAACTCCATCAGCGTCCGGCTCAGGCGCAACACCTCAACCTGTCCGGCCACACAGTGAACCACAGGCTGTTCGACAGCCTGGACCGCCGCCCGGTTCATATGTTCGTTCGTCCCGGCACTCATAATTATTTCAGGTATTTGAGTGGTCCCTATACGACGCCCCTTGAAACACAAGCTGTCCCGGCCGCATTGAACCCGATTCTATAGGTGCCCGCTCAGTAAGTGCATCGCAACCGTCCTCATTCTATGCCATCGTTCTGACCCTGTGCATAGCACAGAACTTGTAGAGGAAGACAAAATCCACGTTGATTCTCTATGCCTAAACCTCCCTGAATCCAGACGTAATTTGAGCAGCCGGTTGTTGCTTGTTCAGCCTCGCATCCATCAGACTAGGCCTGCCTCCCGGCCAAAATAATCCCACCCCCTCGCACTGCGAAAGGGTGGGACGCGAACACACTTCATCTTTCCAAACACTCTTATGGATTCGTTGCCGCCGGCTTCTTCGCTGCCATGCCCGGCATGGCGGCCATGGCTGGCTTCGCAGCCGCTGCCGGCTTCGGTTTCCAGAATGCATCGGCCTTGATCCATTCGTCCGCCGGATAGCTCATCTTAGGATTGAACGCAAACAGGTTGTCCTGCACCGAATCCACGCACGAGGCCGTCAGCTCCCTGGCCTTCTTCAAGCCATCCGGCCCCAGCGCATCTTCCACCTTCTTGTTGTCGAGCAAGCCCTGGTCGTCTTCGGCCAGCGAAGTCATGCGCGAGATGGCCAGATAGATGCCGCCATTGTCCTCGCCGTAGTAGCTCTCATACAGCGCCCAGTTGGCATTCGGAATCTTCGCGAATGCGCTTTGATACAGCTTGACCAGATCTTCCCACTCTGCCCTGTGCCCCGGCTTGATCTTGTAGTGGGTAATGTCGAGGTAGCGCGAGTGTACCGCATCGCCGACATGCAGGCTCAGGTCAGGATCGTACAGATACACACTCATCTGCACTTCATCCAGCAACTCGCCATCCGCCACATTATCGCGGTCCAGTATGGCCGACAGTGCAGGGTTCTTCTCATACGCCTGGTTGTCCTTCTCCCATGCCTCGAACGTAGGATACCCAGCCAGGAATAGCGCGCGCGGCCTACCGGACATCGAGGTCGCCGCCAGGTAGTGGGTCGGCCATTTGGCTGCGGCAAGCGCACCCACAAACGCGCCTTCGCTCTTCTCATGCGGGCCTCCGTTTTTGCCCGGCTTTGTGTACTCACGATCGATCACCAGCACTTTGGGCGGCATCATGACTCCCGCCGTCATGTCCTGTGCCGTCATCACGCCAACGCCACTCGCCAGTAGACACAGTCCTGCACATAATCCAGATAGATTCTTCATCGCTCACCTCTCATCTTCATTCAATTTTGTGAATCAAATTCTTGCCCCGGCACAAATCGATGCAACTCCATAGTGCAACCCATCCGCCGACCGCGGGTATGCGTCTCAAATTCAGCCCATAAACTTAGGTGTGAAATCAGGTATGCCTCAGAGTCTACCCCGTTTCAATGGCGACTTGCTGTTTCCGACTTATTTTTTTCGTTGCCTGGTTAAGGCGCAGGTCCGATTCTGCTGCACCCGCCTCATGCGATAGACTTGACCCCATGCCACGCGGTTTGTTCATCACCTTCGAGGGCCTGGACGGCTCCGGTAAGACCACCCAGATGCGTCGCCTCGCCGCTTGGCTCACTGCTTCCGGCCGCTCCGTTGTCATGCTGCGCCAACCCGGCTCAACCGCGCTCGGCGATCGCCTTCGCTCCGTTCTTCTCGACTCTCGCTCCGAGTCCGCATTCGGCCCCATCAGCCCGCTCTCCGAGATGGCCCTCATGTTCGCCGACCGCGCCCAGGCCATCGCCGAGATCATCGAACCGGCGCTAGCCGCTGGCTCCATCGTCCTCTGCGACCGCTACACCGACTCCTCGGAGGCCTATCAGGGAGCGGGCCGCCAGCTCGGCAGCGCACGCATCCTAGCCATGCACGCCGCCGTCTGCAACAACCTCCAGCCAGACCTCACTCTGCTTCTGCTCCCTCCGCTGGAAGCAGCTCTCGCTCGCGCTCGACGCCGCAACCACCGCAACGCTGCGAACCAGCCGCAATCCGATTCGCAACCCGACTCACAACCCGCCGACGAGAACCGCTTCGAGCGTGAGTCCGACGACTTTTACGCTCGCATCCACGCCGCCTACCTCCAGATCGCCGTCCGCGAACCACAGCGCGTTCTTACCATCGCCAACGACCCCTCCGGCGACAACTCCATCGACGCCATCGAACTCCGCATCCGCGCCCTGGTCGCCCCCCGCCTCTTATAACGCGATTGGGTGCCCCATCCTCGACACGCAGCTTCATCGCGTGGCAGGGTGGGGTGCCTTTGACAGGGTGCCACTGCCCCATCCATCGCGTTTTGTCACATGCGATGGGCGGCATACAGAGCCCTTACTCTTATCCACTCTTCGCGATGAGCTGTGTCGTGGAAAATCCTTCAACCACGGGCACGATCTTCACCTCTCCACCCCAACCCATCACCTCGCTGGCGCCCACCACCGTCTCCGCCATGTAGTCGCCGCCCTTCACGATCACGTCAGGCTGCGTGGCCACAATCACCTCCAGCGGTGTCGGCTCGGCGAAGACCACCACCGCATCCACGGCTGCCAGCGCGGCCATCACCCGAGCCCGTTCGCGCTCGCCCACAACCGGGCGGCCGGTGCCCTTCAAGCCCCTCACCGATGCGTCGCTGTTCAGCGCCACAATCAACCGGTCGCCGAATCGTCGCGCCTGCTCCAGTAACGTGATGTGCCCGATGTGCAGCAGGTCGAAGCAGCCATTGGTGAACGCTACTCGCTCTCCATTGGCCTTCCACAGCGCCACACGGCGCACCAGCTCTTCGCGCGTCACCACCTTGTCTTCGCCGTGCAGCGCGATCTCAGGAGCCAGCGCGGCCAGCAGCTCGTACTTCTCCACCGGCACAGTGCCCACCTTGCCTACCACAATCCCAGCCGCGATATTGGCCAGTTCCACGGCAGTCTCTGGCCTCAGCCCGCAAGCCATGCACAACGCCAGCACTGCAATCACCGTGTCGCCTGCGCCCGATACATCGAAGACCTGGCGCGCCACGGCTGGTGCCAGCAAACTGCGTCCGCGCCGCACCAGCGCAATCCCCTTCTCGCCCAGCGTCGCGGTAAGGAATTCGATCCCAAACTGATCGACCAGTCCCTCCGCCTCATCCAGCAGCGCCGTCAAGTCGCTCGCGTCTCCATGCAGCGCCGCGGCGAGTTCCGCGAGATTTGGACAGATTGTCGTGGCACCGCGATAGCGCGCGAAATCTACGTTCTTGGGATCCACCAGCACAGGGATCCCCTGCCCGCGTGCTGCCTCAATCACCGTCTGGCAGACCTCCTCCGTCAGCGCTCCCTTCGCATAGTCAGAGAGCACCACCGCATCGCATCCTGCCAGATGCGCCCGCACGCTCTCCACAAGCCGCTTGATATCACCCTCCGGCCGCGCACCCAACCGCTCAGTGTCCAATCGCAGCATCTGCTGTCGTCCGCCCAGAATGCGCTGCTTCGTAATAGTGGGAAATCCATGCGAAACAATGAACTCCGGCTCAACCCCATTCGCACGCAGCCCTTCCGCCAGCAGCCGCTCGTCCTCGTCGCCTCCGGTAAAACCGATCACCACCACCTTCGCGCCCAACCGGCTCAGGTTCATGGCCACGTTGGCCGCGCCGCCCGGCTGATGGCTCTGCCGGGTCGAGCGCACCACAGGCACCGGTGCCTCCGGCGAGATGCGCCTCACCTCGCCCCAGATGTACCTGTCGAGCATTACGTCACCCACCACCAGCAGCCGCTGCGCGGCCCACTTGTGCTCAATCGCCTGTATCGCTTCGTGCAGTTGCTCGATCACGCTGCCCCTCTCAGCCAGTGCGGAAGACTCTGCTGCTATCATAGCGGTGTGGTTACCTCTGCGGACAGAGTTCTTCCTCGCACCCTGAACACCGTCTTCCTGGACCGTGACGGAGTCCTCAATTGCAAGCTGCCGGAAGGTCGCTACGTAACCACGTGGAGCGAGTTTCAACCGCTGCCCGGCGTGCTCCAGGCGATCGCGCGCCTCAACAGCAGGGGCCTCCGTGTCATCGTCGTCTCCAACCAGCGCGGCATCGCTCTCGGCGCCTACACATCCGTGGATGTGCACAAAATCCACGCCGAACTGCAAAGCTGGTTGCAATCGGAGGGTGCTCACATCGACGCCTTCTACTTCTGCCCCCACGACAAGCAGAAATGTAACTGCCGCAAGCCGCTCCCAGGCCTCTTCCATCAGGCCAGCACACAGTTCCCCGCTATCGCAGTCGAATCCAGCATTATGATCGGAGATTCGCTCTCCGACATCCAGTTCGGCCACCGCCTCGGGATGAGGACCATCTTCCTCGAAGGCGACCCTCAACTCCAGAAACCCGGTGTCGTCTCCGCGCGTCGGCTTGCCGACCTGTGCTTCCCCTCCCTGCCTGAGGCCACCGACGCTCTGCTCGCGCAACTCCCCTTACCCGTTCAGCTCTAAAACGCGCCCAACCGCCCGCTCCATCTCCTCCACCGTCACCGCTCGGATGCACTTCTTTTCCATCTCGATGCACGTCTCAAGACCGCAGCCAAAGCACTCCGGTGGATGATGCACAATCTGGTTCCGCGTACCCGGCGGGAACCATACTCCCGGCAGGTTCCGCGCACCGAAGGCGCACACGCACGGAACTCCCATGCATGCCGCCAGGTGCTTCGGTCCCGAGTCCGGCCCAAGGAACACCTCCGCCTGCGCGTACACTGCGGCAGATTCGCGAGGCCCTGTCCACCCCGCCAGGTTCAGCTTCTCGCCCGCCCAGTCCTGCATGGCATATTCACATAGCCCCACATCTTCCTTGCCGCCTGACATCACCAGTCCATACGATGGATATCTCCGATACAACCGTCCAAGCAGAGCGCGCCACCTCTCCTTCTCCCAGTCGTTGGCCTGCATCTTGCACCCCGGCGCGCAAACCATCAACCGCATGCCCTGCATGGGTGCCAGCACCTGCGCCGCCGCGCCCTTCTCGGCCGCACTCAGCCGCAGGTCCCAGTTCGCCAGCTCCTCCGCATGGGCATTCCCCAGCTCCGCAATGGCGTGTGCCAGCCGCTCCGCCTCCGCTTCGTAGAGCCCGGTCGCTGCATCGTAGCGGCGCTTCAAGTCCTGCTCCCTGGGCAGCCCAACAATCCGCCGCACCCCGGCCAGCCTGAAGAAAATCCTGTCGCGGCGCACGTTGTTCCATGGCCGCAGCGGCATCAGGTAGATCAGTACCTCAGGCCGGAAGCGTCGAATTTCCCGCGCCAGCCGCACCAGCTCCCCTATTCGCCGAGTCCCCACCGTATACCGCATGGTGCCGTGGATCAGCCCTGAATCGCCCAGCACCGCCGCCGAAGCCGCGGCCTTCGCATGCACCGGAAAATTCGTCAGAAGCACACGTTCCGCCTCGGGAAAGTTGCGCGCTATCAGATGGAAGCATGGCAACGCCACAACCGTATCGCCCAGGCTGCCCAGGCGATAGATCAGTACCTTCCGCATCGCTGCCTCAGACGGCAATCTGCCTCTCCCACGGCTGTCCATTCCATCAACAACCGATCCGATGATAAATGGAAAACACAGACAGCAGACTTTCCCGGCTGCTCCTGCTCTGCTGCGCTCTGGAACCATGCACTGCCTGCTGCTACAGTTGGATGTACTCGCAACGTGCCGCATCGCCATCCATGCTGAATGCCTTAGAAATCACGCGACTGCAAGACCAGGCCACGCTGCGCTGGCATCTGGACCCGCCTGCATCAGTCCCATCGGCGCCAACCCTGGCCGTTCCTGAAACACCCGGGCGCCTCCTCGAACTGGCACTCGCCCATCACCGCGCCAACTTCGATCTATGGCACGACGAGGATAAAGTTCGCGAGCCCGATGCATCCGACATCGCCATAGCCCGTCTCAAGCACTCCATCGACGCACTCAACCAGAAGCGCAACGACATGGTCGAAGCTATCGACCGCCTGCTTCTCGCCGCCGCCGGGGAGCAAAATCCCTTATCACCGCTCCACTCCGAAACCCCCGGTCTCATCCTCGATCGCCTCTCCGTGCTCGCGCTCAAGCTCTACCACACCGCCGAGGAAGCCCACCGCCCCTCCGCCTCCGAGGATCACCGCCAGCGCAATCTGGCCCGCCTCGATCTCCTTCGCGAACAGCGCGGCGACCTGGCCGCCTGCCTCGACGATCTCTGGCAGCAGGTCTGCAGCGGTCACCGGCGATTCAAGCTCTACCGCCAGTTCAAGATGTACAACGATCCTGACCTCAACCCAGCCATCTACGCCCACAAATCAGACGCATGACGCACACGCGCATCAGGCCGGGTTGACCTTCTTGTCACACTTGCGTATAAAACCGGAGCATACTAAGTAATGAGCGTGGTGGTGCTGACCAGTCAATCTGGTAGTTGCACCACGCAGACAGGAACCGCAGGAACCCGATGAAGACCGCCTCTCCCGCCAAACGTCCGCGTACCATTGCCGGTGCCGTGCCTGTAGCCGCAGACGCCAAGCGCACTCAGGCTCTCGCACGATACGAGGCCGCCCTCCGCCTCATGCAGGATGGCAAATTCGACAAAGCCTCCTCCGCCTTCCAGCAATTGCTCGCCACCTGCCCCAGCGACCTTGCCGAGCGCATCCGCATGTACATCAGCGCCTGCACCCAGCAGGCCTCACGCAGCGAATCCAAATTCCATTCCTGCGAGGAACGCTTCGACTACGCCATCTCCCTGCTCAACGATGGCAACTACGAAGACGCGCGCACCCATCTGAAAACCATCCTCGCCGAAAACGACTGCGCCGACTATGCCTTTTACGGCCTCGCCGTCCTCGCCAGCATGACCGGTGACGCCCAGCATTGCCTGGAGAACCTCACCGAGGCCATCCGCCTCAATCCGCGCAACCGCATCCAGGCACGCGCCGACTCCGACTTCCAGGACATGGCCGACGACCCACGCTTCACCGAACTCCTCTATCCAGAGGCCTGACCGCCGGCCCACGTCGCCCCACTCCATTTACACTGACATCAGCGGTGTCCTCCTCAACTCAAAACGGCAAGTTGTCGCTGCGCGTGGTAGCCATCGGCGGCGGCACTGGCCTCTCCACGCTGCTTCGCGGTCTCAAGCGCTACGTCGCCGCGCCTTCGGTCGTGCGCCCTGCCATTGCCGCACCGGCTAAGCTCACTCCCCATCCCCACCCCGAGGAACAGCAGCCGTCTCTCCCCTGTCTCATCCGCGACCTCGCAGCCATCGTCACCTTAACCGACGACGGAGGTTCTTCCGGTCGCCTCCGCGAAGAACTCAATATGCTCCCTCCGGGAGACGTGCGCAACTGCATGGTAGCGCTCTCCGAAGACGAACTCCTGCTCGCCAGGCTCTTCCAGTACCGCTTCCACACCGGAGACCTCGAAGGACACAGCTTCGGCAATCTCTTCCTCGCCGCCCTCTCCGGCATCACCGGAGACTTCGCCCAGGCGGTGCAGATGTCCTCGCAGATTCTCGCCGCCCGTGGCCGCATCTATCCCGCCACCAACAGCAACGTCACCCTCACCGCGCGCATGGACTCCGGCGCGCTGGTCCACGGCGAAACCAGCATCACCGCCAGCCCCCACCGCATCGTCGAGCTCATGCTCTCGCCAGCCGACGCCGAACCCCTCCCCGCAACCCTCGAAGCCATCGCCAATGCCGACCTCATCACCATCGGTCCCGGCTCGCTCTACACCTCGCTGGTCACCAACCTGCTGGTCCGCGGCATTCCCGAAGCCATCGCCGCCTCCAAAGCCACACGCGTCTACATCGCCAACCTCATGACCCAGGCCAACGAGTCGCTCGGTCTCACCGCATCCCAGCACATCGAAAAGATCCTTGACCACTGCCATGGCTCAACCATGCATTGTCATTCTGACCCTGACCGCAGTGAAAGCGAAGAATCCCCGTATCTGTCTTACCCCAAGATCTTCGACTACGCCCTCATCAACACCACGCCCATCTCACCCTCGCTGCTGGGAAAATACGCCCACGAAGGCCAGACCCCCATCGCCCCCGACTTCGACCGCATCCGCGCCCTCGGCGTCGAACCCATCTCCGGCGACTTCGCCCTCGAAGGCAACCTCCTGCGCCACGACCCCGACCGCGTCACTCAGGCCCTCCTCGCCCTCGTCCTCAACCGCCCCTGATCTCGCCCGTATGATAACGTACCATCCATGACTGCGGACTTCTCCATCTCGTGGCATAATCTGCTGCGCTTCTTCCACGTTTGGATCTACGCCCTCAAGTGGCCGCTTGCCTTCGTGGCCGGGTGGGCAAGCATCTACGTCCGCAGATGGCAAAAAAGCCGCCGCGAAGAGGCCGCTCAAAGTTGGCCGTTGGTCGAGGGCAATATCGCCGGCGCGAAAGTCGAGATCATCACACACACCTCCCGCTACGTTGCCAAGCTGCAATACACCTACTTCGTCGAGGAGTACCGCCTCGGCGAGTACACCCACGAATTCTCCAAAAAAACCGAGGCCGACAACTTCGCAGCCAAGATGAAAGGCCAGCGAGTCCAGATCCGCTATAAACAGTCCAACCCAGCCAAATCCGTCCTCGAACAAAGCGTCGTCGAGCAGCACATCCTGCTCACCCCCCGCTTCGGCTGAACCCGCACAGACAAGACTTAGTGACGATCCTCACTCACTGCACGTGGCGATTACACCAGATAATTGAGCGCTGAAAGCGCGCTCTATACCATCATGGGGCGTAGCCCCATGATGGTATAGGGGATAATACCGAGGGCTGAAGGCCCGACCTATCCCGTTCCCTACCCCGCCGTCACAATCTCCGAAAAGTCCGCAATGCCTGAGAAGTCCTTCAGCACGCGACGCAAGAGCGCCAACCGATTTGCACGAATCTCGGGCTCTGGTGCCATCACCATCACTGAATCGAAGAATGCATCGACTGGCCCACGCAGCGTCGCTATCTTCTCTAACGTCGACCGATAGTCCATCTCCGCGCCCGGCATCTTCACTAACATCAGCACTGCATCGAGCTGCCCTGCCAGCAACTGTTCCGCAGGATCCACTAGCAACGCCTCATTCACATCCGATCCAGCCTCAATCCCCTTCTCTTCCGCCTGCTCCAGAATATTCTTCATCCGCTTGAACGCCGCGCTCACCGCTGCAAAATCGTCCGAGCCACGCACCGCCGTCACCGCCTCCGCGCGCGCCACTGCGTCCTTCACATCGTTTGCCCCTGCTGCCAGCACCGCCTTCACCACGTCGTACGCCTGTCCCTTCGCATCGCGCAGATAGAACTCCAGCCGCTCCGCAAAGAAAATCTCCACGCGCATTCTTACCGTCTCGTCTGGTGAAGCCGCATCCACCACATCGCCCAGCGTCAGCGGCAACGCAGGCTCGCCCTCCGCCAGAATCTTCACGATGCCATTCGCTGCGCGCCGCAGCGCAAATGGGTCCTTCGATCCTGTCGGCTCCAGTCCCAGCCCAAACATCCCAACAATCGTGTCCACTTTATCGGCCATCGCCAGCAGCGCGCCCTCCGCCGTGCGCGGCACCGAGTCTTCCATCGACTTCGGCAGATACTGATCGTAGATCGCATCCCCCACCGTCGCCGAAAAGCCCTGCGCCCGCGCATACAGCCCGCCCACCTGTCCCTGTAGCTCGGTAAACTCCTTCACCAGCTCCGTCGTCAGATCGGTCTTCGCCAGCCTCGCCGCCTCGCCCAGCGCCGCCTCATCCACCTTCGACCCGCGTTCCTTCACCAACCCAGCCAGCGACGCGGCAACCGCCGACACGCGCTCCGTCTTCGCCGCATAGCTCCCCAGGTCTTTCTGGAAGGTCACCTTCTCCAGCAGCGCCACCCGCTCCATCAGCGGCACCCTCTGGTCGAACTCCCAGAAGAATCGCGCATCGTTAAAGCGCGCTCGCAGTACGCGCTCGTTGCCGTGCCGAATCACCGCCTCGCCGTCCGCATCCGCCTTGGTATTCAGAACCGCCAGAAAGTGCGGCGCAAGTTTGCCCGTCGCATCTTCCACTGCAAAGTACTTCTGGTGATCGCGCATCACCGTCACTAGCACCTCTTCCGGCAGCTTCAGATACTCCGGCTCAAAGCTCCCCAGCACCACCGACGGCCACTCCGTCAGGTGGGTCACGGTATCCACAAGCGCATGGTCCTCGCGCCATCGCAGCCCCGCTCCGGCCGCCCGTGTCACCCGGTCCAGCGCCTTGCGAATCGTCTGCCGCCGCGCCTCAACATCGGCGACAACATACGCATCCAGCAGCGTCTGCTCGTACTCATCGGGAATGCCCAAAGGAATCACCTCATCCACAGCCAGCACGCGGTGTCCGCGCGTCGTGCGCCCCGCCGTCTTCCCGCCAAACTCCACCGGCACCACCATCTGACCCAGCAGTGCCAGCAACCAGCGCACCGGCCGCACAAACCGCTCCGGCCTGCCCGCGCGCCAGGTCATGTTCTTCGCCCAGTAGATCCCCGCCAACTCCTTCGGCAGCTCGCTCGCGATGACTTCCGAGGCGGAGCGGCCCTTCGTCGCTGTCTCCGCGACTACATAGTCGCCCTTATCGTTCGACTCAATTTTCAATTTGCTTACTGCAATATTGTTTTTACGCGCGAAGGCTTCAGCGGCAGTTGTCGGTTGTCCATCCTTGAAGGCAATCTTCGCTGAGGGACCCCATGCCTTCGCAGATGAGTCGGCTTGCCGCTCAAAAACGTTTGGCACAAACACAGATAACCTGCGTGGAGTCGAATAACTTCTAGCAAGGACTACATCAGCAGCGGCCATTAAATTTTGAGCGCACAACATCGACGTAATCCGTCGCTGCAACTCCGCCTGGGCCCCCGCAATCATCCGCGCCGGAACCTCTTCCAACCCAATCTCAAACAGAAACTCCGCCATGCTAGATCGCCTCCGCTTGTGTTTCTGCGCGAAGCGCATCTGCCTGGACGGCCAGTCCCTGCTCCACATGCGCCTTGGCCACGCCAATCACCAGCGTGCGAATCCTTGCCATCACGCCTACACGTTCCGTCACGCTGATCGCTCCTCGCGCATCCAGCAGGTTGAACATATGCGAGCACTTCAACGCCAGCTCATAGGCACCCAGCACGGGGAAGCGTTTTAACTCCAACTCGCTCGCCCCGCTCTTCTCCCCAAATAGTTCCTTCGCCCGCTCCAGCAGCGCCAAGCACTCCCTCTCATACAGTCCTAGGTGCTCCCACAGCTTCGACACATCCGCGTAGTCGAAGCTGTACGCAGAAAATTGTTCCTCCTCGGCCAGTCGAATGTCGCCGTACGTCACGCTCTTTCCAGTGTCCGGTTCCACCGCCCACACAATGTCGTAGATCGAATCGCAATCCTGCAAAAACTGCGCGATCCGCTCCATCCCATAGGTAATCTCCCCGCAGATCGGGTCCAAATCCATCCCGCCGCACTGCTGGAAGTAGGTGAACTGGGTAATCTCCAGCCCGTCCAGCATCACCTGCCAGCCCACGCCCCACGCGCCGCCAACCGGCCACTCCCAGTTGTCCTCTTCGAACTTGATATCGTGTTCGCCGAGGTCGATCCCCATCGCAGCCAGAGATTCCAGATACATCTCCTGGATATTCTCCGGCGGCGGCTTCAATATGACCTGCAACTGCGTATGGCGGAACAACCGGTTCGGGTTCTCCCCATACCGCCCGTCCGCCGGCCTGCGACTCGGCTGCGCGTAAGCAATACGCACCGGCTTCGGCCCCAGTACGCGCAGAAAGGTGTCCGGAGACATCGTCCCCGCGCCCACCTCCACGTCGTACGGCTGCTGCAACACGCATCCCCGCTCCGCCCAGAACCTCTGCAGCCGGAACAACAACTCCTGAAACGTCAGCGCCTTCGTCTTCTCTTCCGCAATCGCCCGCATCTTCCCTCTTCAATTTCGTCAACCTTTTGATTCTAATTCGGGATAAGCTTATGCGACGAGGTATGGACGAAGATGTTGCAGCGCGAAAAACCCGACAACACCAAATTCAACCAGAAAGCGTTCCTGCCGTATTCTCTGCGACTCGAAGATTTTGAGATCGCGTTTCAGGACGACTACGACTTCTTTTTCGATGTGAACAAGCTCTTTCTGGAGAAAGGTCTGCTACGGCTCGACGACATACTCCGCGCTGCCAATATGTCCGGCATCCTCTCCGACATGTTGACCTCAAGCATGGCCAAGCATTCGCGGTCCCTCGTGCAGAACCGCTACTTCAACGGCCATCCAGACCTCCTGGTCTCCGGCAAATATGTTAATGATTCCGCAAAAGCGGGAGAAGATGGCGTCGAGATCAAGACGACACGCAAGAAGGGTGGCGCGGTCGATACACATGGCGGACGCAATCAGTGGATGTGCGTCTTAGTTTATGAAGTCGACAACGAGACAGAGCCAGCGCAGAGCCGCCGTCCGATGCGGTTTACCGAGGTCTACCTCTCGCAAGTTTCAGTCGAAGATTTCCGCAAAAATCCACGCGGGGAGCTTGGAACCCGCACCGCGACCCTAGATCGCGACGGAATCAAAAAGCTGCGAGCCAATTGGGTCTATAAGATCGAGACGGCTTAGCGGCTCAATCGCCTTCGCCGCCATCTTTGCGTAAATCGGGTCCTTCTCCACGCCGATACTCTCATACCCAACAAAATTGCAGGCCGCAAGCGTCGATCCCGAACCGGCGAACGGATCGAGAACTACTCCCTCCCCCAACGGCAGCGCGGCGCGTACAAGTTGTCGCAGAAACGACTGCGGCTTCAGCGAAGGATGATTTGCAATCTTCCTCTCCCGCTGCGTCGCAGGGCTGGAGCGGATCACATCGCCGAACGGTCGCTCCTCCGACGGACGCCGCCATCCCCCCGTCTTCCACTTCCGCAGATTGTCCTGCACTCTTCCTTCAATTGGCTTTCGTGCAATCATCCACGGCTCCCACATCGAGCGTGGCATGACGCTCACTCCGTCAAACTCCGTATGTGCATTCTTGGGCCGGTCTCCACCGCGCATCGTCATCGTCAATCGCACCACGGAGCCTCGTATCTCAAACCCTCCGGCGCTAAACGCGGACGAGACAATGTGCGCGAGAAGCGGATTGCTGGCAACCGCGATGTTGCCGCCCGGAACCACGACCCGATGTAGTAGTCGCGCAAAGTTCTTGAAAAATACTAACAGGAAGGCCCTGTCGTCATCGTCCAGAACTGTAAACCGAGGCAATGGCGATCTCACATGCCCATCGAACGACGGAGGAATGCGCCACACACCGCCTCTGCCCCGGCGCAGCTTGCCCTGCTCCTGCGCGCTGTACTCACGAATTCCGTACGGGGGATCGGTAATGACCGCGTGGATCGAATTCGTGGGCTGAGACGCCAGCCAGCTCATGCAATCCGAGGTATATAACTTCGCCCTGCCAATCTGAACAAAGTTGCTGGCCTTCGGTTCCGCGACAAGCTCGATCCCCTCGAATCGGCTGATCGAGTAGCGCCCTTTACCTGTACGAACGAACTTTTGCGGGGTGTTCAGATTCAAATAAGAGCGAACGGAGGAAGGCGCAACCAAGCCTAAATCTGCACGAACTGCATCGTGTATCTCATCCAGAGACGCATCGCAACCGATCGCCCCAAGATAGCCAATAATAGAGTCCCGAATTCGGCCTGGCGGCGATGTGCTCATAGCTCAACGTACACGGATGACGTCTAGACGTCAAGCGTATACCACGGCCTATTGATACTCACACTCGTCTACCGGGAGATCAGGAGTTCACAAGCATTTACAAATTTTGCCCACGCACCGCCTCGAACCGTTTACTCTTTCTCCAACTCATAACCCCAATGCGAACCCTCTGGCGCTCGACCACCTCCCTCCTCCGGCAATATCCCATCCTATGGCTACCTGTTGCCATGGTTGAGTTCATCGACTTCAACCTGCGCTGGCTCGAGAGCATTCTCCGGCATCACCTCACGCAACAAATTTTTCTCCCGCAATCCGAAGACCGCGCTGTCCTCGGCGCAACGGCCATCGCGCACCTCATACACAGGTCCGAATTCTTCACCGTCCCTCTCTCCTGGTGCGTTCTGCTTCTGTACAACGTCCTACTCACATGCGCGATGGTCGCAACCGCCGCACTGCTGCAACGCATCGCCGACACAGGAAGCGCAACTCTGCGCGCAGTCACTGCTCCCATCCTTTCCTCCGCCCGTCGCATGATAGTCTTCGCCATCACCCTGTTTGGCTTGAATGTGATCGGACACTCACTCGCCGGTATCCTGTCGACGTTGATGCAGCCCCTCAACCTGATTAATTTTCAATCCAAGCTGGAAATGATCTTGTCGCTCTCTCTCAAATCATCAGTCGCACTGGAAAAATCGAATCTCCTCAACAATCTCCTCAACAATCTTTGGCCTATCCCCATCACCCTATGCGTCGTGTACATCATCGCGCCGCTTCAGGTCAGGCTCCTGCAACCGCCGGATACCAATCGCACTGTGCAGCAGACAAGACAAGCCAGAATCGTCTGGTTCCTCGCAATCGTCACTTCAGCTATTGCCATTTGTACAATGTTGCTATTGCAGGTCAGTCTGTCGTTCGTTCCACTGGCGTCCCCAGGCATCCTTTACATATTTCAGGCACTCACTTACCTCATTTCAATCGCGCTCTACGCCCCTCTCTTCATCGCGATCTATCTCATCGCAAACCCAGGGAGTCCACTGGCCATCCCGCCTGCCCCACCGAGCACCCCACCTGAAGAAGATGACGCCCCATCCGCCGATGTAGCAACCTAAACTCTTCCCACGCAGAGACGTTCATCAAACATCGGAAGAAAAATTCGCCCCATCCACCGCAAACGGAAACAGTAGCGCACAGCCAAACAGCGCTGCCAGCAGCGCCGCCTGCACCAACCCATCAAACACAAACACCCTTGGAAACAGGAACAGCGTAAACGCCGCGAACAGCGGCACAAACAGCAGCACCGTCAGCTTCAACCCGCGCACCTGCCCCTCCGACCGCTCTGCCCCCGCATTTTGCTCATCGATCGACACAAACAGCAGCACCAGCAGCGGCGCGTACATGTGCACCAGCGTATGGAAGTACGACACCGTCGAAAACATCACCATGAACGCCGTCACTGCCAGCAACTGGTTCGCCTCCGGCATCTTCCACAGCCTGCCGAAAAATGCCCACCCCATCGCCACCGCCCCGCACCCGTAGTACGGCAGCGTCAGTTTCGTCAACGGCAGCCCCGTCATCATCGCCGCCATCTTCGCCAGCATAAACGCCGAGTGGTTCGCCGCCAGCTCCCTCAGGGTCCACTCGCTCGCACGCGCGCCCTGGTATCCAAAGACGTTCTCCAGCGATCCCCGCCACGCCACTCCCATCGTCGGTCCCAGCCACCACAGCGCCAGCACCGTCGCCCCCGCAAACGTGGCCACGCCCAGCGCAAAAGCGCGCCAACGCCCGCGCGGAAGCAGCAGAACCAGCAACACCGCGGGATACAGCTTCATAGCCGCCGCCAGCCCCCACAGCACCCCCGCCGCATCGTCGTACTCCTTCAGATAGGCCCACACTCCCGTTGCCGTCAGCACCCACAGCGCAAGCTCCACGTTGCCCTCATGCACCAGGCGCGCAATCGGGAACGAGATCGCCACCATCGTCAGCGGGAACAGCGTCGCCGTAATCCTGCCAATCCCAACCCGCAGCAACGCGCGCCGCACGCCCCACACCGCGACTGCTAGCCACACCCCAGCCACTTCTAGATAGCGCAGCACCGGGCTCGCAGCCGAGTAGAGTCCCGCCATCACCATCGCCGCAAACGGCGGATACGCCACCGGCGAGTACAGCGGATAAGGCACCGGCCTCGCCGTCACGTTGAAGAAGAAAGCCACCGTGTGCAGCCACTGATACGTCCCCGGATACTCCATCAGGTCGCCGAATAGAGAATCGCTCAACGGGTCCCAGTTGTACCTCGACACTCCCACGCGATGCTCCACCCACGCCACCACCAGCGTCAGCCCAAACACCACCGCCGACCACGCCCAGAAGCTCCGCAGCAGCGCCGGCAGACGAACCCTCCCAACCACGCTCTCACGCGCAGCCTGCTTCACCGGCTCCAGTCTCTCCCGCGCCCTGATCGCCATTCAGCCCAAGTCTAGCCCACTGTGATCGGCCCCCGCCTCACTACCCCCGCGCCAGTACCCTCGCCGTCATCAGACGCCCCTCCAGGTGCCGCTCCAATACGTCGATGGCAAACCGCCGCAGCTCCGCCGCCCGCGCCTTCGGCCAATCCTCCTCTGCCAGTCCTTTCACCGTTCCGCGAAACATCCGCCCAGCCGTCGCCACCGACTCCGCGCTCAGCGCCGTGCTCGTCCCCGCACGGTCGTCCGCGCAGGTCACCCCATCGTTCGCAGCCGAATACCATACTGTCCCTCCGCGCAGGTCCAGCCCGCACGCCGCGCATCGCCCCAGCTCCGGCATCCAACCCATCAGCCGGTTCATCCACAGCGTAAAGTAAGTCACCGGCATCCACACCCGTCCCACCTGCATCTCGTCCAGCACTGCCACCGCCAGCCGGAAGACCGCATCTTCTACCGCCCCCTCCGGCATCGCCGCCTCCAGCACCTCGGCCACCATCTCCAGCGCCGCCGTCCGCTCATAGTCCACCGCGCGCGACAGCGGCGACGACAGAATCTCCAACCCATCCAGCCGCACCAGCTCCTGCCGGGGTCTTTCCGTATAACTGGCCCGCACATGGGTCATCGGCTCCAGCGCCCCGCCGAACCGCCGCCGGCTCTTCAGTGCATGGCGCGCCACACCCTTCACCCTTCCCTGCTCCCGCGTAAACAGGCTCACCACCAGGTCGGCCTCCTGGAACGGCCACGTGCGCAGCACAATCGCCTCGTCCACATGCTCCGTCATCCCGCCGCCTCATCCATCTCCGCCAACTCTAATTGGATTGTCATTCTGAGCGTCGTGAAGAATCCCTGCATTATGCTTCTTGCCATCACAAGAAAAAACGCGCAGCCCGTAATTCGGAACCGCGCGTCTGTAATCACTCATCACGAACTACTGCCCACTGTTCTTACCGCCCGAAGTGGGCCGCGTTCTTGGTCGCAAAATCCGCCCACTTCTCTGGCAGGTCATCGCCCGCGTAGATCGCAGACACCGGGCACACCGGCACGCATGCGCCGCAATCGATGCACTCCACCGGATCAATGAACAACTGGTCCGAATCGGCATATCCCGTCTCGTCCTTCTTGGGATGAATACAGTCCACCGGGCACGCATCCACGCACGCCGCATCCTTCGTCCCGATACATGGTTCCGCAATCACATAGGCCATAAGTCCAATCTCCCTCGCTGTTCAAAATATCGTGTTGAAAATCTCACACCTGACCAAATGTCAGCCCCGATGCTCTATGCTCACAATACTACTACTGCTTCTGAACGGTTCGCTTCAGCATACAAGATTCCTGCGCAGCCCGCATCAATTCATAATTCTCGCTCCCTCCGCACCGGGTGCCCCATTCATGCCGCGCTCTCAGCGGAATGGGTGGCATTTGGGTGCCCCGTCCTGGCTTGCTAGGGCGGGATTTGGGTGCCCCATTCATGCCGCGCCCTCAGCGGAATGAGTGGGAGACCGCTCCATCGCATAGAATCATTCCATGCCCTCGAACCCACAGCCCCCGCGCCCCCTCAGCCACGTCCTGCGCGCGCTCATCGAGGTTGCATTCATCATCTTCCTCTTCTACTCCAACCTCCTGATGGGCGAGTTCAACCGTACCAACGGCCCCGGTAAATCCTTCTCCGTCGCCCTTTACAACATCTTCACCATCAGGAATTTTGCCATCGCCATCATCGCAGCCTCCATCGGCTACGTCATATTCGAGCGCCTCCGCAAACAACTCTAGGTCCCCTATTGTTTCTTGTTGTCATCCTGAGCGATGTTTGGCGCGCCCAGCGCCAAACGGAGTCGAAGGACCTGCGGTAGTTCCGCATCACACATACAGCTAGTATCGTTCTGCCCCAAACTCCGTCATCCGCGCCGCCAGGTCCACCGGAAATATCCTCTCCCCGCCCACAAGCGCCGCCTCAATCTCCTCCGCCGTCCACCAGCGAATCTCCTTCATCAACTCGATCTCGTCCGCCGTCACTCCTTGCAACGCCGGCGCTTCTTCCCCGCATCGCGCCACAAACACAAAGTCCACGTTGTCCCGCATCTCACCCTTGTGCTCAAACTGGGTCGCCTCGGTGTACACCGGCCCCACCACCTCCACCGTAAGCTCCAACTCCTCGCGCAGCTCGCGCCGCGCTGCCTCGATCGGCGTCTCTCCCGCCTCAATCTCTCCGCCCGGCGTCAGCCAGAACCGAAACTCCCCATCGCGCCGCATCGCCACACACCGGATCAGCAACACCCTCCCCGCCGAATCCAACACCATCACCCGCGCCGTCCGCCGAGCCCGCAACTTACTTCCCCGCCGCTCGCCGCGCCGCAAACTCCGCCGGCGTTGGGATCGCCCCCATCTCGCGACCCGCAAACATCTCCTGAAACAGGTGCTGTATCTCGGCCTTGATCAGCCCGTTCGTCGCAAACACCTCGCGCGAGTCTAGCGTGAACTTGCCGCCATCGAAGTGCGTCACCGTCCCGCCCGCCTCCTCCACCAGCAGAATCCCCGCGCTCGTATCCCACGGATTCAAATTGAACTCCCAGAATCCATCCAGCCTGCCGCACGCCACATACGCCAGGTCCAGCCCCGCCGACCCCGCCCGCCGAACTCCATGCGACCGCAGCGTGATCTCCTGATAAAAATGCACATTCGGCGAGCTGTGCCGCTTATGGCTGGGAAACCCTGTCGCCGTCAGCGACTCTGACAGCAAACGCGTCTTCGACACATGCATCGCCTTCCCATTCAGCCACGCGCCCTTGCCCCGCTCCGCCACAAACATCTCATCCCGCAGCGGGTCGTAGATCACCCCCGCCACAATCTCTCCGTCTTTGTCCGCAGCCAGTCCCGCCGTCCTTCGCTCCAGCCCCAGAATCACGCAGAACGCCGGAAATCCGTGCGCAAAGTTCGTCGTCCCATCCAGCGGATCGACATACCAGCGATACTCGCTCTCCATCTGGTCGCGTGTCCCCTCCTCACCATAGATCCCATGCGCGGGAAACGCCGCCGTCAGCTTCTCGCGAATCAGTTTTTCCGTCGAGCGATCGGCCTCCGTCACCAGGTCCACATCGCCCTTGTACTCCGTCTCCACGCCCTTCTCGTAGAACCCACGGAGCAGCGCCCCCGCCTGCCGTGCAATCCCCTCTGCCACATGGGCAAACTCAAACCGCCTCATAGATCACTCCCTTACTTCCACCCTATCAGTTCGCTATTACCCGTTGTTCCACAACACCACCCACTCCGCCATTTGCTCCCTCTTGAGTTGGATGGGTAAGATTCCTCGTATCCATTCCTCCGGGGAAAACCTATGCCCAATCGGATCAAGCCTGCTCTTACGTCTCTCGCCCTGCTCTCGCTCGTTCTTGCGCTGCCAGCCCAGCAGCCTGCCGTTGCTAACCCTGCGCCCTCCCCCGCTGCGCCGCCCTCGCAACCCGCCAATAACTCATGGACAGCCCCGCCCGGAACCACCATCACCATCGACCGCCGCTCCGGCCGCTACACCATGTCCCTCCCCGTCCAGCCCGTCGATGGCTCCACCGAGCAGGCCCTCCGCTTCGCCGATTGGGACGCGCATCCTTACGCCGGCTCCGGCCCCTACCCGGCCACGCGCCAAGAGCCCTCCTCGCTTCCCACCCACACCCTCTACCTCCCCGCCGACCTCAGCAAATCCCCCAAACTCCCCATCATTCTCTGGGCCAACGGCGGATGCCGCAACACCTCCGTCGAGTTCACCCGCTTCCTCGGTGAAATCGCCTCGCGCGGCTATCTCATCGTCGCCGTCGGCCGCAGCACCATCCCCTTCCTCGTCATCCGCGGCAGCATCGCCGCAGTCGCAGACCAGAAGGACCCCAACGGCAACCTCTATGTCCAGATGGACGCCTCCTATATGACCAAGGGCCTCGACTGGGCCGTCGCTGAAAACTCCCGCCCAGCCAGTCCGCTCTTCGGCAAGCTCGACACCTCCAAGGTCGCCACCATGGGTCAGTCCTGCGGCGGTCCGCAGGCCTTCACCGCAGCGCACGACCCCCGCGTCACCACCGTCATCGCCCTCAACAGCAACTTCCCCACCGCCAGTGCTCCCGGCGCGCCCACCCGCCCCAACGCCAACGGATGGGCTGCCGACAAGCTCACCATCCCCGCCGCCTTCTTCAACGGTGGTCCCGCCGACTCCGGATACACCGGTGCCGAGACCTCCTACAAAGCCCTTCCCCCCACCCTCCCCGCGCTCAAGGCCAGCCTCACCTCGGTCGGCCACACCGGCGCCTACCCCATGCCCGAGCTGCGCTACACCAACGCTGTCCTCGCTTGGCTCAATTGGCAACTCAAGGGCGACACCCACGCCCCGGCAACCTTCTCCGGCCCCAACTGCTCCCTCTGCAAAGACCCCGACTGGTGGATTGACTCCCAAAACCTCCCCTGAGCTTCTTGTCATTCCCGTAGGGAATCTTCTGCACTGTTTGTCATTCCGTAGCGCAGCGGAGGAATCTGCTTTTGCCGCGAGCCACATGTCTCGCTTCTGAGACATGGGAAGAAGCGCCACCAACTCGGGTGCCCCATCCTCGCCGCAGCTTTATCGCGGCTAGGGTGGGTTATCGTTTGCGGTAGCAAACGACTGACTTTGTAGTTGGGTGCCCCACATCTCGCGTTTGAGATGTGGGTTCACGCCTAGTTCGCCGAAGGCCGCTCCACCTTGTCGATCACTATCACATCCACCGGAGCCTTCACCGCCTCCAGCTTCAGCCCAAGCTGCTCCTGGATTGCGGTAAACACGCCCGGCGGCCCATTCGCGTCAGTCGTCTCCGCGTCCTGCGGAGTCCAGCTCAGCGCAAAATCCCACCTGCCCGCGATCCCCGTCTCATCCACCACCGGCCTGTCCAGCATGAACTGCAGCATCAGCGAGAACTCCCCCATCGAACAGTTCGCAAACGTCATCCCCAGCGGCCCGCCATTTTGATCCGGCTCCCCGTTCGGGTCACCCTTGCTCTTCGCCAGATTCTTCATTCCAGCCTTCCCCACCGTCAGCGCATACACTGCCACCTCCTTCTTCTCCGTGTGCGCCACCATCCCAAACCGCTCCGCCAGCAGCCTCCGGTACATCTCCTGCATCTGCTTCAGATTCGGCTCGCCCTCCACGTCCGCCACGCCATCGATGTCGTACCGGTCCGTTCCCAGCCACGCCGGGCCGCCCACAATCTGCTTCCCCTGCAACCCATACGCCAGCGCAATGAGATTCGCCACCGGCTGGTTCAACATACGAATGTGCCGCCCGTCAATCCGAAAGCTGGTCCCCTTCGCATTCGGATCGCTCGGCTTGATCGTCGCAACCTCAAACACCGGATGCGCATCCGCCACCATCGGTTTTGGTGTCTCGACGGCCGTCGACGGCCCCGTCCCCGTCTGCGCCCCCACCGGCGCGCTTCCCAGGCCCAATAGCATCGCCGCCGCCACAACCACCCAACCCGCCCCGCCAACACAGAACCTTCTCCTCATCCCCACTCCACAAATCATTGGCCCATATCTCTTTACTCAATACGCATCCTATGCCAATAAGTTTGATTTAATGTGTCTTCGCGTCCTCGATCACTCTGCAATCAAGGACGCGAAATAAAATCCCCTCAAAAATCCCCAGCAAATCCGCGTGTCAATACCCTCGACCCTCCAAAATCTCCATAATCACCATCCTGCCAACCACATCCGCCAAAAAAATACTTGGCATAGTAGTTATGGCCAAACCCATACAATTAAAGCAGGTGAGAGAAGAATCCGATTGCCGTCAAGCCGGTGGCGTACCAAGCTCCCGCCCACCCAAACTCAATATCTTAGGACTAACCCCATTCAATGGTAATATTTGGCGGCAGCCTCCATCGCCAAACCTGCCATTCCAGGAAGCTTGCGCCCAAACTACCCCCGGGAGGGGGGAGGGGGGGTGCCCAATGAGTAAACTATGGCTTCGTATCTGCAAAGTATCCTGTCCGGTAGCGCAGGTTGTACGTCGCATCCAGCGTCGCGTCCGTCATCTTCACCTTGATCCGCCGGAACCCGCTCTCGCCGACCTGCAGCGGCGCATAGTACCCCAGCAAGTACTGCGTCCGCAGGTCGTCCGAGATGTGTTGGAACGCCGGCTCCAGGCCCTTCGGGTCCGTCACATAGTAGTATTTGCCTCCGGTGTCCTCGCTCATCTGGATCAGCGTATGCTCGCCGCCCGTGTTGCGTCCCGCGTCCGCCGCAATCGGCACAATAATGATCGAGTAGACGATCGCGCCTGCTCGCTGCGCCTCTTCCACCGCCTCCTCGTAGTGCTTGCCCGCCACCGAGTCGCCGCCGTCGCTGATCAGCACCAGCACGCGCCGCCGCCCGGCTGCCTCCGAGGTCGTCGCCAGCCGCTGGCTCGCCAGATACACCGCGTTGTACAGCGCCGTCTCGTCGCCGTGTTGCAGGTTGCCCAACCCCTCATCAATGCGCTTCGCCTGGTTGGTAAATGGCACCACCTCGCGTACTGTATCGGCAAAGTCCATCAGGCAGATCTGGTCCTGCGGCCGCAGAATCGCAGTCACAAAATGTTTCGCCGCCTCGCGCTCCAGTCGATCGCTGGTCACCACCGTCTCGCTGGCGTCAATCGCCAGCACAATCGACAGCGGGCTGGTGGCCTCGCGATCGAACACCGCAATCGTCTGCGGCTTGCCGTCCTCGAAGATCTGGAAGTCCTGCCGCTCAAAGCCGCCCACCGGCGCGCCGTGCGCATCCACCACGTTCAGCGCCACGTTCACCAGCCGCGTCTCTGCCCGGATCGTATCCGCATCGATGCTACTGTTTTTCGATGTCACCGGCGTCTGCGCTACGGTGCCCTGTCCCGCAGCGCCCGCTCCAGTCATCGGCCCATCCACCGGCTCTGTCGACCCCGCATTGGGATGCGCAACCTGCCGCCGCACCACAGGCGCGGTTGTTTTCTGCGTCTGCGTTCCGCTCTGTTGCGTATTCGTCGTCTGCTTCGGCGTGGGTGTCACAGGAGTCGGCACCGCCTGTGTCTCCTGTGCACTGCACCACGCGCCGTAAGTCGCCAGCACCAGAAAGGGACCAAGCAATGCCGCAGTCCATCTCATTTCGCATCACCTCTCGGGTGTACAGCAATCTCCTCGGGAAACATCTCGCCTGCGGCCCACACTGCACCATCCGCGAAGGTCTCCTTCTTCCAGATCGGAACTGTCTTCTTCAGCGAATCGATCAGCCAGCGGCATGCATCGAACGCCACCGCGCGATGCGCGCTGGCCACCACAATCAGCACACTCGTTTCACCCACCATCAATCGCCCCAGACGATGCACCATCGCAACATCCCTCACCCCGAAGCGCGCCACAGTCTCCGATGCCAGGCCGCGCATCTGCTCCAACGCCATCTCGCGGTACGCTTCGTAATCGAGATGGAGCGTTCGTCGCCCACGCGTATTGTCACGCACAATTCCGTCGAAGACACACACCGCGCCGTCTGCGCCAGCCTTCATCCCGGCCACAATCGCATCCGCCGCAATCGCCGCATCCACAATCTCAATCAGCATTGTCTTACTCTCTCAAGCCCACCGCTCACTGGCGGCAAAAGAGCAACTTCATCACCCTCGCGCAACACCACACCCAACGAGCTGTACTCCCGATTGACTGCCACAGCCAGGCTCCGCCAAAGCCCTTCGTCCGCTCCTTTGCCCGTCGAATCATTAGACGTTCGTCCACGCAGAATCTCGATCAGTTCGCCGACCGTCGCGCCCTCCTTCAGCTCGACCGTCTCCTCCGGCCCGCCAGCCAGCTCGCGTAACACCCCGAAATATAACAGCCGTACCTGCATCCGCCCAGAATACCCGGTAGCTGCACACTTCGCACCCACTTTTCCCAATCGCTTCATTTCATTGACTGCAATGGCTATCCGGCATACCATAACCTCACTCCGGGACAACTCATCCATGATCTCCACGAAGGCGTATTCCGACCTACTGGCAACCTTGTATGCTGCACCGCTGGACGAGCCGCAGTGGCAGATATTCCTCACGCAGCTTTGCGAGATCACCGGTTCCCGAATCGGCTTCTTCCTGCGCAACGACAGCACCCTGGGCAATCGCACACTCGCCTCCGGAGGCATGCCGGTTCCCGCTGGCATCGAGTAGTCTTTCAAGGCTGCCCATCAATACTGTGACCCCTTCCGCCAAGCCCTGCTCAGGAATCCCCGCATTGGCGTCGTCGAGGGCGAGGAGATTGTTCCTCACAACGAGTTCGTCGAAACCGAGCTCTATCGCGACCTCGCCGCCGCAGGAGGAATGGAGTACACCACCTGCCTGGTCCTCTCCGTATCCGCCCGCACACTCGAGGTCATCAGCCTATGGCGCGGGCCGGAGCGGGCCGTGCTGGAAGAGGATCACAAAGAATTGCTCTCGCTGCTGTTGCCACACCTGAAGAACGCCCTCAGGATTCGCCACGCACTCGGCCTGGCAGAGAACCGCGCACGCAGCGCCGAAGCCATGCTTGACGCTAGTTCCACCGCCTCCATCCTACTCGACGGCGATGGACGCCTCATACATATGAATGAGGCCGCACAGCACATCGCTATCAAGTCAGACGGCTTCTGTGTCCGAGTCGACAGGATCGTCCCCACCGACCCCTCCCGCCGGGCCGAGTTCAGTGCCCTGGTCACCGCCTGCACCGCCGCCGACCTTGGACACTCCGGAGGAGCGCTCGCCCTCGGCCGCTCTTCGCGGAAGCGCCCGTTGCAGGTCCTCATCACTCCCGTCCGCCTCATCGACAAGTACCGCGCCTCTGTCCGCGTCCTCATCCTTGCAACTGACCCCGACCGCACCGTCCACTTCCCCGACGCCATCCTGCGCCACACCTATGGCCTCACACCGGCCGAGACTGAGATCGCCAACGAGCTGCTCACCGGCTTCTCGATCGAAGAGATCGCCCAACTCCGCAAGGTCTCCATCGCCACCGTGCGCAGTCAAATGAAAGGTCTGATGGACAAGACCGACACGCAACGCCAGGGCGATCTCATCCGACTTCTCTCCACCGTGCCCAGAACCGCTCCAACAAGAGCGCAAATAAATTAGTAGCTTTACCGCATATGAGGGATGCGGACCCCACGCATCGCATGTTTCCATCGTTCCTACACGAACGAGAAGATCACTGTTGCCTAAGCGCCGCCGTTTCCGCGTTCATCGTTCCAGAAACCACCGCACCATACACCGGGCCGCGGAATGAGATACAAGTCCGATAGTACGCAGGAGCAAATCCGCCATGCGAACCGCAAGTCATCGTATATTTCTACTCAACGTCGACAGTTTGCATCCCCTGCACATTGTCCGTGCCATAGCCGCTGTTCTGGCCGTGGTCCTGCTGGGCAACAGCGTCGCCTTCGCGGCGGGCGCGCCCAAAGTCAAAACAGCTATGGATCCCGTAAAGCTGAAACAGACGCTCACCACTCGCGGCATCGGCAAGAGCGTCAAGGTGACGGAGCTGGACGGCACCACCATCAGTGGAAACCTTACAGCCGTCCTTGACGACGCCTTCGACGTCACCCTGAAGAAGGCGACACAGCCCGTCACAATCTCTTACTCCCAGGTCTCCAAAGTGGGCAATGGCGGTTTGACCACCGGTGCCAAGGTCGGCATCGTTATCCTCTGCGTCACTGCTGTTGTGGTGATTGCAACGGTGGTGGTCTACGAAAAGTTTAAAAACATAGGTTATTAGTAGTCTTCCAGCTTCAAACGGCGCCAGACGATCTCCTGTAGTGCCTTCTGTACCGCGCTTCGCATGATTTAGTAGTAAGTTGAGAGGAGAAACCCATTCCATGAAATTCTTGGGTATCTGTGCATGTGCCCTTGCAGCAGCACTCTCCGCCAAGACCGCCTCGGCCCAGGCGGGCATCTATGCGCTCTTCACCGGCGCCAACCTCGATAACACCCAGACCACACAGCCCATCGTCTCGCAACCCAGTATCTCCTCCACCACTACGACTCAACTCTTCGGCCCAACCCTCGGCATCTATGGAGACATCCCCACACCCGTGGTGAAGATCGGCGGCGACTTCCGAGGAGAGCTGCTCAACGGTGGTGGCAAGCAGCACTAAAACGGCGTCATTGGTCCGCGGATCGCTGTGAACCTTCCCGTGGTCAACCTCAAACCCTACGGCGTGATCCTGTTCGGCTTTGGCAGCTACAAAACCACCACACCAGATGCCACCCTCCACGTCGACTATGAGTACGTTGTCGGAGTCGACCGCAAGCTCTTCTCGCTGCTCGACTGGAGGATACTGGAGTTCAGCTACAGCAATTACTACAACGGATCCGTCGCCACCAAGGGACTTAGCACCGGCCTGGTCCTACGCATTCCTTGATGCGTCCATCAATAAAAAGGCGGCCACGAAACCTCGTGACCGCCCCTGATCTACATATCCATCAACCGGCAATCAGCCTGCCGCGCCAATCAGTTCTTCGCGCACTACCTCATCCTCGACCGCCTCGACCTTCGACTTCGGCAACGCTATCGCTAGCACGTCTTCGATCCGGTTTGCATAGTGGATCGTTACGCCCGCGATCTGCTCCGGCGACAGGTCCTCATCCACCTGTTGCTTGCAGTCCGTCGGCAGAATCACATCGCGCACGCCAGCCCGCTTGGCCGCCAGGAACTTCTCCTTGATCCCTCCCACCGGCAGCACGTTACCGCTCAGCGTGATCTCGCCCGTCATCGCCAGCAAAGGATGCACTCGCGTATCGGTCAGCAGGCTCACCAACGCCGTCGCCATAGTCACGCCCGCGCTAGGCCCGTCCTTGGGAATCGCGCCCGCAGGCACATGGATGTGCAAATCAACGTCCTTCAGCAGGTCTTCGTCCAGCCCCAGCGAATTCGCATTCGATCGCACCCAGGTCAGCGCCGCCTGCATACTCTCCTTCATCACATCGCCGATCTGTCCCGTGATCGTGAATGTCCCTTTGCCCTTCATGCGGTTGGCCTCGATGAACAGCACATCGCCGCCCGCCGGCGTCCACGCCAGTCCCACGGCAACTCCGGCCCGCTTGGTCCGCTCGGCGATCTCCGTATCCACGCGCACCTTGATACCGCCCAGGAACTCCAGAATCACCTCGTTGGTAATCACCAGCTTTTCCGGCTTGCCTTCGGCGATCCGTCGTGCCAGCTTGCGGCAGATCGTTCCAATCCGTTGCTCCAGCTTGCGCACGCCCGCCTCCCGCGTGTAATGTCGCGCAATCTGCGCGATACTCTCCACCGGGAACTCGATCAGCGCCGGGTCGATCCCGTTCTCCTTAATCTGTCGCGGGATCAGGTAGGTCGTCGCAATCGCCACCTTCTCTTCCTCCGTGTAGCCCGTCAGCTCGATGATCTCCATCCGGTCCAATAGCGGTGCCGGCACCGGGTCGAGCTGGTTCGCCGTGCAGATGAACAGCACCTTCGACAGGTCGAACGGCTGGTCCAGATAGTTGTCGCGGAAGGTATTGTTCTGCTCCGGATCCAGCACCTCCAGCAGCGCGCTCGCTGGATCGCCGCGAAAGTCCCTGCCCAGTTTGTCGATCTCATCCAGCATGAACACCGGGTCGTTGGTCTCCACCCGTTTCAAATTCTGGATCACCTGTCCCGGCAACGCTCCAATATATGTCCGCCGATGTCCGCGCAGCTCCGCCTCATCGTGCATTCCGCCCAGCGAGATGCGCGCAAACTTACGCCCCAGCGCCCGCGCCACGCTCCGTCCCAGCGAGGTCTTGCCGACACCTGGAGGTCCTACAAAGCACAGGATTGGCCCCTTCATGTCCGGCTTCAACCGGCGTACGCTCAGGTAGTCAAGAATCCGGTCCTTCACCTTCTTCAGCCCGTAGTGGTCCGCGTCCAGAATCTCCTTCGCCTTCAGAATGTCCACCTCGCCAGCCGACGACTTCGACCACGGAAGCACGGCCAGCCACTCAATATAATTCCGCGTCAGCGAGTAGTCCGCCGCCATCGCGTTCATCCGGCTCAACCGCCCCAGCTCCTTCAGCGCGTCTTTCTTGGTCTCCTCCGGCATACCCGCCGCTTCAATCTTCTCCTTCAACTCCGCAATGTCCTTCTGCGTGTCGTCCAGATCGCCCAACTCCTTCTGGATCGCCTTCAACTGCTCGCGCAGATAGTAGTCGCGCTGCGAAGACTGTACGGAGTCCTGCACCTCGGACTGGATCTTGTTTCGCAGTTGCTGTACCTCAAGCTCCTTCGCCAGGTGCTTGTTGATCCGCTCCAGTCGGGCCGTTACATCCGGCGTCTCCAGCAGCTCCTGCTTGTCGTTGGTCGTCAGGAACGGCAGCGAAGATGCAATAAAGTCCGCCAGCCGCCCCGGCTCTTCAATATTGATCGCAATCGTCTGCAAATCGTCCGACAGCGTCGGCGATGAGGTCACAATCTGCTGGAACTGGCTCACCACGTTGCGCTGCAGCGCCTCCGTCTCCGGCGACCCCACAGGCTCGATCTCCTCCACCGTCTCGCACTCCGCGGTCATAAACGAGGAGTTCTGTACAAACTGGCCCAACCGCACCCGTTCATTGCCCTCGGTAAATACAAACAGGCTCTGGTTCGGCATCTTCACTACTTTATGCACCGTCGCCCGCGTACCAATGTGGTGCAGATCCGCCGCTTCCGGCATGTCCTGCCGGGCATCGCGTTGCGCCACCACCAGAATCGTCTTCTCTTCGCCCAGCGACTGGATCAGCAGAATCGAGCTCTCCCGCCCGACCGTCAACGGAAGTACCGCGTGGGGAAACAGCACCGTATCCCGCACCGGAAGCACGGGTATTGCCCGGCCTGACGTTACAACCCCTTCCGATTCATCGTCCGTTCTTGCCGTCCGCGGCTTGATTACGCTTACAAATTCACTTGACATGGGTTATCCTTGAGTGTCTGTATATCAAATTTCCTTCATTGGATGCATCAACTATCTCCAAAGTCGCATCCCAAACTCGCTCTCCGCAAGCTCCATACCCTCTAGGATGCGTAATTTCACTCTCCGTCATCGGCATATGCGGCCCTCGTCTTCAACCCAGACCGTTCCGCTCTTTGCCGATTTTCTCTTTCTCTTGAATTACTTACGCTGCAACATACCGTCCTAGCTCTTTCACCATCTCGCAATGCCTCCCCAGTCCAGCCAGTGCTGCATCCATCTGGTTGGACGATTCAAAGCGCAGATCGACGAAGAACACATACTCCCACGGCATTCCCGGCACCGGGCGCGATTCGATCTTGGTCAGGTTCACCCCCGCTCGTGCAAACTCCTGAAGTGCCACCACCAGCGTCCCCGGCTGGTGCAGCACGATGAACGCAAGGCTCGCCTTGTTCGCCCCCCCCTCCGCCTTCCATTCGCTCTCCCGCACCAGATAGTGAAACCGCGTGTAGTTCTCTACGTGGTCTTCGATCCCCGACACCAGCACCTTGCCGCCGTACTGCCGCGCCGCCAGCTCCGGCGCAATCCCCGCTAAATCGCTTGCCCCGGACGCCATCAGGTGCTTCACACTTCCCGCCGTATCGTAGAAGTTCACCGCCTCGATCTCCGGATGCTCCACAAACCAGCGCCTGCACTGCGACAGCGCCACCGGGTGCGACATCGCACGCCGTATATCCGCCAGCTTCACTCCAGGCCGAGCAATCAGGTTATGCCGCACCCGCAGCAGACTCTCCTGGGCAATCCGCACCGGTTGCGCCAGTAAAAGATCGTAGTGTTCCGCCACCGACCCGTGCAGGCTGTTCTCGATCGGCAGCACCGCCCCATCCACCTCGCCGCCCACCACCCGGTCAAAGACCTCCGCCGACTGGGCGCACGCCGCGATCTCCAACTCGTCACTCGTCACTCCACTCGCGCCCTCCAGCATTGCCAGCGCAGCCATGTGGCTGTTCGAACCCAGTTCTCCTTGAATTGCAATCCTCACTCGCATCCCCCGAATACATCTTCTTTCGCGCTTGGCAACCTCTTTCCGATAACTCGCAACTTATCACATGACGGCCTGCGGCTGGAGATTCAACTCCCACGGCAGAAATCATCGCAGCAAAGTTTACAGGAGCTAACAATGCTTTGGACCATCACCATCATTCTCTTTATCCTTTGGCTGCTTGGCTTGGTCAGCGGCTACACCCTCGGCGGATGGATTCATATCCTTATCGTCTTAGCCGTCATCGTACTCGTCATCAACCTGCTCTCCGGCCGCCGCGCCGTATAGAAGCAAGCGAGTCCAGCAGAAAGAGCTTTTCTCAGTCCATCCGCAACATAACAACAGGAGCGATCCCATGAATCATGACACCGCAGCAGGAAAGTTTGATCAGCTCAAGGGCAAAGCAAAGCAGTCCGTCGGCGAAGCTCTCGGCAACCAAAGGCTCGCCAACTCCGGCACCGCCGACCAGGTCAAGGGTGCCGTCCAGGAGGCATGGGGCAACGCAAAAGACGCCGTCCACGCAATATCCGGCGAAGCATGCGCCTCTGCGTCCACAAAGCACTGCGAAGTCAAACAGAGTGCCGCCGATACAGCCCACGACGTTCGCGAACGAATCGTCTCCACGGCGCAGAACGTCAAGGACGCTGTCAGCGCAAAATCCGAAGCCATCCAACGAGAACACACGCACACCGTCTGAGTTGCGTTCACGCCCATCTCCATTTTTGTTCTTGAGTTTACTTCTCCAATGAGGGTTCGTCCCGTGCGGGCCCTCTTATTTGTGCAACAGCACGTCCGCCGCAATGAACCCGAAGAATACCACCGAGATCACCCCATTCAAAGTAAAGAACGCCGCATTCATCCGGCGCAGGTCGCGCGGCGACACAATGCTGTGCTCATAGAGGAGCAGCGCCAGCACCGCGGCAACCCCCGCCCAAGCCAGTTCTCCCAACCCGAATAGCCGAACTAGCCATACTAGTAGGCATACCATTCCCAGGTGCATCGCTCGCGCAATCCAGAACGCCTGCGCCAATCCGAAGGCCTGCGGCACGCTCTTCAATCCAACCGCGCGGTCGTGTTCATAGTCCTGGCACGCGTACAGCACATCGAAGCCGCCAACCCATAGCAGCACCGCCGCGCTCAGCACCGCGATACGTGCATCCAGTGAGCCGCGCACCGCAATCCACGCCGCCGACGGCGCAATCCCCAGGGCCAGCCCAAGTACCGCGTGCGACCAACGTGTCACCCGCTTCATCATGCTATACGCCAGCAACACCGCCAGCGTCGGCCCTGCCAGCTCTAGTGTCAGCCGGTTCAGCATCGCCGCGCCCAGCACAAATACCGCCGAGGACACCACCACAAATCCCGCAACAAATCCCGAGCTCAACTTACCCGCCGGCAACGCACGCATCGCCGTTCGCGGATTCGCCGCATCCAGCCGCGCATCCACCAGCCGGTTAAACGCCATCGCCGCCGACCGTGCCGACACCATGCACACTACAATCCACCCCAGCACCGGCAGCCGTGGCCATCCGCCTGCTGCCAACACTGCACCGGTCAGCGCAAACGGCAGCGCAAAGATCGAGTGCTCCCACTTGATCGTCTCCAGCGTCAGCCGCGCACTCCGCCAAACATTCCCCATCCCTCCATCTTAAGGGAAAAGTCGAATGCCGCCTGCTGGGCGTCCACGTCTGATCGCTGAGTAACGATATCCGTTAGCCCTGCGGCTGCGTCATGCAGTCCGCATCACTTCGGACTCTGCGGCCCGGCAACCTGAAGATCATTCACCACCTTGAAGACCCCGGGAACGCCGTTGGCGCGAAGGCCCGCAACGTCGTGGTCCATCTTGTTGTCCACCACCCCCGAGAGCGTGACATTACCATTGACCACCGTGATCCGGATCGGCAGCGCCGGATTCAGTGCGTACTTCTGCAACTGCGGCGTCCCATAGATCACCCGAGCCAGCTCGATCCGCAGCCGGTCGTCCATCGGCGATACCGGCGCAACCTCCAAGTTGTCCACGATGTCCTTGACCCCCGGTGTATGGCCCACCAGACTGATCGCAGAGTCTTTGTCCGCCGGCCCATAGACTGTGCCCCCCAGCGTAACTACGCCGTTTTGCACATGGATCGCGACCGCGTTGAATGCAGTCGTCCCATATCCTACGCGGTCGTAGGCCAGTGCCTGCGACAGCTTGTTGCGCAGCGTCGAGTCGTCCACCGCCGGCCCGGCAATCGCGATCTCGTTATCGACCCCCTTCACCTGCTTCACATGATGAACGCGCCAGTCCGCATCCTCCTTGTCCGCGTAAACCTCCACCGTCCCGCCCAGCGTCACATTGCCGTCATGTACGGCCGAGGTCACGTTGACGAACCGCTTGTTCTCCAACTGCTTCTGCGCCTCCGCCACAATCCGGGCATCGTTACCGCCCGCGGACTGTGCCTGCGCCGCACGCACTCCGCCGGGAACGGTGCCCATCAACAAGGAACCACTCAACACAACCATGCCCGCACACAGCAGGCGTTCTCGTCCAGCCATGGGACTCTCCTTCCGCGACCTCTCTTGATCGCCTGAAATTGGGCCTCCCAGCCTGGGTGCATGCGGGAGGCCCGTATGCCACCCTATAGGACGCAAATTCCCGCCAGAAGTTTTCGAAAAATTCTAAAATTTCACATCGCGCGCCCGCGCCTTACTTATACCGCCTGCGAATCTTGTAGACCACGCTGTAGACGCCCGACTCATCGCGCGTCACCACAATCGACGCGTTGGGGGTCAGATCGTACTGCGCCTGCAGCAGTTGTTGCGCGGTGTAGTTTACATTCGTCGCATAGGTCACAGACAACTGCCGATTGACCTGCTGCTGCACCGTAATCCGCGCCGCCGAGTTGCCCAGCGTCCCCACAAACGCGGGATCAATCTTCACGCTTCCCCCACCGAACAGCTTGCCGATCCGGTTACCCACCGTCTGGTTCAGCGCACCGCCCAGCAGTGCACTGCTGGTCGAATTCGTCCCCGCCTCCAACTGCTGCTCCTGGTATAGTTGCGCCTCCTCCTGCGTTCGTCCCAGGGCCAGCAGTGCAAAGATGTCCGCCTCGCTCAGCGGCGGATCAGAACGATAGTTTGCCTTCAGATTGCTCATCGTGCCTTGCAGCCCCACCGTGATGTCATACGTCTCCACCCGCGCCGTGGCATTCAGATCGATGGTCGGATCGATGCGTACGGGGTTGCTGAAATAGATGTCGCCGCGCTGCAACTCGTACTTCGTCCCGGCAAATGTTGCGCTTCCATCCGTAATCTGGATCCGCCCCAGAATCGTGGGGGTTGCCAACGTGCCGCGCACCGTCAAGTCGGCCGTGCCCGCAAGCTTGGCGTACGAGTTTTGGAAGTCCAACTGCGGCGAGCTGGTCACATGTACATTCAACTGAATCTTGTTCGAAGCCGCATTCGGGTCCGGTGGCGAACTTACTCCGCCGGCCGCCGCAAACGCCGCGAAGTCCACCTCAGGCCCCACCCCGAAGCGCGTCACCAGCACAGTCCCGCTCAGCAATAGATTGTCCGGTTCGCCCTGCAACCGCAAGCTCGTGTTCCCTGTCGCGCTCAACCCCGCCAGCCGCACTCGAACCACATCGCCAGCGGCAGTCAGGTCGGCATAGATGCCGTTGCGATAAGTTAGGAAACCCCCAATCTTCAACTGGCCCCCACCCGTCATCGCGGTCAGGTTTTCCACCTCCAGCCGGTCTTCATTGAACACCAGGGTTCCATTCAACGAACTCAGCCCGTTCGGTATCCCGTCCACCGCTGCATTCACAGCGTCGAATTTCACCCTACCGGTCAGCGATGGCTTATCGACACGCCCGCCCGCAGCCACGGTGAACTCCACCTTCCCGCTCGACAGAATGTCCGGATCGAAGGTGTGCACAATGGCAACGCTAACGCTTCCACTGGCCTTTACATCCAGCTTCCCACCTGCGGAATCGGTCACACCGAACGCCTGCACCGTTCCGCTGGCCTGCAAGTCCGTGTCTTGGCCAACAATATGCATCTGCTCCAGCGTCGCAACCCCACCCTTCAGGCTCACCCGCATCGGCTCCGCATCCTTCAACTCCACTCCTTGCAGTCTCACATCGAAGTTGCTCAACTCCGCCGTCCCGCTCAGCCCCGTTGGAGTCTTCAGCGGCCCGCTCACCGTCACCACACCGTCAATCGACGACTGCGCCTTGACCCTCCCCGGCATGAACAGCTCCAGAGCTGTTCCCACGTCGAATGCCGAAAATGCAAAGCGGTCCTGTGTCTCGTACTTCCCGGTCAGCTCCGTCTGGCCTGACCCGTCGATCTTCGCCCCCAGCAGCGTCGACTGCACCGTATAGAACAGTTCGCTGCTTTCGCTATGCGCCTCTGCCGCAATCTCGCCCAACGGCTTGCCGTCCAACACAACTCCAGACAGCTTCGCCGTCGCCTTCAATCCCGGTTGCTTAATGGTCCCATTCGCTTCAGCCGCAAGGGTCAGCGTTCCATCCGCGTTCGGACTTGCCTTCGCAAAAGTCTGGAACTTGGACATCACCAGCCCATCGCCCTCAATGTGCCCATGAACATGCTTGGTCTGCAGGTCATATCCGCCATCGCCAGAAATCCGCGCTCCGTGCATCATCAGCACAACCTGGCTAGCGTCAATCTCCTGCCCACGCACAGTAAGATCCGCCACGGCGGAGTCGTACGGCTCACCATAGGCCACTCCACGCGTGAGTGAAATCTTCCCCTGCCCGTTCATATTGTCCAGCGTCCCTCTCACCTGCGCGTTCGCCGCAACCTTCCCCGTCAATGCAATCTTCTGCTGCTCTCCAATCATCTGTAGTGTGTCCACAACCTCCGTGTTCGCCAGCCGTAGCGTCGCGTCCACGCTCGTCCCACCGTCCCACAGATAATCCGCGGCCCCTCTGCGCGTGAGCGTCTTGCGCGGCCGCAAGCTTCCCGCAATATTCAGCATCGCGTCTCCACGCTTGATCGTCGAGTTGGCAATCGCCAGCCCTTCGTCGTAGGAGAACTCTGCATCCCCCACCACCGAATCCACAACCGTATCTTGTCCTATCCCCAACCCCGTGCCCGAGTCATCTCCCAGCTTCACCTCAATCTGCGAGCCCTGCACATGCCCCTTCACATCCAGATCGTCCGCCCGTCCCATTGCTGTCCCATGGAAGACCATCCCTCCATGCAGCACTATGGGAATCGCAGCCGTCCCCTTCTGCCCGTTCTCCTCAAATCCCAGGGTGTGCAGCAACTGGTCGAACTCTCCCAAATCGCGAATCGTCATATCCACCTTCAGGTTCGTCAGCGGATCGCCATCCTCCACTCCCAGAACTCCAGCCGCCTCGGTCGTTGACTGCGGCGTCTGAAACGACGTGTGCCAAATGTTCACTACCTCATGCTTGCCGTCATAGTGCGCATCTGCGGTGCCAGTCACGGGAACATTATTCAGCGCTCCCTTGCGCGCCACTCCGGTCGGCTGGAAGTTGATCTGTCCGTCGACGGTCATCGTCTCCGCCACATTCACCGGGCGCTGGACCCACTCCACCTTCACCGGCCCCGTCACCGCCGTATCGAAGCCCAGGTCGCCGTAGCCTCCGGTCTCCGTCACCTCCATAATTGTGCGCAGAGGAATCCGCGTCACCGTCGATGTTAGAGTTGCATGTGCAGCGTCACCCAGCCAGTCGGCCATGCGCAGTTCGCCCGTCGCATTTCCGCCGCCCGGCAAAAATCCATTCATCTCCGTCAACAGCAGCTCGCTCGGTGTAATGTGTACCCGTGCCGTGCCATCCACATCGTGCAGGATCACATATTCGTTCCTGAACCCTGCTTTGTGCAGCTTCGCATTGCCCACCAGCAGATAGCCCGACTTGCACTCCGGATCGACCGCAGCCTGTGCAACCGCACCCGTCTTTGTATTCGCTCCGGTCCGCTTGCCTAGCCATGATCGCGGCTTCACCTGCGTCCTCGCCGCCATCGCAACGCAACTATGCCCGCTCAGCGAAAGATCGGTCGAGCCGCCTGTGAACCCCTCCACGTCCGCCAGTACCGTCAGTTGTTTCAACTCCAGCGTGCCGTTCACAGCGCCCCGCCACTCCGGCTGCGCAAAATGCGTCAATGTCCCTGACGCATGAAGTATCGAAGCCGCGCCCGAATCGAACTCCAGTTCCTTCAACTGCGCTGCGTCGCGTCCCAGCTCCGCGTCGAAGTGCAATTTCGACTGCGCCTCCGGCTGGGCGTCCATCTTCGTCCGCAGATCGTTCAGGCCCACCGCAAGCCCATAGCGATCGGTAGCCCGCAGGTAATGCACCTCCGCGTCTAGATCGCGCGCCGTCAGGTTGAACGGTATCGCATGATCGTTCACGAGTGCCACGCCATCCACCACAGTAACTTCCTTCGCGCGCAGGTCCAACAGCGTGTCCGCCGCTGGCTCCTTGCTGCTAGCTGGATGCTTCGGCACCGGCGCGTTCGTCTTGCCATCCTTGTCCACGATCAGATGCAGTTGAGGCCTCTCCATCCGCAACAGCTTCAGACCTACATGCGATCGCAGCCCCGCACCCGTCGCGTGGGAGAAGAAGCTGGAAATCCCCACCCTCACCTCGATCTTCTCCGTCGAAAAGTACGGTGCCTCGCCCGGCCCCTCCGTCCCATGGATCACCAACCCATCCACTTCGACCATCAGATGCCACAGGCTGAACTGGACGCCGCGCACCTCCACTCGGCCACCGGTCGAGTTCTCCAGCACCGACACAATCTCCCTCTCCACGCGCCTCTGAAAGTACGCTGTCGTCGTATACCAGGTAATTCCGCCAACCAGCAGAATCACCAGCGCCAGCACCCCTCCGATACTCCACGAGCCCGCCCGCGTCACATGCCATACAAGGCTGCGGCGCCGCTTCACCGGCAACATCACGTCGCCCTTGGGCTGCTTCGGGTCCGCGCTCATGGCAGTTCCTCTCCAGGTTTAACAATCCGCACGCTGCCCTGGGCACGCAACGAGGTCAGCCAGTCATCCAATAGCTTGTTCACCTGCTGCTGCAACAAAATCTCCTGAATGCGGTCCGCAATCACAGCTTCCGCCGGCGGCGTCACCTTCTCCACCGTGTATGCCGGAATCAGCGTCATCGTGTAATACGTATCCATCTCCGCCTGAGAGATGCGGATCCCCATACGGAAGCGCGCCTCCACAAACCGCAGCACCTCCATGCGCTGCCTCCAGCGCTCCCGTAGCTCCTCCACCGTAAAGCCCTGCGCCGCGACAAATTTCTCCCAGCCCGCGTCCGTTACACAGTCGTACGATACGCACTCGGGAATGTTCTTGCGCAGTACACGCAGCTCCGCATCCACCTGCGCGTCCGTGATCGGTGCCTCAGGCTGCAATTGGATCTGCTGCAGGATCAGAGCGCGATCGATCAGCCGCTCGATCAACTCCTCCCGCGTCACCAGGGTCTGTTCGCCCAGTGGCTGAAACGCCGCCATGCGCGTCTCCTCATCAAGGTCGCTCTCCAGTATTAAATCTTCATTTACCACCGCCACCACTCGGTCCAGCACAACCCGCTCCCCTGTTCCCGCCGCACTCGTAATTCCTCTTCCCTTCTGCTTAGCTCCCTGCTGTGCGCGAGCCAACCCGCACAGTAGCGTAATCGCCAGCACAGCCGCCAGCGCCGTGGGCCTTCGCCCTCTCGCTACAACCGCCGCGTTGCTCGATCTGGTTCCCAGTGTTCTCATGCGTCAGAAGGCCTGTCCTATGCTGAAGAAAAAATTGAAATGGCTCGCCTGCCCCTCATAGGGCAGGCTCCCGTTGAAGTCGTAGATCACCGGATAAACTGGCGGATCGAGGTTGTAACTAAAGTCCAGCCGGATCGGCCCCACCGGAGTCTTGTACCGCGCTCCCATACCCACCGCATGGGAAAAATAGTTGAAGTCGCACGTCCCGAACGCGCTCGAAACATTCGCGCACGTCTCCTGGTTCGGCTGGTGAAAGTGCGCAATGCTGGGAAACATGTCCGAAACATGGGCAAACACATTCCCCATGTCGTGGAACAGTACAAAGCTCAAACTGTCTCCCAGGTAGGGCAGCGTGGACGCCGGCAGTCTCAGCTCCGTGATGTTCACAATCACTCCATTGCCACCCACCGGGTAGCCTGTCTGCAAATCGCGCGGCCCAGCTCCGTTGATGGGAAACCCGCGGTCTGAAGTCGCTCCGCCAGCATAGAGTCGCTCCGGCAGGGGCACGGCATTGCACGTCGCGTTGGTCTCCAGCAGCGCCCCCGCGCAGCTCGAGATGCCCACATTCGGGTTCGCTCCAAACGTCGTCTCGAAGCCCAGCCGCGTGTCCCGCGCCAGCACATACTTGTGCTTGCCAAACACGTAATACGTCGAATTCGTCACGTCCGTCCGATTGAAGTTTGCCTCCGAGCCGAACTTCGACGACGCAAAAAACTCCTGTACCGACGTGTATGATCCCTTGATCGCATCCAGCGGTCCAGGATCCCGCTTGTCGTGGAACCAGGTAATCCCCGGCCCACCCACGCGCACAGGCTGCGACAACTGTGGAATCAGGTTCGCCGAAACCTGCAGTGTCGCAGGGTTCACCGCGACCCGGCGAAACTCAAAGTTGTAGATTAGCGTGTCCGTCTTCTTTACCTTCTGCGTAATGCGGAAGTCACCCTGCAGTGTCGACGCCTGGAACGTCGTGATGTTCTGTACATTGGAGTAGCCTCCCGAAACACTGTCCGAGAACTGCAGATGTTCCCGGTAGTGCGGGTTTAGAAACGTAAGGTTCGCCACCTCCTCCAGTAACCCGTATGACGAGTGCAGGGTCAGCGAGTTGTCCGTCCCGCGCAGATTGATCCGGCTCACATCCAGCGAAACTCGCGGGCTCACTCCCGTCTTGCCCTCCTGCGAGTAGGTCGCGGTCGGAGGCAGCCCTAACAAAATCGCAGACGCCGGATTGATCACGCCCTCCTTGGGCGTGCCCGTCTCCGCCTCCAAGCCAAAGCCGTACGTCACATTCCACCGCCGCGCCTCGCTCAACTGCAACAGCACATTCTTCACCGGATCATCACCATCTGGATTCTGTACCGCCGTCGTCACCTCGTTGAACAAGGCCAACCCGTACAGCCGACGCTGAGTATCCAGCAGCGCGCTCTGGTCCAGTGGATCGCCCGCATGGAACGTGGTCTCCCGAGCCACAACGTTCGGCCGTGTATGCACAATCCCAGACTGCAGCACGCGGTCCACGTTCACCTGCTCCCCCTCGGTGACGTTCAACGTCACACCCGTCTTCTGCGGGTCCGTGCTCTCCACCTGCTGCTTCACCTCAACCTTTGCCTGCTCGTATCCATGGCTCAGGTAGTAGCCGAACATCGCGTCCCGGTCGCCTGACAGCGTAATCAACGAGTATGGCTGCCCCTCCTGCGCATTCAGCAGCGCACGCACCGCCTTTACTCGACTCTCCGCCACTCCCGCCAGCGTCACAGCGCCGAACAGCTGCTGCGGCCCCTCTGTCACCGTCAGCACAATCGCCAGTTCGCCTTCCTTCAGCTTCTTCCCAGACTTCGTCGTGTCGGTGTCCTTGATCGCGGTCGAGATCGATGCCTTGTTGAATCCATTCGCCCGGTACAGCGCCAGAATCGACTCCACATCCGCCTTCATCAGCGCCGGCGAGTAGCGCCCTCTGCGCAGATATGCATCCGCCTTCTGCACCCGCATCCGCTCCTTCAGCAGGTCAGTGTTAAAGTAGTGGTTGCCCGCAATCGTCACCGACCCAACCTTGTGCCTCGCCCCTTTTACCACCGAGTACACTACGCTCTCATGCGCCGTCTCCGCGTTGCTGCCGGTGCCTGGGCTCGTGGCGGCGCGCACGCTGGTCGCGGAGTCCGCGTCCTCCACCTTCACCGAGACTGTTGCGTCGAAGTAGCCCTCCTGCAACAGGAAGTCCTTCATGTTGTACATCCCCTCGTTCAGCAGGTCATTGTCGATTGTCCCCTCTTGGTAGATCGGCAGCAGCAGCTTCAATCGACCCCTGGAAAACTTCGCGCCCACCACCACCACCTTCACCAGCGGCCCCTGGTTGGCGTTCAATGTATAGTCCACCTCTCTGTGCGCCTTGTCATAAGTCTCCGTCCGCAACGAGGTCGTCGCCTCCATCCGGTCCCGCTTCTCGTACAGAGTTCGCAGCCGCGTTAACGCATTGCTGGTTGTCTCGCGTGTCACCTTGCTGCCCAGCTTTAGCTTTCCTTTCCTGCGCACCTCCTCCTCCGTCAATCCCGGATCGTTGCCCTGCACAGCAATCTTCCCCACCCGAGCCTGTGGCCCCACCTGCACCGTATACACCGCATTCACCTGATCGCCTGCCTCGTCCACCGTAGTTTTCACCGCAACCTCCGGCTCGAAGTATCCATTGCTCGCCAGCGCCTGGCGCACTCCCTCGGTCGCCGCCGGAATCTCCGCCTCGATAAAATCCGTCCCCGGCTGCAGCTTGGTTGCGTATTCCAGCAGCGAAGTCAACCGTTCGTCCTTCACCCCCACAATCGTCACCCGGCCCACAAAGTAGCGCGGCACGCCTACATAGATCAGCCTCATACCTGTGCCCTCGCGCTCCCCCTCCACGCGGATGTTCCTGAATCTCCCGCTGGCAAACAGCCGCCGAACGCTCGCCGTCACCTTGGCCGGATCAAGAGGCTCGTTCGCCTGCTGCACAAGCAATCGCGGCAGCGGATCACCCGCACCAAACTTCACCCCCTCGAACTCCACCGCCTCCACCCGCTGCCCCTTCCAGGCCGAAAGGCTCGCCATCGCACTGCCAGAAGTCGTTGCCGTTGCTGGTTCCATTGAATTAGCAGTTGTGGTCGCAGTCTGCCCAAAAGATGCGCCCGCCAAGGCATGAGCCATCGCGCCAGCTAACAGAAGCGCGCGCAACCACTGCTCCCTTGCGGCCTTCATCACCGTTCTTCCGCTCTCTGTATCAAGCCAAACGCGCAATAAATTGACCCTCTGACTCCGCCTGCGCCCACCTCAGATAGGTCCTCCCATGGACCTCGGCAGAACACACCGAGTTCGCAGAAGGAACGGTCCCCCGCAATTCCCTATACTACGAACTACGATGCATTTATACGAGTACGCAACCATGTCCTCACAAGTCTCGCCCCAACACAATCTGCACACCGCCGGCCTCATCGCGGATCAGGATCGCTACTCCCGCCAGGTCCTCTTTCCCGGCATCGGCTCTGAAGGCCAGCAACGCCTCGCTGCCTCGCACGTCGCCATCGTCGGCTGCGGAGCCATGGGTGCGGCCTCCGCTTCGCTTCTCGCCCGCGCCGGTGTCGGCACCCTCACCCTCATCGACCGCGACTTTGTCGAGCACTCCAATCTACAGCGCCAGGTCCTCTTCGACGAGGCCGACGCCCGCGACACCCTCCCCAAGGCCGAGGCTGCGCGCCGCCACATCGCCCTCTTCAACTCCCGCATCTCAGTCCATCCCCACATCGCAGACCTCACACCCGCCAACATCGCCGAGCTGTTAGCACCAGCCGGGCTGGACCGCACAGATCAGTCTCCCGTCCAAATCATCCTCGACGCCACCGACAACTTCGAGACCCGATACCTCATCAACGACTTCGCCGTCCAGAGTGGCACACCCTGGATATACGCCGCCGCCATCGGTGCCTACGCCGCCACCATGAACATCCTTCCTCTAAATTTGTCATCCCGCACCCTGAGCGACCCTGAGCTTGTCGAAGGGGAGTCGAAGGGGCACGGACCTGCTACTCCAACCAGCAACAAACAACCAGCAGCCGTCCCTCCAACCGCCTGTCTCGCCTGCATCTTTCCCAAGCCCCCCAACGGCAACGTCGATACCTGCGACACCGCCGGAATCATCGCCACCGCCGTCAACCTTGCCGCCTCCATCCAGGTCACCGAAACCCTTAAGTTCCTTACCGGGCAGCCTCAACTCATGCGTCGCACGCTGCTCTCCTTCGACCTATGGAATCCCGTCAGCAACCAGAAGCACGAAGGCAATCGCTATTTAGACCACTCCGAAATCTCTACCAGTACACCTCGCCCCGGCTGCCAGGTATGTGGAGAGCGCATCTTTACTCACCTCGCCGGACAGGACCGCGCGCATATCACCCTCTGCGGCCGCGACTCCGTGCAGATCCACGAGCACCACCGCCCCGTCGACTTAGCCGCCCTGCGGGTTCTCCTCAGTACTCACACGGATATTCAGGACCTCCGCTGCAACGATCTCCTCCTCCGCTTCCGCCGCGGCACTCTCACCCTTACCCTCTTCCCCGACGGTCGTGCCATCGTTCAGGGAACAACCAACATCGCCGTCGCCCGCTCCCTCTACGCCCGATTCATAGGCGCATGATTGACCGCGCCCCCTACGCACAACCATCCCCCAATCCGGGGCATCCAATCCACGATGTAGTTACAACTGTTATTGCCCCCGTTCGATGCGTTAGCCTGAATCAGGCGAGAGCCTGGGCGTTTCGTGAACCCCGGAGCTGACACCCAATGAGTTGCCAAGGCCAGAGGATGATGCAAGGTTCACCCGCAAGAGCCACCCCCGGACTGTACAAGCGCAATCCGCCCATAGCCGGCGAGGCCGAGGCCATCGAAGCCGCGCAGAAGGGCGACGCGGAGGCCTTCGCCAAGCTCTACAACCTGCACAAACGTCGCGTCTACACCCTCTGCCTACGTATGTTGGGCAACGTCTCTGAGGCTGAGGACATGACCCAGAACGCCTTCCTCCACCTCTTCCGCAAGCTGGGCAGCTTCCGAGGAGAGTCCGCATTCTCCACCTGGCTGCATCGTCTCACCGTCAACCTCGTCCTCATGCATTTGCGTAAGAAGGGCCTCAGTCTCGTCTCCCTCGAAGAGACCGTCAACCCCTCCGACGATGACACCCCCAGGCGTGACTTCGGAAGTCGCGATCCCGTCCTCACTGGCTCGGTCGACCGCGTAGCCCTGGAGCGCGCCGTCGCCACCCTTCCCCCCGGCTACCGGATGGTCTTCATCCTGCATGATGTCGAGGGCTTCGAGCATAATGAGATTGCCGCCATGCTCGACTGCTCAACAGGCAACAGTAAATCGCAACTGCACAAGGCCCGGCTCAGACTCCGCGAACTGCTGCGAAACCCAAGCCAGCCACCTCAGGCGCTTGCCCACCCGGAGTCCGAAAAATGACCTCGCCACCTAACATCGACTTCGACAATCTCAAACCCGAGGAGTTTGAAGACATCCTCCCCGACCTCTTCGCCACCGACAACGGAAAAGTTAGCCAGGATCCCCGCCTCAAAAAGTTCCTCGCCGCCAACCCCGACTGCGCTGCCCTGGTCAGTGACCTAGAGACCATCGCCGAGACCGCGCGCAGCCTCTTTGAGCCGGTCGCCGACCCCAGCGATCGCGTCTGGCAAAATATCCAGGCCAAGCTCCAGGAAGACTCCGCCCTCGCCTCCATCGACGACGACTACATCGACCCCGACGCATCCATCGATTAATCGAATGGGAACCTGCCCATTCAGCCTTCGATCAATTCCCTTGCAACCAATTCCCTTCCGGTGTACTCTCAACATCAGGATGAAACATAGTTCGCTCCAGTACGCCTACTTTACCTATCCCTGCCCATGGTGGCAGGGAGCGGGTCTGCTGGGCTTGCGAACATCTCTGGATCGATAAAAAAAGATCGTAATTCAGAGCATCCGCCATCTCCGCGAACCGCGACCCCCACAAAAGGTCGCGGTTTTGTTTTGTTACATACGCTGGTATAACAAGGAGCTGTAATGAACGCCCAATCCGCCGCACATTCCGCCGCCGAACCCCCTGCCGCTACAACCCCGCCCGCGCATCTGCGCCGCCTCGTCCTCACCGGCTTCATGGGCGCCGGCAAAACTACCGTTGGCCGTCTTCTGGCAGCCCGCCTCAACTGGGAATTCCTCGACCTCGACGCCTACGTCGAGACGCGCACCGGCCTCACCATCCCTTCCATCTTCTCCACCCACGGCGAAGCCCGCTTTCGCCAGCTTGAGTCTACAGCCCTAGCCTCGGCCCTGGGCCGCAGCCGCCTCGTCCTCGCGCTCGGCGGAGGAGCGCCGGAGGTCCTCACCAATCGCCTGCTCCTTGAGCAGACCCCTGCTACCTCCACCATCTTTCTCGACGCACCCTTCCCGGCCCTCTTCGACCGCTGTATGATGCAGGCCCTCAACCCCGGGTCCACCGACCGGCCGGTCTTGGCCGATCCCGCCGCCGCCGAGGCCCGCTTTCTCGTACGCCAACCCATCTACCGCCGCCTTGCGCGCCTCACCCTCGACACCTCCAGCCTGACTCCTGAACAGACCGTAACCGCTCTCCTCAATCGGCTCAACTAAATGCTGCGCGACATCGTCCGAAGTGAAGCCTCTCGTACTTTCATCGCGGGAGGCGCAGTCGAGGGACCCTGCATTTAGCCTTAGCCTAGTCTTGTCATTCCCATAGGGAATCTGCTTCTAATTTTGCTCTTCTTTCTTCTATCCTACGAAGCGCCCATGATGCACACTGGATGCATCACACAGATAGCACCACTGGAGGAGCATACCTGCCGTCCCCCACATCAACCCCTGCCGAGCAGACCCGCAGCGACATCCGCGGCCATATCCTGTTCGCTATTGCTGTGCTGCTTGCTCTCGCCCTGGCCTGGCGTCTGCGCGACGTCCTCACCCTCATCTACGTTAGCGCGCTCTTCGCCGTCGTACTCATGCCCGTCGTCAAGCGCATCATGAGCTTTCAGTTGCGCGGCACGCGGCATGTCTCGCGCGCTGTCGCCATCGTGCTTCTTCTCAGTTGCGTCTTCCTCGCCATAGTGCTGTTCTTTCTTGTCGCCCTGCCCCCCGTCATTCGCAACCTGCATCAATTCGCCGAGGACCTGCCCTCCCGCATTCCTCCCATCGTCGCCCGCCTCAAGAGCCTTCCCATGGACGACAAGCTCGGCTTCGATGCCATCGCCCAGCACTCAGAGGATGCTCTCTCCGCCACCGCCGCCTATCTCTTCGCCTCCTTCCCAGACTGGATGGGGCGCCTCTTCGACCTGCTCACCGCCCTCGTCCTCTGCGTCTACTTCATGCTGGAGGGCGAGCACGCCTACCGCTGGCTCATGTCGCTCTTGTCCGTTGAACACCGCCTCCGCCTCGCCGTCACTCTGCAAAAAGCCGAGCGGCGCGCAAGCAAGTGGCTCTTCGGCCAGCTCACCCTGATGCTCATCCTCGGCGTATGCAGTACACTCGTCTTCGCCCTCCTGCACATCCGCTACTTCTTCCTGCTCGGCGTCCTCATGGGCCTGATGAACATCATTCCCATCGCCGGCGGAGTCATCACCATCCTGCTGGTCGGTCTGGTCGCGGCCCTCGATTCCTGGGCCAAAATGGCCGGCGTCTTCCTCTTCTACTTCCTCTACGTCAACATCGAGAATGCCTTCCTCACGCCGCGCATCATGCGCCAGAGCGTCAATCTCATGGGCCTCACCGTCCTCATTGCCCTCATCGCCGGCACCGAACTGGCCGGCATCGTCGGGGCGCTGGTCGCCGTTCCCACCGCCGCCCTCATCGCCGTCCTCATGGACGAGTACTTCGTCCAGAAAGACCTCCCCTAGCCGCTTCCAGCTAGGCGCCATGTATTACCGGCGACCAACAACCGTCTTTCGTTGTATCCTTTCTGCCATGTCCGATCTCACATTTGCCCAAGCCGAACGCCGCAACTTCCTGGTCCCGGCGATCATTGCTATCGCCGTCCTCGCCGTCATCGCCCTCGTCGTCGCGCACTTCTATAATCCTGTCCCGCCCCTCGCCGCCGACCTCACCATCACCAAAATCGCCTACCTGCCCGAACACATTGTCTTTAATTCCCACTCCATTGTCGTCGGCCACGTGGATCCCTCCGAGGACGACCTCTACGCAGTCGCCAACGTCCGCGTCGTCAATCGCCTCAAAGTGCCCCTCCACCTCAACGACATCAACGTGGTCCTCACCGCGCCCGACGGCACCCAAACCACCGCCGACGCAGCCAACAAAAAGGACCTCCCCAACCTCTACGTCACCTTCCCCGCGCTCAAGCCATTCGTCTCCGATCCGATCCTGCGCGGCACCGTACTGCAGCCCGGAAGCGAGGCCTCGGGTATGGTCCTGTTCACCTTCCCCATCACCCAGGCTGTATGGGACCAGCGTAAGTCCGCCGTCATCTCCTTCGACTTCGTCGACCAGACCCCAGTCACCGTCCCCATCCCCAAATCCTGACCGCCAGCTCCTCGAACCTTGGACCTCGAACCGTTGCTATGACTCGACGCCGCTGGATCGCCGACATATGGTCTCCTCATTCCGGCCATCCCACCCATGCCACTCTCACCGGCGAGCAGGCCGATCACCTCGCCCGCGTCCTGCGCGCCCAGCCTGGACAGTTCTTCGACGTCGTAGCCAACGGCTTCCTCCATCGCGCCGAAATCACCTCCGTCCGCGCCGCGAGCAGTCCTGAACAAGACGCCGAAGTCCTCTTCACCCTCCACGAAGAGCTGGAAACAGACGCCGCCCTGCCCATCCACCTCCTGCTCGCTGTCTTCAAGTTCGATCACTTTGAGTGGGCCATCGAAAAAACCACCGAGCTCGGCGTCGCCCGCATCACGCCCATCCTCGCCCACCGTACGGAGAAGCACCTCGCGCTTGCCGCGACCAAGCGCTCCGAACGTTGGCGTCGCATCGCCCTCGAGTCCGCCAAGCAGTCCCGCCGCAGCGACATCCCCGACATCTCCGATCCCAGCCTGCTCCCCGCCGCACTCACCCGCGAGTCCGCTTCCCTGCGCATCCTCCTCAGTGAAACCGAGCAGTCCCTCACCCTCGCTTCTGCGATGAGTCGGGCGCCCCATTCATCGCGCAGCGATGGGTGGGAGGCAGAAAATGTACTCGCTCTCGCCATCGGCCCTGAAGGCGGCTGGACACCCGGAGAAATCTCTCTCTTCACGCAGCATGCATGGACGCACGTCACCCTCGGCCCCCGCATCCTCCGTGCCGAAACCGCAACTATCGCCGCTATTGCCATCGCCACCTCCCATCTCATCTCATAGGACACCCCATGCTACGAACCCAACTTGCCTTTCTGCTTGCTGCCGCTCTTCTCTCATCCAACGCGCGAGCGCAATCCAAACCTCTCGACGGCGTCATCGACATCCACGTCCATGCCGCCCCCGACTCCACCGCCCGCAGCATCGACGCCATCGACCTGGCAAAGCTCGCCCAAAGCCGCGGCATGCGTGCCATCGTCCTCAAGAACCACTACGAGCCCACCGCATCCGACGCCTACTACGTCCACAAAGTCGTTCCCGGTATTCAGGTCTTCGGAGGCATCGACCTCAACCTCAGCGTCGGCGGCATGAATCCCATCGCGGTCGAAAAGATGGCGCTTACCACCGGCAATCTCGGCAAGTTCGTCTGGATGTCCACCTACGACAGCTACGCAGCAGTGATGAAAGCGAAAGAGCAGCGTCCATACGTCGCCGTCTCACGAAACGGCGAACTTCTTCCCGAGACCAAAGCAGTCATCGCCATGATTAAGAAATACGATCTCGTCATGGCCACCGGCCACAACTCCGCCGAAGACGGCCTGCTCCTCATCCAGGAGTCGCGCAAGCAGGGCATCACCCGCATGGTCGTCACCCACGCCATGCTCACGCCCATCTCCATGACGATTCCGCAGATGCAGCAGGCCGCCAGCCTCGGTGCCTATATTGAATTCGTCTACAACGGCGTCGTCTCAAAGCAATTCGACTTCGCGGACTACGCCAAAGCCATCCGCGCCGTCGGCCCGGAGCATTGCATCCTCTCCTCCGACATGGGACAGCCAGCCAACCCGCTCCATCCCGACGGACTGCTGCTGCTCTTCGACGGCCTCAAAAAGCAGGGGCTCACTCAATCCGACATCGACCAGATGTCCAAAGTGAACCCCGCTCACCTCCTCAACCTGCAATAATCGCCTGCAAAAAAGGCGACCGAGCATATCGCTCAGCCGCCCATCGAACCTCGAACCTTGTACCTCGAACCTAGCTGAATATCTCCTTCATCTTCTCGAACAGTCCCCGGTTAGTTGGCGTATTCTCCACTGTCATCGTCTCACTCAACTGCTTCAGCAATTCCCTCTGAGCTTTGTTCAGCTTGGACGGCGTTGCCACCCGCACCTCCACCACCAGGTCGCCCTTGCCATGCGAGTTCAGGTGCGGCACACCCTTACCCCGCAGTTTGAACTCGCGTCCGCTCTGCGTTCCTTCGGGAATTTTGATCGTCGCCGGCCCCTCCAGTGTCTCGATCTGTAGCTCCGTCCCCAGCGCCGCCTGCGGAAACGAGATCGGCAGCACGCAGTGCAGATCGTCCCCTTCGCGCTCAAAGAATTTGTGCGCCTTTACGTTCAGTACCACATACAAATCGCCCGACGGCCCGCCAAATCGTCCCGCCTCTCCTTCGCCCTGGTAGCGGATGCGCGTGTCCTGCTCCACGCCTGCGGGCACCTTCACCAGCATCTCGTGTGTCTTCGCCTGCAATCCCTCGCCGCGGCACACCAGGCATGGATCGGCAATCGTCGTCCCAGTCCCGTTACACCGACCGCAGGCCTTCGCCACCGAGAAGAATCCCTGCTGGAAGCGCACCTGCCCGCGCCCGCCGCACTGCGTGCAGGTCGCCGGGGACTTGCCCTTCGCGCTTCCCGTGCCGTGGCACTCCTCGCACGCCTCCAACCGCCGCACCTGGATCGTCTTCTCCACTCCGAAGGCCGCCTGCTCAAACTCCAGCGTCAGCTCATAGCTCAGATCGCGCCCGCGCTGCACCCGTGTCGCACGCCGTCCGCCACCTCCCATATTGAACATCTCGCCGAACAGGTCGCCGAAGATGTCTCCCAGGTCGCCCTGAAATCCCGCGCCTGCAAATGGATTTCCGCCCGGCCCGCCGCCCTGAAACGCCGCATGGCCATAACGGTCGTAGGCCGCGCGCTTCTCCGCATCGCTCAGCACCTGGTACGCCTCGCTGCACGCCTTGAACCTCTCCTCAGCCTCCGGATTGTTTGGGTTCCGGTCCGGGTGGTACTGCATCGCCAGCCTCCGGTAGCTGGTCTTCAGCTCCTGGTCGCTCGCGTCCCGCGAAACCTGTAGTACTTCATAAAAATCAGCCTTAGTCACGTTTGCCGTTGCACTCATCTCTTAAATTTTCCCACCAACAATAGTTGCTTATTTCTGTTGTTCGTCATTTCTGTAGTTCGTCATTCTGATGATGGTTTGTCATACTGGCGAAGCCAGAATCTCCGTATTTCGCTTTTGCAGTTGTTCTTGCCGTTGCTATCCACTACCAACTATTCACTAATCACTGCATGATTACTTGCAATCCTCACCAGCGCAGGCCGCAGTAACTTCTCGCGGATGCGATAGCCCCGCCGAATCTCTTCCAGCACCTGATGATCCGGGAACTCCTTGGTTTCGATGCTTCCCAGCGCCTCGTGGACTCGCGGGTCGAACTGCTTCCCCACCGTCTCCACCGCCTGCACCTGCAACCCCTTCAGCGCCTCCTCCATCTGCTTTAGGATCAGATCCACTCCAGCGCGCAACTGCTCCAGTGTGCCGTCCGACTTCAGTGCCAACTGGAAGTTGTCCATCACGGAAAGAAACGGCTCAACCGCATGTTGCACTGCATAGTCCCGCAGGTCCGCCCGCTCCTTCACCTCGCGTCGCCGCGTATTCTCAAACTCCGCCTGCAACCGCGCCATCCGTTCCATCAACTGGTCGCGTTCCTCACGCACAAGGTCCAGTTCAGCCCTCGCAGGCGCACTCTCCACGGGCGCAGCCTGTTCGGAGCCTGACTCGCCGCCCGCGTCCGTCGTCTGAACTGCGTTTGTCGCTATCCCGCTCTCGCCATCCGCGTGCAATCCGTCTGCCTTCAACTCTCCGCCCCTCGCATCTCGGTCCTTCAACCCTCTGACTCTCAATTCATCCTCCTAGATTCCCTGAGCCGTCGCAGCAACCATCCCCACACTCCAGCAAATGTCTCTCTCTACCATTGTTGCCGATTCCGGCCCATCGTGCGACCCCACGCCATTCGCCCGAGCCATCCCATTCAGCGGCCATAGCCCAGAACTGCACGAAGCGTCTATGGCATCAGCCAGGACTCGCGCAGATAGTCGAAGTTGCCGTCGCCCCGCGACACCACCCCCTGCAACCGTCGCGTATGCACCACCTCATTGTCCGGGAACCACAACGGAATCGTTGGTAACTCATCGGCCAATATCTGTTGCACCTCCAAATACTCCGCCCTTCGCCGCGACTGCACCTCGTCCGCCGTCCCGCTCTCTGCCGCCGCCTTCGTCAGCAAGGCATCCACCCGTTCGTTCACATAGTGTCCGCGGTTCGCGCCCTTCGGTGGAAAGCTCCCAGACCAGTCCATATAGCGATAGATGTACGGGTCCTCATTCGATCCCACCCACTTCAGGATGTACATCTGGAACGCTCCATGCGTCACATCCGAGTAGAACGTCCCAAACTCTGCCGACTGTATCTGCAAGTCAATCCCCGCCGCGCGTAGTTGCTGTTGCAACACCGCCGCCAGCAACCGAGTCGTCTCGTCCTGGCTGATCTTCAGCGTCAGCCGCAGCCGCACCCCATCGCGCCTCGCTGGCAGTCCCGCCGCCTCCAACAGCTTCGCAGCTCGCCCTGGGTCGTGCGGATACTGCGTGAGCTCCGCGGCAGTCGCCGCAGCCCACTCCCCCTGCGGCAACAGCGTCTCCGCCAGCCGCGCATGTCCCCGCCACAGCGCCGCCACAATCGCAGGCCGATCCATCGCCAGCGCCACCGCCTGCCGCACCCGCTTGTCCTTCAATACCGGGTCCGCCACGTTGAAGTTCAGATACCACACATTCGATCCCGGCCCACTCGTCGTCTCCAGTCCCGGAGCATCTCTCAGCGCGTACACCATGTCCGGTGTCAGCACATTGCTGGCCGCGTCCGCCGACCCCTTCTGCAGTTCCAGAGCGCTTGTAATCGTATCCGGAACCACCTGAAACCGCACCCGCCGAATCTCTGATGATCCGGGCGCACCATTCATCGCGGCCTCATCGCGATAGGTGGGGTTCTGTGACCAACAATCCTCGAACCTCTCCAGCACCACCTCTTTGTCCTGCACCTGGCTCACAAACCGGAACGGCCCCGAGCCCACAGGATGCAGCCCAAAGTCACTCCCCGCTCCCCTCGGCACCACGCCAAACAGTCCATCGCTCATATTGAACAGCAATCCTGCATCGGGCCGCTTCATCCGCACCACCACGGTCAGCCGGTCTCGCGCCTCCACCCGGTCCACCGCCGCAAACGCCCCGCTCTTCGCCGTAATCAGCCCCGCCAACTTCGGGTCCATCAGGCTCTCGATCGTCCACACCACGTCCTCCGCCTCCAACGGGCGCCCATCCTGAAACCTCACTCCATCACGCAGATGGAAGACCCAGGTCAGCGCATCGGGTTGCTCCCAGCTTGCCGCCAGCCACGGCTTCAGGTCGTAGTTCTCATCCTTCTTCACCAGCGCGTCGAAGATCAGCCCGCCCACCCCCTCCGACTG